>DASTVO010000042.1:0-3029 GCA_035759075.1 Actinomycetes bacterium
GAGGCGTGGGTGGCCGAGAACGAGCGGTACCGCGACGAGCTACGTCCCCCTGACGCGGAGGGCTACGACCAGCGCCTCGCCGACAACCGGACGGGCGTGGCCGCGATCCGCGACGGCCTGCTCCGGCGCTGGCTGCTGGTGGCCCGCCGGCCCGGCGACTAGGGGCGCTCGTCGGCGCCGTAGGTCTCGGCCATCGAGACCACGTGGCGCGGCAGCCGTCCGCTCGCGACGTCCTGCAGCGTCACGTCCTCCAGGACGTGCCGCAGGCTGCCGCGGACCGCGACCCACACGGTGCGCAGGCTCTCCGTCGGCCCGGCGTACTCCAGGTCGGCCGGACTGACGTCCCGGACCGTCGCCAACGGTCCTTCGACCGCGCGGATGACGTCGGCGATGGCGATGGCGGCCGCCGGCTTGGCCAAGGTGTAGCCGCCGTCCGGGCCGCGCCGGCTGACCAGCAGCTTGTGCTGCTTGAGCTGGCGGAGGATCTCCAGGAGGAACTTCAGCGGGATCTGCTGGGTGCTCGCGAGGTGCTCGGCCTTGACCGGGCCGGAGGTGGTGTCGGCCGCGAGCTGGACGAGGGCGCGCACGGCATAGTCGACCCTCGCTGTGACGCGCACGAGGTCAGTCTGTCAGGCGTCGAAGTCGAGGACGACCTCGTCGGTCAGCGGGCGCGACTGGCAGGCGAGCACGAAGCCGTTCTCGACCTCGTCGGGCTCGAGCGCGTAGTTGCGGTCCATGGCCACCTCGCCGCTGAGCAGCTTGGCGCGACAGGTGCCGCAGACACCGCCCTTGCACGCGTACGGTGCGTCCGCCCGGACGGCGAGCACCGCGTCGAGAACCCGGACGCCGGACCGGGGCACCTGCAGCGTGGACGCCCTGCCGTCGAGGGTCACGGTCACCGTGCTGCTGCCTTCGGCGAGCTCCTCGTCCACGACGACGGACTCGCGCGGCGCCTCGCCCTCGACGTGGAACAGCTCGGTGTGCACGCGGCGGGTGTCGACGCCGTGGCCGGTGAGGACGGCTCGGGCCTGCTCGACCATGGCGAACGGGCCGCAGAGGAACCACTCGTCCACGGTCTCCGCCGGCAGCAGCGTGGAGAGCAGGGTCTCCACCTTCTCCGCGTCGATCCGGCCGGTGAAGAGCTCGACCTCCTGGGGCTCCCGGGACAGCACGTTCAGCAGCCGGAACCTGGTGGGATAGCGGTCCTTCAGGTCAGCGAGCTCCTCGAGGAACATCACCGACGCGGTGGTGCGGTTGCCGTAGACCAGGGTCACGTGGCTGCGCGGCTCGACCTCGAGCACGGTGGACACGATCGACAGCACCGGCGTGATGCCGCTGCCCGCCGCCAGGGCGCAGTAGTGCTTGGCGTTGGCCGGGTCGAGCTCGGTGAAGAACCGACCGGTCGGGGTCATGACGTCGACCACGTCACCGACCCGCAGGGCGCTGGTGGCGTGGCCGGAGAAGGCGCCGCCGGCGAGGCGCTTCACGGCGATCCGCAGCCGCCCGCTCGTCGCGGGCGCGCAGATCGAGTAGTTGCGGCGGACCTCCTCACCGTCGATCTCGGTCCGCACCGTGAGGTGCTGCCCCTGGGTGAAGGCGTACTGCTCGCGCAGCTCCTCCGGGACCTCGAAGGTGATCGCGACGGCGTCCTCGGTGAGCCGCTCGACGGCGGCGACCCGCAGCGGGTGGAATGTGCCGTGCCGGCGGCCGGTGGGCGTCGGGGCGGTCGTGGTGGCCATCGCTCAGATCGCCTTGAAGTGGTCGAAGGGCTCGCCGCAGGCATTGCACTGCCACAGGGACTTGCAGGCGGTCGACCCGAAACGGCTGAGCTCCCGGGTGTCGGGGCTGCCGCACTGCGGGCAGCGCACCGACAGGGTCACCAGGACCGGACCGGAACCGTGCTCACGGTCGGCCCGCGGCGACGGCGGCGCGACGCCGTACTGCTCGAGCTTGCGACGGCCCTCGGCACTCATCCAGTCGGTCGTCCACGCCGGAGCCAGGACTCGGCGGACCCGGACGTCCTCGAAACCGGCGTTGCGGACGGCCACCTCGACGTCGCGCTCGATCGCCTCCATCGCCGGACAGCCGGAGTAGGTCGGCGTGACGGTGACGGTCACGGTGCCGCCCTCGAGCGAGACGTCGCGCAGGACACCGAGGTCCTCGATGGTGAGGACGGGCACCTCGGGATCGAGCACCGCTGCCGCGGCCGCGCGGGCCCGCTCGACGGAGGGCGCGGTCGTCGTCACCACGTCGCCCCCGGGTGCGACCGGTGCAGGTGCTGCATCTCGGCAAGCAGGTAGCCGAAGGCCTCGGTGTGGACGCCGCGGCGCCCGCCGGGCGGCGGGGTCCAGCCGTCGGCCGGGCGCTCCAGGGTGGCCTCGCGCAGCACCGCGTCGACATGGGCGTCCCACTCCGCCCGCAAGGTCGACACGTCGACCGCGACACCGTCGGCGGCGAGGGAGCGTTCGAGGTCGTCGGAGCCGAACATCTCGGCCACGTAGGGCCACATCCGCTCGAGGCCGGCCTGCATCCGGCGGTGCGACTCCTCGGTGCCGTCGCCCAGCCGCAGCACCCACTGGGTGGCGTGGTCGCGGTGGTAGTCGACCTCCTTGACCGCCTTGCCGGCCACGCCGGCGATGGTCTCGTCGGTCGAGCCGACCAGCCGCCGGTGCAGCGCGAGCTGCCAGGTCGAGAAGAAGAGCTGGCGGGCGATCGTCACGGCGAAGTCCTCGTTCGGCCGCTCGACCATCGTCAGGTTGAGGAACTCGCGCTCGTCCCGTAGGAACGCCAGGTCGTCCTCCGTGCGGCCGGCGCCCTCGACCTCCCCGGCGTAGGTCAGCAGGGTCCGCGCCTGCCCGAGCAGGTCGAGCGCGATGTTGCCCAGGGCCACGTCCTCCTCGAGCTGCGGGGCGCGGGCGATCCACTCACCGAGCCGCTGGGAGAGCACGAGCGCGTCGTCCCCGAGCCGCAACGCGTACGTCGCGAGCGCGGGTGTGGTGGAGACCGTCACAGGTGCTGCACCTCGGCCG
>DASTVO010000043.1:0-8533 GCA_035759075.1 Actinomycetes bacterium
ACGTCGACGATCTCCAGGCCCAGCCCCAGGGCGCGCAGCTGGGCGGCGCGGCGCGGCGAGCCGGTGCCGACCCGCGATCCGGCCGGCAGCTCACCGAGGACCATCCCGTCGCGCGCCACCAGGGCGTCGCGGGGGTCCTCGCGGACGGGCACGGCCGCGAGCCGGATGCCCTCGGCGGGCGCCGTCGGCAGGTCCTTGAGCGAGTGGACCGCGAAGTCCACCTCGCCGGCGAGCAGCGCCTCGCGCAGCGCGCCGACGAAGACGCCGGTGCCGCCGATCTCCGCGAGGGCGGCACCCGAGGTGTCGCCGTACGTCGTGACCGGCACCAGCTCGACGGCCCGCCCGGTGCGCTCGGTCAGCGCGCGCGCCACCAGCTCGGCCTGCGCGGTGGCCAGCGGGCTGCGGCGGGTGCCCAGGCGCAGCGGGGCGCTCATCGCTCGCCCCCCTCGGCCGCGGCCGGGTCGACCTCGATGTCGGCGCGGGTCACGGCCTCCACCGCTGCCGGGTCCAGCCCGAACAGCTTGCTGAGGGCCTCCGCGTAGGACTGGCCACCGGGCTCCCCGGCGAGCTGCTTCACCCGGACGGTGGGCGCGTGCAGCACCTTCTCGACCACGCGCTGCACGGTCAGCTCGATCTCCGCGCGCTCCTTCGGCCCGAGCTGCGGCAGCCGGCCGGTCAGGCGGGCCAGCTCGGCGCGCACGACGCCGTCG
The DNA here is from genome assembly GCA_035759075.1 of Actinomycetes bacterium. Lineage (GTDB taxonomy): Bacteria > Actinomycetota > Actinomycetes > JACCUZ01 > JACCUZ01 > DASTVO01. The sequence goes on from DASTVO010000043.1 coordinate 711, forward strand.
GCCATGTCCCGCAGCGCGACCACGGTGGGCGCGACGCTGGCGGCGCGCTGCCAGCCGAGGAAGGCGGTGACCTCGTCCGCGACGATCGCGCGGGTGGCCTCGACGTCCGCGGCGTGCTCGGTGGTCTCGAGCACCTCGGCGAGGGTCTCGAGGTCGACGACGGTGACGCCGGGCAGGTGCCGCGCGTCCGGCTCGACGTCGCGGGGCAGCGCCAGGTCGAGGACGACCAGGTCTCGGCCGCCGCGGCGGGCCTGGGCGGCGGACACGTCCGCCGCGGCGATCACGTGCCCGACCGCACCAGTGCAGGAGACGACGAGGTCGGCCTCCGCCAGCGCGTCGTGGAGACCCGCGAGCGGGACGGCCTCCCCGTCGACGGCGGCTGCGACCCGCTCGGCGTGGGAGAGCGTCCGGTTGGCGATGACGACGCGGCCCGCGCCGGAGTGCGCGAGGACGGTGGCGGCCAGCGCGCTCATGGCTCCGGCGCCCACGACGACCGCGGTCCGGCCCGTGAGCGGCCCCAGGACCCGTCCGGCCTGCTCGAGACCGGTGCTGACCAGCGACCTGCCCGCCCGGTCGATGCCGGTCTCGGTGCGGGCCCGCTTGCCCACCCGCAGCGCCTGCTGCGCCAGCGCGCCGAGAGTGCGGCCGGCGGTGCCGGCGTCCTGCGCGGCCCGCAGCGACGCGCGCACCTGGCCGAGGATCTGGCTCTCGCCGACGACCATCGAGTCCAGGCCGCAGGTCACCGCGAACAGGTGGGCGACCGCGCGGTCCTCGTAGTGCACGTAGAGGTGCGGGGTGAGCTCGTCGAGGCTGACGCCGGTGCTGCGGGCCAGCAGCTCGGAGGTCTGCGCGACCCCGCCGTGGAACTTGTCGACGTCGACGTAGACCTCGACCCGGTTGCAGGTCGAGAGGACCATCGCCTCGCCGGCGTGGTCGCTCGCGACGACGTCGTCGAGCAGCTTGGTCGCCGCGTCAGGGGGCAGCGTGACGCGCTCCAGCAGGCCGACCGGCGCGGTGCGGTGGGACAGGCCCACGACGAGGACGCTCACCGGCCCACGACCTCGGCCAGCGTGTCCAGCGTCTCCGACACGACCTCGGCGGTCGACGCGGCGACCTTGCGCTGCTCGTGGAAGGCGAGGATCTGCAGCTCGAGGGACATGTCGACCTTGCGCACCTCGACGTCCTCGGGCACGGAGAGGACGGTCGGGGCGAAGTTCAGGATGCTGCTGACGCCTGCCGCCACCAGCCGGTCGCAGACCTCCTGCGCGACCTGCGCCGGGGTCGAGATCACAGCGATCGCGATGCCTCGCTCGCGCACCACCTGCTCGAGGTCGTCGAGGTGCGTGACGTCGAGACCGGAGACCTCGGTGCCGACGATGGCGGGATCGGCGTCGACGAGCGCCCGGATCGCGAACCCACGGGAGGCGAAGCCGCCGTAGTTGGCCAGGGCGTGCCCGAGGTGGCCGAGCCCGACGATGACGACCGGCCAGTCCTGGGTGAGGCCCAGCTCCCGGGAGACCTGGTAGACGAGGTAGTCGACGTCGTACCCGACCCCGCGGGTGCCGTACGAGCCCAGGTAGGACAGGTCCTTGCGCAGCTTGGCCGAGTTGACCCCGGCCGCGGCGGCCAGCTCCTCGGATGAGACGGTGGACACACCGTCGTCGGCCAGCAGGCCGAGGGCCCGGAGGTAGAGCGGCAGGCGGGCCACCGTGGCCTCAGGGACGCCCTGCCGTGGGTGACCGTTGCCCCGTCGCGGGGAGCGGGCACCGCGCACGGCGCTCGGCTCTGCGGTGGTCACGGATCTCCAACTCGCCCGGGGGACGGGCGCCGACCCGGACGCTCGTCAGGCTATGCGCTTGTGAAGGTAAGCACAAAGTGAGCGCGGAGGCGGCCGGCTCGTCAGCCGCCCAGAGCCGCGCGCAGCCGCTGCTCGTCGACCCGCCAGAAGTCGTGCTGCTTCCCGTCGACCAGGGTGACGGGGATCTGCTCCCAGTACTGCTCCTGCAGCGCGGGGTCGTCGAGGATCGAGATCTCCTCGAAGCTCTCCCCGAGCTCGGCGGTCACCCGGGCGACCACCGCCCGGGCCTCGTCGCACAGGTGGCAGCCGGGCTTGCCGAGCAGCGTGACGCGCGCGGTCACGTCGCCGCGTCCCGCTCACGCAGCCGGCCCTTGGCGACCTTGCCGGTCGCGGAGTGCGGGAGCGCGTCGACGATCGAGACGACCGTGGGCCGCTTGAACCGGGCCAGCCGGCTCGCCGCGTACGCGTCGACGTCCTCGGCGGTCAGCCTCGAACCGGCGCGCGGCACGACGAAGGCCTTCACCGCCTCGCCGGTCTCCGGGTCGGGGACGGCGATCACGGCCACCTCGGCCACGTCCGGGTGGCCGGCCAGCGCGTCCTCGACCTCGCGCGGGTAGACGTTGAAGCCGCTGACGAGCACCAGCTCCTTGCGGCGGTCGACGAGGAAGAGGTCGCCGTCCTCGTCGGCGTACGCGACGTCGCCGGTGCCCCACCAGCCCTCGGCGTCGGGGCCCTCGGACCCGTCCGGCCAGTAGCCGCTGAACAGGTTGTCGCCGCGCACCCAGACCTCTCCCGGGTCACCGTCCGCCGCCGGCGTGCCGGACTCGTCCAGCAGCCGCACCTCGACGCCGGGCAGCGGCCGGCCGACGGAGCCCGGCTTGGGCCGGTCGGAGGCGAGCGTGCTCGTCACCACCGGGGCGGTCTCGGTCAGCCCGTAGCCCTCGTGCACGGTCCGGCCGGTGCGCTCCCGCACGCGCTCGATCACCGAGGGCGGCAGTGGGGAGGCGCCGGACGCGAGCAGCCGCACCCCGGCGAGCGCGTCGAGGCCGTCGCTGTCGGCCCACGCGAGGTACATCGGTGGGGCGCCCGGGACGTTGGTGACCCCGTGGTCGCGCACCAGTCGCAGCGTCTCGGCCGGGTCGAAGCGCTCCACCAGCAGGCCGGTCGCGCCGGTCGCCGCCACCAGGCCGAGGCCGGCGTTGAGCCCGTAGACGTGGAACAGCGGCAGGACCAGCAGCACCACGTCGTCGGGCTGCATCGGGGCGGGGTCGAGGGCGTCGCACTGGCGCAGGTTGGCCAGCAGCGCCCGGTGGCTCAGCATCGCCCCGCGCGGCCGGCCGCTGGTCCCGGAGGTGAAAGGCAGGACCGCGAGGTCCTCCCCGCCGCCGACCGCCGGCGCCCGGCCGGCGCCGCGGCCCCCGGCGACGACGGAGTCCAGCCCGGCCGGGTCGACGTGCACCCGGTGCGTCCCGGCGACGGCCACCTCCACGGTCGAGGTGGTGGTGTCGTCGCAGAGCACGACCTTGGCGTCGGCGTCGGCCAGCAGCTGGGCGACCTCGACGGAGGTGTAGCCGGTGTTGACCGGCACGGCGACCAGCCCGGCCCGCAGGATCGCGAAGTACGCGGTCACGAAGGCCGGGGTGTTGGGCAGCATCAGCGCCACCCGGTCGCCGGGGCTCAGGTGCAGCTCGGACCGCAGGCCGGCGGCGGCCGCGTCGACGTCGCGGTCGAGCTCGGCCCAGGTCACCCGGACCGGCTCCTGCGCGCCGGGCGGCAGGTGCAGCAGCGCGGGATGGTCGCCACGGCCGGCGGCGGCCCGGCGGACCAGGTCGGCGAGGTTGCCGGCGGCGGGCACGGGCACGGCCCGCAGTCTCGCACACGGAATACCCTTGCCGGTCATGGCGACCGACGAGCCGGTGGACGCGCCGGACGCGGGCCTGACCCACGACCCGCACGCGGTGGCGGCGGGCCGTGCCTCCGCCGCGGCCGCCGAGGTCGAGGCCGCCCTCCAGGTGCCGCCGGACCCACGCGCCGCGGCCTTCTTCGACGTCGACAACACCGTGATGCAGGGCGCGTCGATCTTCCACCTCGCCCGCGGGCTGTACGCCCGTGACTTCTTCACCGCGCGCGACATCGCCCGATTCGCCTGGGCGCAGGCCCGGTTCCGGGTCGTCGGCCGGGAGCACATGGGAACCGTCGCCGATGCCCAGGAGACCGCGCTGACCTTCGCCGCCGGGCACACCGTCGCCGAGCTCACCGCGATCGGTGAGGAGGTCTTCGACGAGGTGATGGCGGCCAAGGTGTGGCCCGGGACCCGGGCGCTGGCGCAGATGCACCTCGACGCCGGGCAGCGGGTGTGGCTGGTCACCGCCACCCCGGTCGAGGTCGCGTCGGTGATCGCCAGGCGACTCGGGCTGACCGGCGCGCTCGGCACGGTGGCCGAGACGGTGGACGGCGTCTACACCGGCCGGCTGGTGGGCGAGATCCTGCACGGCGAGGCGAAGGCGGAGGCGGTGCAGGCGCTGGCGGAGCGCGAGGGCCTCGACCTGGCCGCCTGCTCCGCGTACAGCGACTCGGCCAACGACATCCCGCTGCTGTCCCTCGTCGGCCAGCCGTGCGCGATCAACCCGGACAGCACCCTGCGCGCGTACGCCCGCGAGCACGGCTGGCGGGTCCGCGACTACCGCACCGGCCGGAAGGCGGCCAAGGTCGGCGTCCCCACGGCGGCCGGGCTGGGGGCGGCGGCCGGTGCCGTCGCGGCGGCGCTGTCGGCGCGGCGGAAATCTCGCTGAACCGCTTGATCTTCCGGCGATTCGGGGGTTGTGTCGGATTTGGTGGCGATCGGGAGGCGCCGGTACGGTCCGTGCGGTCCGAGACGTTCGTCACACCGGGCATGCGGGTACAGCAGAGCAGGTCCTGACGGAGGGAGGCCCGGTGCAGGTGGCCGCCTCCGTCGTCGTGCCGGTGTCCCTGGCCCCCGTCGGGCTGGCCGAGCTGCGCACGCTGCTCGCCGCCGAGCTGGGCCTGGCCCTGTCCACGGCGCGGGCGCCGGCCGGACCGGGCCCCGGCGGGCGGGGCGGCGCACCGGAGACCGACGACCCCGAGAAGGCACGGATCGCGGCGCTCGTCACGCTGGCGCAGCAGGGGGACGCGGAGGCGTTCGGGCAGGTCTATGACGCGTACGTCGACTCGATCTACCGCTACCTCTACTACCGCGTCGGCTCGCACGCCCTGGCCGAGGACCTCACCTCCGAGACGTTCGTGCGGGCGCTGCGGCGGATCGACTCGTTCACCTGGCAGGGCAAGGACATCGGCGCCTGGTTCGTCACCATCGCCCGCAACCTGGTCACCGACCACGTGAAGTCCAGCCGGTTCCGGCTCGAGGTCTCGACGGCGGACATGCTCGACGCCGACCGGGCCGACGAGGGCATCGAGGACGAGGTGCTCGCCCGGCTGCAGAACGCGGTGCTGCTCGACGCGGTGCGCGAGCTCAAGCCGGAGCAGCAAGAGTGCATCGTGCTGCGGTTCCTCCAGGGCCTGTCGGTGGCCGAGACCGCCAAGGCCATGGGCCGCTCGGAGGGCGCCGTCAAACAGCTGCAGCTGCGGGCGGTCCGGGCGCTCGCGAAGCTGCTTCCGGAGCCGGTCAGGTGAACCCCCCGGTACGGCCCGTAACCGCCGTGATCGACCGTCGTTGTCAGGTCGGCACGGCGCCGCCGACGGGGCGGGCCGGCCACCACAGCGGAGGGGGTGCCGGGGGATGAGCGTGTTCACGGGGATGACCAGTGCCCTCCCGGGCCCCGGTCGGCGCGAGGCCGAGGAGTTCGCGGCCCTGCTGGAGGGCGGCCGGGTCCCGGCCGGCTCCGACCTCGCGGACCTCGTCGCCCTCACCCGCGCCCTCGTCCCCGCCGGGCACGCGCCCCGCCCCGAGTTCCGCGCCTCGCTGCGCGAGCGGCTCGTCGCGGAGGCCGCCGACCGTCCGGCCGGGTTGCCGCGGCAGACGCCCGTGGGCGAGCCGTCCGCGCCGTCCGCGCCGGCGCGCCCGCGGCTGCGCAACGCGGTCGCCACGGTCGCGCTCGCGGCGGTCGTCACCGGTGCCGGCGCGGCCGCGGCAAGCACCCGGGCCCTGCCCGGGGACGTGCTGTACGGCCTGAAGCGGCAGATCGAGAACGTCCAGCTCGCGCTGGCCGGCTCTGAGCTCGCCCGCGGGCGCGAGCTGCTCGAGCAGGCCGAGGCCCGCCTCAGCGAGGCGGAGGCCCTGGCCGCGTCCTCGGCCGCGACGGAGCCGGCGACCCGAGCGTCGCTCGCGACCGCGCTGACCGAGATGGAGCGGGCGACGGACGAGGGCGCCGTCGCGCTCACCACGTCCTACACCGAGACCGGTGACACCGAGCCGATGCTGCTGCTCGACCGGTTCGTCACCGAGCAGCAGCAACGCCTGAGCGACCTGCTCGTGCTGCTCGACCCGTCGCTACGGGCCCGGGTGGCCGCGCACCTCGACGAGCTGGAGCGGACCGCCGCACGCACCGCCGCCCTGCTGGACCCGGCCGCGACGGCGGTCGGCGGCACGACGACCGGCACGAACGCCGGCGCGACGGGCGGCTCGGCCGGCCCGGCCTCCGGTGACGGCTGGGCGGTGAGCCGGCTCAGCGACCGGTCGGCGACCGGGTCGACGTCCGACGGCTCGGCACTGTCGTCGGCGACCGCGACCGGCGGCGCCGCGACCGGCGGGGCCGGCGACGGCGGGCTGCTGGACGACGCCCTCTCGGGACTGGCCGGCTCGGGCGGCTCGACCGGCTCGACGGCTGGTGGGTCGGGAGCGGGTGGTGGTGGCTCCGGCTCGGACGGGGGGTCCGCGGTGCCGGACACCTCGCCCCTGCCGAAGGTCTCCGTCCCCGCCACCGGACCCGTGACCAGCCCGCTGCCGGTGGACCCGACCAGCCCTGCTCCCCTGCCCAGCGTCACGTCCCTGCCGACGCTCGACCCCACGGCCGGGGAGAGCAGCTCGCCCGCGCCGCTGCCCAGCGTCCCCTGCGTGCCGGTCCCGCCGCTCACCAGCTGCTAAGGCGGCCTGCCTCACCTCTCGAGCGGCCCCGGGCGGCCCGCCCCGAGCGGGTTGGGCGACGTTGCGCTCGCCGGACTCGGCGTGTCGTACGGCGAGTCGGTGCGTAACGTCGCCGAACGCAGCCGGGCGACTCAGAAGAAGATCGACCGGCGGGCCATCAGCAGCCGGTAGAGGGTGTGCTGGATGGTCTCGCGGACCTGGTCGGTGAGGTTGAAGACGAGCATCGGGTCGTCGGCGGCACCGAGGCCGAACTCGTCGGTCTGGATCGGCTCGCCGAACTCGATGATCCACTTGCTCGGCAGCGGCACCAGACCGAGCGGGCCGAGCAGCGGGAACGTGGGCGTCACCGGCACGTACGGCAGGCCGAGCAGCCGCGCCAGCGTCTTCATGTTGCCGATGATCGGGTAGATCTCCTCGGCGCCGACGATCGAGCACGGCACGATCGGCACCTGCGCGCGCAGCGCCGCCGACACGAAGCCGCCGCGGCCGAACCGCTGCAGCTTGTAGCGCTCCGAGAACGGCTTCCCGATCCCCTTGAACCCCTCCGGCCAGACACCGACGAGCTCACCCTTGTCCAGCAGCCGCTCCGCGTCGGCGTTGCAGGCCAGTGTGGTGCCGGTCTTGCGGGCCAGCTCGCTCAGGACCGGCGTCTGGAAGACCAGGTCGGCGCCGAGCATCCGCAGGTGCCGATGGGCCGGGTGGTGGTCGAGCAACGCCACCTGGGTCATGATCGAGTCGACCGGGATCGTGCCGGAGTGGTTGGACACCAGCAGGGCGCCGCCCTCCGAGGGCACGTTCGCGATCCCGCGGACCTCGACCCGGAAGTAGTGCTCGTAGAGCGGGCGCACGAGGGCGAGCAGCACCTGCTCGGTGAGCTCGGCGTCGAAGCCGAACTCGTCGACCTCGACGTCACCGGTGAGGCGCCGCCGCACGAACGCCAGCCCGGCGGCGACCTTGCGCTCC
>DASTVO010000044.1:0-5821 GCA_035759075.1 Actinomycetes bacterium
CTGCACGGCCCCACCGAGGTCCGCGGGCAGAAGTACGTCCTGACCGCCGGCGCGCGAGCAGACCTCGAGCTGGTCGTTCCGGCCAGGGGAGCTCGGCTCGACGTCGGCGGCGGGACCGCCCTGGTCGTGGGGCCGGGCGGACAGGGGCCGCGCCCGGCCGAGGAGCCGGCGGAGACGCTCGACCTGCTCGGCTACGGGCAGGCCGGTGAGCTGCCGTTCGACCCGGCCGCGGCCGACCGGAGCTTCGACTACAGCATCGGCCGGCGGCCCGGCTTCCTCGACGGCCGCCCCGGGTTCTGGTGGACCGTCAACGGAAAGACGTTCCCGGACGTGCCGATGTACGTCGTCGACGAGGGCGACGTCGTGCGAATGACCATCAAGAACACCAGCGGTGACGTGCACCCGATGCACCTGCACGGCCACCACGCGGTCGTCCTGAGCCGCAACGGCGTGCAGGCGACCGGCAGCCCCTGGTGGGTCGACTCGCTGCACGTCGCCGACGACGAGACCTACGAGATCGCGTTCGTCGCCGACAACCCGGGCGTGTGGATGGACCACTGCCACAACCTCCCGCACGCCGCGGAAGGGCTTGTCGCGCACCTGGCCTACAACGGCATCAGCACGCCGTACAAGGTCGGCCGCGACGGTGAGGGCGCGCACAACCACCCCGAGTAGCCCGCGCCGGCACCTGCAGAAGGCGTAGCCGCGCTACGCGGATCGGCGGGAGGCACGCTCGTCGCTGCCCCTTACGGTTCGCTCAGCCATCGACATCGGGGCTGGGGGGCTCATGACGCCATGTGGCGGGGGACGGACCAGGCGCGCCGTCCTGTTCGTCGTGGCACTGTTGACCGGGGCTGCTGTCCTCACCGCGCCTCCGGCGCCGGCGGCGACCCGGACGTTGTCGGTCACCCCGGTGGCCGACACCACGGTCCAGTCCGACAAGCCGACGAAGGTCAACGGCACCAGCGAGAAGCTCTCGATCGACGGGTCGCCGCAGTACTTCTCGTTCCTCAAGTTCGCTGTCTCAGGAGTAGGGACCGATCGAGTGGTCGGCGCGAGGCTGCGGGTCTACGTCCAGGACGCGGGCCCGGCCGGCGGGGTCTTCTCGCGCGTCGCGGACACCAGCTGGAGCGAGAGCGCCATGACCTGGCTCAACCAGCCGGCTGCGGACGGGACGCTCGCGACCCTGGGCCAGGTGCGGTCCAGGACCTGGTACGAGGTGGACGTCTCGGCGCTGGTGACCGGTGACGGTGTCGTCAGCGTCCGCGTCTCCACGCCGTCGAGTGACAAGGTGGCCTTCAAGTCCCGTGAGGCCTTGTCGCAGCGGCCAGAGCTCCTGCTCACCCTCGAGCCGACGCCGGACGAGATCGATCCCAGCGCGTCGATCGTCGCGCCCCTGAGCGGAAGCACCGTGTCCGGCACAGTCGACGTGGACGTCGACGCGTCGGACGACCGGGGAGTGTCCTCGGTGGACCTCCTGGTCGACGGCACCGACGTGGCAACGGACACCGATGCCCCGTTCACGATCACATGGGACACGACGACGGTCGGCGACGGGACCCACACGCTCACGGCGGTCGCCCGCGACGCCGCCGGCCGGACCGGAATTTCCGAGCAGGTCGTGGTGTCGGTGTCGAATCAGCCGCCGGCTGGCTCGATCACGATCGGAGCAGCCGGCGACTTCGGGGCGGGGGACCGGGCCAAAGCGAGCCTGGCGGCGCTGGACACGACCGGCGCGGACCTGTTCCTCGCCCTCGGTGACCTCAGCTACGGGGAGACCGAGACCGAGCAGCAGTGGTGCGACGTCATCACCGGAGGGCTGCCCACGCTCGGCCCGACATTCCCGTTCCAGCTGCTCACGGGCAACCACGAGGACCAGGGCGCGACCGACGGCTACATCCTGAACTTCGCGCAGTGCCTGCCCGACCGGCTCGCGTCCACCGTCGCGCCCGGCAGCCACTACGGAGTCAACTACTACTTCGACTACCCGGCCGATGACCCCCTGGTCAGGGTCTTCATGATTTCGCCGGACCACGTGGTGGAGAACGTGACGTACACGTTCAGCGCCGGTGACCCGCACTACACCTGGCTGTCGGGCGCGATCGACGACGGCCGGGCCGCCGGGATCCCGTGGACGGTCGTCGGCATGCACAAGCCCTGCATCTCGTCCTCGTCCGCAGGCTGTGCGGTCGGCCAGCCGCTGTGGAACATGCTGCTCGACAAGCGCGTGGACCTGATCCTGGCCGGCCACAACCACAACTACCAGCGCAGCAAGCAGCTCGCGCTGCGGCCGGGAACCTGCCCGACGTTCGTGCTCGGCGGGTTCAGCCCGGCCTGCGTCTCCGACAACGGCACCGGCGTGATGGAGAAGGGAGCCGGCTCCGTCTTCGGCATCATCGGGAACTTCGGCCGGACCGGTGCCGCGATCGACCCCGCCGACCCCGAGGCCGGCTACTTCGCCAGCACCGACGGCGTGACGAACGGGTTCATGACCTACACGCTGTCCAGTGATCGGCTCGACGCTGCATACACCGCCACCTCGGGTGTGTTCGCCGACGCCTTCTCCATCCGTCCGGACGGAGGGTCGAAGAGCGACACGACGCCTCCGACCACCCCGAGCGGGCTGGTCGCCACCGCGAACGGCGGTGACCGCGTCGACCTGGCCTGGACGCCGAGCGAGGACAACGTGACGGTCGATCACTACGAGGTCAGCCGCGACGGCCAGGTCGTCGCCACGTCGGGCGGGCCCTCGTACAGCGACGGTTCGCTGACGCCCGGCACGACCTACTCGTACGTCGTGCGAGCGGTGGACTCCGCGGGCAACGTCTCCGGCGCGTCGACGGCCGCCGAAGCCACCACCGACTCGGGCCGGGTGCTCACCCTCAGCGCCACCGACGACGCCACGATCCGCCTCGCGTCACCCACGGGCAGTTACGGCGGCAGCCAGGAGCTGGCCGTCGACGGCTCGCCGGTCGAGCACGCGGTGGTCAAGTTCACCGTGTCAGGCGTGGGGTCCGGCACGGTGACCGCGGCGAAGCTGCGGCTCTACAACCTCGACGCGTCCGACGCCGGCGGGGAGCTCTTCGCCACAGCGGACAACGGGTGGACGGAAGGCACCGTGACCTGGGCCACCGCTCCCGACACGGTCGGCACGCGCGTCGGGTCGCTTGGCGCGGTCGCGACCGGCACCTGGTACGAGGTCGACCTCGGCTCGCTGATCAGGGGCGACGGCGTCTACAGCCTGCGGCTCGTCCCGACCTCGACCAACGCGGTCAAGTGGGCGTCACGGCAGAATGCCGGCGGCAACGGCCCCGTCCTGGCGGTCACCGTGGCGCCCTAGCCTGCGCCCATCTGCGTAGGTCCGGTACGTCCCTCGGACGGCGCGTGAGCACCGACCCCGTTTGTACGGTTCGGTCGGGCTCGAGCGATCGGGGTTCTCATGCGCCTGCATGCCGAGGGGGGACGGGGCAAGTCCTCCCTGCTCCTCCTGGCACTCTCGGTGGCGTTGGTCACCGCCGTCCTCACGGCCACGCCGGCCCCGGCGGCGAGCCGGACGCTCACGCTCGGCCCGGTGGCAGACACCACCGTCCGTGCCGACTCGCCGACCTCGACGGGCGGCACAGCGACCTCGCTCGTCGTGGAGGGCGAGCCGCAGCAGCACGCCTTCCTGCGGTTCGACGTGTCCGGCGTTGGCGGGGACCTCGTCGAGAGCGCCACCTTGCGCCTGTACGCGTCAAACGGCTCGGACGCCGGCGGTCTCTTCTCGCGCGTGCCGGACGCCACCTGGGACGAAGCCACGCTGAGCTGGAACACCGCGCCCCCCGCCGACCCGACGCCGTTCGCCTCGCTCGGCGCGGTGTCGAAGGGGTCGTGGTACGAGGTGGACGTGTCGTCACTGGTGACCGGTGACGGGGCGTTCAGCCTGCGGATCTCCTCGGCCTCCCGGAACAAGGCGGCCTACCGCTCCAAGGAGGCGTCGGCGTCGCAGCGTCCCGAGCTGCTGGTCGCGGTCGCCCCCGGCAACGACACGGCCGACCCGACGGCCGCCATCACCTCACCGTCGAACGGCGCCACCGTCGCCGGAACCGTCGACGTCGCGGTGACCGCCTCCGACGACGTCGGGGTCACCTCGGTGGACCTGCAGGTCGACGGCACCGTGGTGGGGAGCGACAGCACGTCGCCGTACGTCATCCCGTGGAACTCCACCGCGGTGGCCAACGGGCCGCACACCCTGACGGCCGTCGCGCGGGACGCCGCCGGCAAGGCCGGGACCTCCGCGGCCGTGTCGGTGACGGTCGGCAACGTGGTCGACACCGGCCCGCCGACGGCGCCCACCGGGCTGACGGCGACGCTGAACGGGTCGACCCGGGCGGACCTGTCCTGGACGGCGAGCCAGGACGACGTCGGCGTCGTGCGCTACACCGTGCGCCGCAACGGCTCCGCGATCGGGACCAGCACCACGACCACGTACCAGGACGAGGCGCTCGCCGCCGGCACCACCTACCGCTACACCGTGGTCGCCGAGGACGCGGCCGGGAAGGTGTCCGCTGCCTCGAACGAGGCGGTGGTCACCACACCGAACCCGCCCCCGCCGCCGCCCTCGAGCACGGTCAGGATCGGCGCGGCCGGCGACATCGGTGCCGGTACGCGGGCCAGCGCGAGCCTGGCGAAGCTGGACAAGTCCGGGGTGAACCTGTTCCTGGCTCTCGGTGACCTGAGCTACGGCGAGACGCCCACCGAGCAGGCATGGTGCGACTACATCAAGGCGGGTCTGCCGACGCTCGGCCCGAGCTTCCCGTTCCAGCTGGTGACCGGGAACCACGAGGAGCAGGGCGCCCCGGACGGCTACATCCTCAACTTCGCGCAGTGCCTGCCGGACCGGCTCGGGTCGACGGCCGGCCCGCAGAGCCACTACGGGTCGAACTACTACTTCGACTACCCGGCCACCAACCCGCTCGTCCGGGTCTTCATGATCTCGCCCGACCACACGGTCGCGAACGTGACCTACAGGTACGGCTCGGGCGATGCGCAGTACACCTGGCTGTCCAACGCGATCGACTCCGGTCGGGCGGCCGGGATCCCGTGGACCTTCGTCGGCTTCCACAAGCCGTGCATCTCCACCTCGTCGTCCGGGTGCTCGATCGGTCAGCCGCTGTTCAACCTGCTGCTGAGCAAGAAGGTCGACCTGATGATGGCCGGCCACAACCACAACTACCAGCGCAGCAAGCAGCTCGCGCTCTCCTCGGGCTGCCCGTCGTTCGTGCTCGGCGGATTCAGCCAGGCCTGTGTCGCCGACAGCGGTGCCGGCGTGATGACCAAGGGCGCCGGCTCGGTGTACAGCATCATCGGCAACTTCGGCCGGTCCGGGTCGTCCATCAACTCGGGGGACCCGGAGGCGGGGTACTTCGCCACGTCCAACGGGTCCGCCAACGGCTTCGTGTCCTTCACGCTCACCCGCGACCGGCTCGACGCCAGCTACGTGACGAGCTCAGGCACCTACACCGACGCCTACACGATCAGCGCCGCGGGCGGCGGCAGCTCCGACACGACCCCGCCGTCCGCGCCCGGGAACCTGGCCGCCACGCCCGTCGGCGGCGACCGCGTGAACCTGTCCTGGAACGCCAGCACGGACAACGTCGGCGTGGACCACTACCGGGTCTCGCGCAACGGCACGGTGGTGGGCACCACGACCGGGACCAGCTACCCGGACACCGGCCTGACGCCGGGCACTGCCTACGCGTACGTCGTCCACGCCGTCGACGCGGCGAACAACGTCTCGGCGGCGTCGAACACCGCGAACGCCACGACCGCTCCCGGCAGC
>DASTVO010000045.1:0-30899 GCA_035759075.1 Actinomycetes bacterium
GGACTCGCTGCGCTACTGGGTGCTGGACATGCACGTCGACGGCTTCCGCTTCGACCTCGCGTCCACCCTGGCCCGCCAGTTCCACGAGGTCGACCGGCTCTCCGCCTTCTTCGACCTGGTGCAGCAGGACCCGGTGATCTCGCAGGTCAAGCTGATCGCCGAGCCGTGGGACGTCGGCGAGGGCGGCTACCAGGTCGGCAACTTCCCGCCGCTGTGGACGGAGTGGAACGGCAAGTACCGCGACACGGTCCGCGACTTCTGGCGCGGCGAGCCGGCGACGCTCGCGGAGTTCGCCTCCCGCCTGACGGGGTCCGCCGACCTCTACCAGGCCGACGGCCGCCGGCCGCTCGCGTCGATCAACTTCGCCACCGCGCACGACGGCTTCACGCTCAACGACCTCGTCTCCTACAACGAGAAGCACAACGAGGCCAACGGCGAGGGCGGCGCCGACGGCGAGAGCCACAACCGGTCCTGGAACTGCGGCGTCGAGGGCCCCACCGACGACCTCGAGATCGTCACGCTCCGCGAGCGGCAGAAGCGCAACATCCTCACGACCCTGTTCCTGTCGCAGGGCGTGCCGATGCTGCTGCACGGCGACGAGCTCGGTCGCACGCAGGAGGGCAACAACAACGTCTACTGCCAGGACAACCCGATCTCCTGGGTGGACTGGGAGGACGCCAAGGAGAACTGGGCGCTGACCGACTTCGTCGCCTCGCTCTCGCGGCTGCGCAAGGAGCACCCCGTCTTCCGGCGCCGCCGGTTCTTCCAGGGCGACCCCGCCCGGGGCTCGGAGAGCGCCCTCGGTGACATCGCGTGGTTCACCCCCGCCGGCGAGCACATGAACGAGGGCGACTGGCAGGTCGGGTACGCGCGGTCGGTCGCGGTGTTCCTCAACGGGGACGCGATCGCGGAGCCGGACGGCCGCGGCGAGCGGGTCACCGACGACTCCTTCCTGCTGTTCTTCAACGGCCACCACGACGACATGGACTTCACCGTGCCGCGCGAGATCTACGGGGAGCGCTGGGAGGTCGTGCTCGACACGGCGGCCCCGGTCGTCCTGGAGCGGCCGACCGCGAAGGCCGGCGAGGCGCTGACGATCGAGTCCCGGTCGATCATGGTGCTGCGGCGCGTGATCTGACCGGATGCCCCAGCCCCTCGCGGTGCCGACGAGCACCTACCGGCTGCAGCTGCGCCCGGACTTCGGCTTCGACGACGCAGCCGCCGTGCTGCCGTACCTGCACGCGCTCGGGGTCTCGCACGTCTACCTCTCGCCCGTGCTGCAGGCGGCGCCCGGCTCGACCCACGGGTACGACGTCGTGGACCACTCGCACCTCAACGATGAGCTCGGCGGCGCCGACGGCTTCCACCGGCTCTCGGCAGCCGCCCGCGCCCTCGGGATGGGGGTCGTCGTCGACGTGGTGCCCAACCACATGGCGGTGCCGACCCCGGCCCGCCTCAACGCCGTGCTGTGGTCGGTGCTGCGGACCGGACCGGCCTCGCCGTACGCCCGCTGGTTCGACGTCGACTGGGCCGCGCAGGAGCGGGCGCTGCTGATGCCGGTCCTCGGCCGGCGCATCGGCGAGGTCGTCGCCGACGGCGAGATCGCGCTCGACACCAGCGGCGACGAGCCGGTGCTGCGGTACTTCGACCACGTGTTCCCGGTCCGGCCGGGCACGGAGGACCTGCCGCTGACCGAGCTGCTCGACCGGCAGTTCTACCGGCTGGCGCACTGGCGGGTCGGCGACGAGGAGCTGAACTACCGGCGGTTCTTCGACATCGACACGCTGGCGGCGGTGCGGGTCGAGGACGAGCAGGTGTTCGCCGAGACCCACGCCGTGCTGGTCGCGCTGGTCGCCGAGGGGCACGTGCAGGGGCTGCGCATCGACCATCCCGACGGGCTGGCCGACCCGCGGGGGTACCTGCGATGGCTCGCCGCCGCGACCGGGAACGCCTGGGTGGTGGTCGAGAAGATCCTCGAGGGCGACGAGGAGCTGCCCGCCGACTGGTCGTGCGCGGGCACCACCGGCTACGACGCGCTGCTGCGGGTCGGCGGCCTGCTGGTCGACCCCGACGCGGACGGCCCGCTGACCGCCCTCTACGCGCAGCTCACCGGCGAGCCCACCGACTTCGATGTGGTCGTCGAGGAGGCCAAGCGGTTCGTCATCGAGCACGGTCTGCACGCCGAGGTGGCCCGGCTGGTCGAGGTGGCCGCCGCGGTCTGCCACGAGCACCTCGAGCTGCGCGACCACACCCGCCGCGGGCTGCGGGAGGCGCTGGTGGAGCTGCTGGTCGCGGTGCCGGTCTACCGGGCCTACGTCGTGCCGGGCGAGCCGGCGCCGGAGCGGTCGCGGCAGATCCTGGACACCGCCGTCGAGGCGGCCCGGCAGCGGCTGCCCGAGGACCGGCACGGCACCCTCGAGCTGCTGCGCGACCTGGCGCTCGGCGACCAGGGCCGCGGCCCGCACCGGGACGAGTTCGTGGTGCGGTTCCAGCAGACCTGCGGACCGGTGATGGCCAAGGGCGTCGAGGACACCGCGTTCTACCGGTGGCTGCGGCTCAGCTCGCTGAACGAGGTCGGCGGCAGCCCCGCGCACCTGGGGGTGCCACCGGCGGAGTTCCACGCCTGGTGCACCCGGCAGCAGGCCACCTGGCCGCAGGCGATGACCACGCTCTCCACGCACGACACAAAACGCAGCGAGGACGTGCGCGCCCGGCTCGCGGTGCTCAGCGAGCTGCCGGGCGAGTG
Source organism: Actinomycetes bacterium (assembly GCA_035759075.1). Classification (GTDB taxonomy): domain Bacteria; phylum Actinomycetota; class Actinomycetes; order JACCUZ01; family JACCUZ01; genus DASTVO01. The sequence goes on from DASTVO010000045.1 coordinate 2,747, forward strand.
GAGCGCCCGGCTGACCGCCTGGCGCGCGGCGAGCGCGTCCTACCGGCCGGCCGAGCTGGACGCGAACACCGAGTACCTGCTGTGGCAGACCCTGGTCGGCGCCTGGCCGCTGGACGCGCCGCGCCTCACCGCGTACCTGGAGAAGGCCACCCGCGAGGCCAAGCGGCGCACCACCTGGACCGAGCCGGACGAGGACTACGACGCCGCTGTGAAGACCTTCGCCGAGCGGGTTCTCGCCGACCCGGCGCTCACGACCGAGGTGGCCGACTTCGTGGACCGGCTGGAGCCGGCGTTCCGGGCCAACGTCCTGGCCCAGAAGCTGCTCGCGCTGACCCTGCCGGGGGTGCCGGACGTCTACCAGGGCTGCGACCGGGTCGACCTGTCGCTGGTCGACCCCGACAACCGCCGGCCGGTGGACTACGACGTCCGCCGGGACCGGCTGGCCGCGCTGGACGCCGGGGAGAAGCCGCAGGACGTCGACGACGAGAAGCAGCTCGTCGTGGCGAGGACGCTGCGGCTGCGCCGGGAGCACCCGGAGTGGTTCGGTGCGGACGCGGGCTACCAGCCGGTCGGCACCTCGACGACGCACGCGGTCGCCTTCGCCCGCGCGGGGCGGGTCGTCACCGTCGTGTCCCGGCTGACGGCCGCGCTGCGGGACGGCTGGGGCGAGCAGACCGTGTCCCTGCCCGAGGGGACCTGGCGCGACCTGCTCACGGACACGATGTACGCGGCCGAGCCGCTGCTGCGTGACCTTCTCGGCGAGCTGCCGGTCGCCCTGCTCGTGCGCGACTGAGTCACTCGGATGCCAGCAGCCGCTGGCGTTGCTCCTCGACGTCGAAGTCCGGCTCCGGCCACTGCACCGCCATCGCCTCGAGCTGCTCGACCAGCAGGTTCATGATCGCCCAGTTGCGGTACCACTTGCGGTCGGCCGGCACGACGTACCACGGGGCGGCCTCGGTGTTGCAGCGCTCCAGCGCGTCGGCGTAGGCCTCCATCATCGGGTCCCACAGCTTGCGGCTGTCGACGTCGCCAGGGTTGAACTTCCAGAGCTTGTCCGGCTTGTCGAGCCGGCGCAGCAGCCGGTCTTTCGACTCCTCCTTGGAGATGTGCAGGAAGCACTTGACCACCGTGGTGCCGCCCGCGACCAGCCCGGCCTCGAACCGGTTGATCGTGTCGTAGCGGCGCATCCAGGTGCGGCGCTGGACCAGGTCGAGCACCCGCACGACCACCACGTCCTCGTAGTGCGACCGGTCGAAGACGCCGAGCATCCCGGGCGCGGGCAGCCGCTTCCTGATCCGCCACAGGAAGTCGTGGGCCAGCTCCTCCTTCGTGGGCTCCTTGAACGAGGCGATGGACACGCCCTGCGGGTCCACCGCCCCGACGACGTGCCGCACCGTGCCGCCCTTGCCGGCGGTGTCCATGCCCTGCAGGACGAGCAGGACGCTGCGGCTGCCACCGGTGCGGCCTTCCGCGAAGAGCCGCTCCTGCAGGTCGGCCAGCCGCGGGCCGAGCAGCCCCAGGGCGACCTGGGCGTCGGACTTGCCGCCGTCGAAGCCGGGGGTCGCGCGTGTGTCGTGGGCCGACAGGTCGACCGGACCGGGTCGGAGGCGCAACAGGTCGCCGACCGTGCCGGCCGGTGGCCGTGCCCCTTGGGTGGCGTGCTTGGAGGTCTTGCCGGACTTGCCCATGCGGGTGATCGTCGCAGAGCGCCGCGGTTGCCCGCAGGTGCCCTGGGTAGGTTCGCCCGCTGTGACGGAGCTGCGCGTGTGGGCCCCCCTCGTGGGGTCGTTGTCGGTGCTCGTCGAGGGCGAGTCGTACCCGATGAGCCGCGCCGACGACGGTTGGTGGAGCGCCGAGGTCGCAGCCGCGGTTCCGGGCAGCGACTACGCGTACCTGCTCGACGACGACCCGACGCCGCTGCCCGACCCCCGTTCCCGGTGGCAGCCGCACGGCGTGCACGGCCCGTCCCGGGTCTACGACGACTCGGCGTTCCTCTGGACCGACGGCCCGTGGCGCGGCCGGCAGCTCGCCGGCTCGGTCTTCTACGAGCTGCACGTCGGCACGTTCACCGAGCCCGGGACCCTGGACAGCGCGGTCGACCGGCTCGACCACCTCGTCGACCTCGGGGTCGACGTGGTCGAGGTGATGCCGGTGGCCGCGTTCCCCGGCGAGGCGGGCTGGGGCTACGACGGGGTGCACCCGTACGCGGTGCACGAGCCGTACGGCGGGCCCGACGCGATGAAGCGCTTCGTCGACGCCTGTCACCGCCGCGGTCTGGCGGTCTGTCTCGACGTCGTCTACAACCACCTCGGGCCGTCCGGGAACTACCTGCCGCGGTTCGGCCCGTACTTCTCGGACAAGCACCACACGCCGTGGGGGCAGGGGGTGAACCTCGACGACGAGGGCGCCGCCGAGATGCGGCGGTGGATCATCGACAACGCGCTGATGTGGCTGCGCGACTACCACGTCGACGCGCTGCGCCTGGACGCCGTGCACGCGCTCGCCGACGACTCCCCGATGCACCTGCTGGCCGAGCTGTCCCGCGAGGTGGACGCCCTCTCGACGCATCTGCGCCGGCCGCTCTCGCTGGTGGCCGAGTCCGACCTCAACCAGCCGCGCACCGTGCTGCCCGTCGACGCCGGCGGCTTGGGCATGACGGGGCAGTGGAGCGACGACTTCCACCACGCGCTGCACACCCTGCTCACGGGCGAGAGCCAGGGCTACTACGCCGACTTCGCGGAGGACCCGTACGCCGCGCTGGCGAAGACCCTGACCGGCGCGTTCTTCCACGACGGCCGGCACTCGTCCTTCCGCGGCGAGCCGTGGGGCGCACCGGTGGAGCGCTCCGCCGTGCCCGGCTGGCGGTTCATGGGCTACCTGCAGACCCACGACCAGGTGGGCAACCGGGCGGTCGGTGACCGGATCGGGCACGGCCTCTCCCCCGGTCTGGCCGCCGTCGGCGCCGCCCTGATGCTGACCGCGCCGTTCACGCCCATGCTGTTCATGGGCGAGGAGTGGGGCGCCTCGACCCCCTGGCAGTACTTCACCTCGCACGAGGAGGAGGAGCTCGCTTCGGCGGTGCGGGAGGGCCGGCGGCGGGAGTTCGCCGAGCACGGCTGGGCGTCGGAGGACGTCCCGGACCCGCAGGACCCGGCGACCGTCCGCGCGTCGACGCTGGACTGGTCGGAACCGACCGTCGGCCCGCACGCGGCGATGCTCGGCTGGTACCGCGACCTGCTGGCGCTGCGACGTGCGCAGCCCGATCTGTCCGAGCCCCGGCTGGACCGGGTCGACGTGTCCTACGACGCCGCCGCCCGCTGGGTCGTGGTCACCAGGGGCTCCCTGCGTGTGGTGTGCAACCTGTCGGCCGAGGACCGGGAGGTGCCCGTCGACCTGCCGGTGCGCGAGGTCCTGCTCGGCTGGTCGCCCGGCGCCACGCCCGGCGACCAGACCCTCCGCCTGCCCGGCGAGTCCGTGGCCGTCGTGCGCGTGGCAGGCTCGTAGCCATGCTCGGTGACCTCGTGAGCGCTCTGTTCGTCGGTCTGGTCGTGGGAGCCCTCGGGCGGCTCGTCGTGCCGGGCCGGCAGGCGATCGGCTGCCTGTTCACGGTCCTGATCGGCCTCGTCGGCGCGGCGGCCGGGACCGCGATCGCCAGGGCAGCCGACATCGACTGGTGGCTGCTCGTGCTGGCCGTGCAGGTCGGCGTCGCCGCCGTCGGTGTGGCGGTCGTCGCCGCCGGCCTGCGCGGCTGGCGCCGGCCCCCGCCCCAGGTCCGCTAGCCGTCCTCCTGGCCGCCCCGCGCACCGGCGGCACGCGCGACGGACACCGCCCAGACGACGAGCGGGACCTGCAGGGGAAGCCGCATATAGGTCGCCCAGCGGTACGCGTCCGAGCGCTCCCCCGCGTCCAGCGCCATCGCCACGTTGCCCGGGAACACCGCGACGAACAGCAGCGCGGTCGCCCAGCCAGCGAGCCGCCGGGTGCGCGGCGCGACCAGACCGGCCGCGCAGGCCAGCTCGGCCACGCCGCTGGCGTAGACGAGCGCGTACGGCGCGGGAAGCCGGTCGGGCACGATCTCCGCGTACGGCCTCGGCAGCACGAAGTGCAGCGTCCCCGCGGCGGTCAGCAGCCCGGCCAGCAGGTACGGCGATGCGCGTCGCAGCCGGCTCGTCACCGGGTGATCGTCGCACGGCCGATGACGTGCACCCGGCCGTCACCGCCTCGTGCGAGGATCGCGAGATGCGCCAGCTCCTCCCGACGTACGCGGACGAGGTCGACCTCCGGGAGGCGTACGCCTACCCCGCTGACCGGACTTGGGTGCGCGCCAACATGGTGTCGTCGCTGGACGGGTCGGCGGTGCAGGACGGAAGGTCCGGGATGCTCTCCGGCGCAGCCGACAAGGCGGTCTTCGCGACGTTACGCGGCCTGTGCGACGCCGTGCTCGTCGGTGCCGGCACCGCGCGCACGGAGGGGTACCGTGCCCCCCGAGCCAAGGAGAGCTGGGCGGAGCACCGTCGTGGCCTCGGCCAGGTCCCCGCCCCGACTCTCGTGCTGGCCAGCGGCCGGCTGGACCTGGACCCCGGCTCGGACCTGTTCACCGGGGACGAGCGGACCATCGTCGTGACCACCGACAGGGCCGACCACGTGGCCAAGGCCCGGCTCGCGGAGGTCGCCGACGTCGTCGACGTCGGCGACGAGCACGTGGACATGGCCGAGGTGGTCGCGCAACTCACCGAGCGCGGCCTGACCCGGGTGCTGTGCGAGGGCGGGCCGACGCTGCTCGGCGGGGTGGTCGGCGCCGGCCTCCTGGACGAGCTGTGCCTGTCGCTGTCCCCGAAGCTCGTCGGCGGTGACGGCACCCGCATCGTGCACGGCGTCCCGCTCGACGTGTCCTTCCGGCCGGCGCACCTGCTGGAGGACGAGGGGGTGCTGTTCGGTCGGTACGTCCGGGCATGATGGCCGGCGTGCAGCTACCCGTGACGCCGCCGATCGGTCCCATGCTGGCCAAGTCGGTGAAGAAGATCCCCGAGGGTGACTACCTCTACGAGCCCAAGTGGGACGGGTTCCGGTGCATCGCGTTCCGCGACGGCGACGAGGTCGAGCTGAGCAGCCGCGGCGAGAAGCCGCTGACCCGCTACTTCCCCGAGGTCGTCGAGGCCGTGAAGGCCAACCTGCCCGAGCGCTGCGTGGTCGACGGAGAGGTGGTGGTGGCCTCGGGCGACCGGCTCGACTTCGACGCGCTGCTGCAGCGCATCCACCCGGCGAAGTCCCGCGTCGACCGGCTGGCAGCCGAGACCCCGGCCTCCTTCATCGCCTTCGACCTGCTCGCGGTCGACGACGAGTCGCTGATGGAGACCCCCTTCGCGCAGCGACGCGAGCGGCTCGAGCGGCTCCTCGCCGACGCCGAGCCGCCGGTCTTCCTCACCCCTGGCACCGACGACATCGCCGTCGCGCACCAGTGGTTCGAGGTGTTCGAGGGTGCCGGCCTCGACGGGGTGATCGCGAAGCCGGCCGACGGCGGCTACCAGCCCGACGCGCGGGCCATGTACAAGATCAAGCACGAGCGGACGGCCGACTGCGTGGTGGCCGGCTACCGCGTGCACAAGTCCGGGGGCGTCGTCGGGTCGCTGCTGCTCGGCCTGTACGACGACGAGGGTGCCCTCCAGCACGTCGGGGTCTCGGCGTCGTTCCCGATGAAGCGCCGGGCCGAGCTGGTCGAGGAGCTGGCGCCGTACGCGGTGGAGGACACGACCGGGCACCCCTGGGCGGCCTGGGCCGAGGCCGAGGCGCACGCCAAGGACCGTCTGCCCGGCGCGGTCAGCCGGTGGAACGCGAAGAAGGACCTCTCCTGGGTCCCGCTGCGGCCGGAGCTGGTCGTCGAGGTGGCCTACGACCACATGGAAGGCACCCGCTTCCGGCACACCGCTCAGTGGCGGCGGTGGCGCCCGGACCGCGAGCCGGAGTCCTGCACCTTCGCCCAGCTGGACCGGCCCGTACGCTTCGACCTCGCCGACATCCTCACCACCGACGCCTGACGAGACGCCTGAGAGGGACCGCGTGTACACGATCCTGCTGCTGAGCGAGGAGACGCTCACCGACCACGACGCCTCCCGCGTCGCGTCGCTGCACGGCGACGAGGAGGTCGAGGTGCACCTGCTGGTCCCGGCGGACGCCGAGCACAACCGGCTCATCGAGGCGCTCGACGAGGTCGCGCTGGGACGGCTCCGGGACGCCCTGGAGGACGACGAGCCGACCCCCGAGCAGGCCGAGCAGGAGGCCATGCACTCGGTGAACGCGTCCCTGGACAAGCTCACCGCGCTGAACGTGAAGGCCCGCGGCTCGGTGACCGGCTCCGACCCGGTGCCCGCCACGCTGGAGGCTGTCCGGCTGGACGCGGCCGACGAGGTGATCGTCGTCACGCCGCCGCACCCGGTGGAGAGCGGGCTGCACCGCGACTGGGCGTCCCGGCTGCGCGACGAGCTCGACCTGCCGGTCCTGCACGTCGTGGCCGGCACCGACCGGGTGATCAGCTGACCCGGCGACGCGCCGACTCGCACAATTGGGGCAAAGCACCGCGCCGCCCGCGCCTATGACGGATACTTCTCGGGCCGCACACCCACCCGGCGGCCGCCCGCACTCCACGCGCGCCGACGTCCCACAGAGCACGAGGTCCTCTTCCATGCACGGGTCCCGGACCCCGCGACGCGCCGTTCGGCAGATGCTCGGGCGGGTCGGGCACGTCGCGCTCGCGGGAGCGACCGCGCTGACCGTGGCCGTCTCGCTGGCGCCTGCCGCCTCAGCCGCACCGGCCCCCGCGACGTCGGAGCGGGACGTCCGTGTCGTCGTCCGGACGACCGGCCGGGCCGCCGCCGACGTCGTCGAGGCCGCCGAGCGGCGCGGCGCCCGCGCGGCCGGGCGGATCGGGCGGCTCCGCGCGGTGGCGTTCGACGTGCCGGCCAGCCAGGCGGAGCGGGTCCGGCGGGCCCTGCTGCGCCGCGCCGACGTCCGCACCGTCGAGGTCGCGCACCGCCGGTGGTTGACCGAGGAGCCGGCCGACCCCCGGTTCGGCCAGCAGAAGACCTACCTCGACGCGATCCGCGCCACCAGCGCGTGGGGTCGGCCGGCGCACGGCGCCCCCGACGTCCGGATCGCCGTGATCGACTCCGGCGTCGACGTCCGTCACCCCGACCTCGCCGGCAAGGTCGTGGGCACGTTCAACGCGATCACCCGCAGCGGCGACGTCCGTGATCTCGTCGGGCACGGCACGGGCGTCGCCAGCGTCGCGGCGGCCGCGACCAACAACGGCCAGGGCCTGGCCGGCGCCGGCTACGACAGCTCGCTGCTCGTCGCCAAGGTCGCCGACCGTACCGGCCGGATCTTCACCGACGACCTCGCCGCCGGCATCGTCTGGGCGGTCGACAGCGGCGCCGATGTGATCAACCTCAGCCTGGGCGGTCCGACCTCGGACCAGCTGGAGCGCGACGCCGTCGCCTATGCCCGCCGCGCCGGGGTCCTGGTCGTCGCCGCGGCCGGCAACGACGGGACCCGGACCGAGCAGTTCCCCGGTGCCCTGCCCGGCGTCCTCGCTGTCGGCGCGACCAACGCCAACGGCAGCGCGCGGGCACCGTTCAGCAGCTTCGGGTCGTGGGTCGACGTCGCCGCGCCGGGCCGCGGCATCGTGGTCGCCGCGCCGGGCGGAGGATACGAGACCGCCGACGGCACGTCCTTCGCGTCCCCCCTGGTCGCCGGGCAGGTGGCGCTGCTCGAGGCCTACCGCCCGGGCCGCTCGTCCGCCGAGCTGGCCGCCGCGGTCGTCAGCGGCGCCAACTCCGCGAAGCTCGGCTTCGCCCGCGGCCTCGTGGACTTCGCCGCGTCGCTGGACCTGCTCCCACCGGCCTCGACCCCGGCTCTGACCGCTCCAGCCGCCGGGGCCACGGTGCGGGACACCGCCACGGTCAGCGCCAGCACGACGGCGCCGCGGGTTCGGCTGACGCTGGCAGACCAGACCCGGACCGTCGCCGCCCAGGAGGGCGTGGCGTCGGCGTCCTTCGAGACCTACGGCCTGGCCGGCGCGCAGCCGGTCACCGCGACCGACTGCAGCCGGATCGACCAGTGCGCCGCCACGGCGGCGAGCAGCACGGTCACCGTGGCGAACCCCGCGCCCACCCTCACCGCACCCGCGCCCGGCACCGCGGCCGACGCCGACACCCTGCGCGCGGCCGCCGAGGCCGCCGGCGGCGCCGTGCGGTTCCTGGTCGACGGGTCCCACCGGGTCACCGACCCGACCGCGCCGTACGAGGCGCAGCTCTCGACCGAGGGCCTCGCGGACGGCCAGCACACCGTGGCCGCCGTGCTGTGCCGCGCCGACGGCACCGTGTGCGACACCGGCAACGCGAGCGTGGCGTCGGTCTCGGTCACCCGGCTGCACCCGACCATCACCAAGGCGCGGACCCGGCTCAGTCCCGGCCGCGACGGGCGCCGTGACACCACGACGGTCCGGTACAGCCTGGACCGTCCGCAGGTCGTGACCTTCCGGGTCCGCGGCGCGGACGGGACCGTCGTGCTGGCCCGCCGGCTCGGCCGCCGTGCCGCCGGCGAGTCGTCCGTCACGTGGGACGGACGCGGCGGCAACCGGCGCCTGGTCCGCAGCGGCACCTACACCGTCGAGATCTCGACCCGCCAGCCGGACGGCTCGTTGGTCGGCCTCGCGACCCGGTCCGTGGTCGTGGACCGGTCCGCGCCGCGCACCCGGGCGGTGAAGGTCAGCTCCTCGACCCTCTACCCGGCCAAGGACCGCTACCGCGACACCGTCACGATGACGGGCACCGTGTCCGAGCGGCACCGTCGCGTCTGGCTCGAGGTCCGCTCCCGCTCCGGCGCGCTCGTGGCGTCCCGGCGGGCCGGCCGCGGCGACGTCGGGGTCCGCACGCTGACCTGGGACGGCGGCACCGGCAGCGGGCGGACGGTGCGGCCCGGCGCGTACCGGCTGCGCCTCGTCGTCGAGGACCTGGCCGGCAACCGGCGAGCCGGCGCGGCCCGGACCGTCACCGTCTCCGGCCAGCGGCTGGTCCGGCGGGTCGGCCGGATGACGGTGACCGCCCGGGGGTCGCTGCAGGAGAGCTTCGTCGACGAGTGCTCGCTGGTCTTCCGGCACACCGAGGGCAAGCGGAAGGACTGGGTCGGCTACTACAGCGGCGGCACCTGCTCCTCGGCGGACGCGTACGCGGTCGGCGACCACCAGGTACGGCTGCCGAAGGCGGCCCGGTACGGCTGGGTGCAGGTGAGCGCGTACGGCGGCAAGGCGGACGCGAGGTTCCGCGACGCCGCGAGGGTGACCTACTACGACCGCTACCAGAACCTCGGGCCGAAGTCGTTCCGTCTCGCGCCCGCCCTGGGCACCCACACCGGCCCGAAGGTCAGCGCCCGCCAGCACCTGTTCCGGACCCGGGTCCTGCGGTGGGCCACCACCACCACCGGCGTGGCGTGGTACGACGTGGAGCGCTACTCGGTCCGGTTCAGCTACTACGTGCTCCGCTGAGCGTCGGCTCGGCCGGGTCGGGCACGATGACCTGGTGACCGCGCCGAACCAGAAGATCCATCGCGCCGCGCGCGTCGAGGACCGGGTGCACGCCCTGCTCGAGCGCTGGCTGCGGCGGCGCGGCTGGCGGCCACGCGTGGTGGCCTTCACCGGCTACGGCACGGACGGCTGGGTCCGGGTGCTGGCCCGGGTGCTGCTGGCTCCCCCCGACACCCCTCCGCGGGAGCTGCAGCTGGGCCGCGGGTGGCGGCGCTTCCTCACCGCGACCGCGATGGGCGTCCCGGTCACGGTCGACGTCGGCGGCCGCCGGCACGAGGTCTGCAGCCAGCGCGGCGGCTACCTCGACGTCGTGCTCGGCGCCGACCTGCCGCCGGGCTGGGCGCAGGCGACGCTGACGACGGAGGGCGGGACCGAGGCGTTGGCGCACATCCGGGTCGTCGGCCCGGACGGCGGGCTGGGCGTCATCAGCGACATCGACGACACCGTGCTGGTGACGGCGCTCCCGCGGCCGCTGCTGGCGGCTTGGAACACCTTCGTGCGGCACGAGGGCAGCCGGCGGCCGGTCCGCGGGATGGTGACGCTCTACCGCGAGATCGAGCGCCGCCATCCCGACGCGCCGTTCGTCTACCTCTCCACCGGCGCCTGGAACGTCGCGCCGGTACTGGAGCGGTTCCTGGCCCGGCACGGCTACCCGCCCGGCCCGCTGCTGATGACCGACTGGGGACCCACCGCCGACGCGTGGTTCCGGTCCGGTCGCGAGCACAAGCGCCAGGAGCTGCGCCGGCTCAGCGAGGAGCTGCCACAGGTGCGGTGGCTGCTCATCGGCGACGACGGGCAGCACGACCCCGAGCTGTACGCGGAGGCCGTCGAGTCGGCGCCGGAGCGGATCGCCGGCACAGCGATCCGCCAGCTGAGCGCGACCGAGCAGGTGCTGACCCACGGCACGCCCGAGCCGATCCACGATCGCGGGGTGGCGCGGCGCACCCGCCCGGCCGACGAGGTGCGTGCCCCGGACGGGTTCGGCCTGCTGGCCGCCCTGAAGAGCCGCGGGATGCTCAGCGACTGACTGCGGGCCCCCTCACGGTTCAGGTGAGATGACGGGGCTGGCTCGCGCGCAGGTCGCTCGACTTGCTGATGGCTGCCGACCGTGTCCGGCATGCGGACCGACGTCTGTTCATGATCGTGAGGGGAATCAGGCCCGCACAGAGCCCGATTCCCCTCACGATCATGGAGCGGCTGCGCGGGTCGGCAGTCGCCCGGAGTTCGGCCGTTCGGACCATCGGACAAGGCCTCATCGGTCGATGGCGGTTCCGGCGGGTCAGCGCCACGGTGGAGTCCGCGGTCACAGTCAGTTGGGGTGCTGGCTCCGCCTGACGGGGACACGGCGGGGGAAGCGGCCCGCGTCGTCCAGGGGGGGTGCGGACGACGCGGGCCTGACCGCGACCGACGGGGGCTGGCCGCGGCTGATACACACGGTCATCCTCTCCGCGCCCGAGGTCAATGGCGCGAGACGCAGACCATCTTTCTGCATGAGACAGCCTGGCTCTTCCTGTGGACAGACGTGCTCGAGCGCTGGCCGGCCGCGGCGCACCGGGTCGATCAGTCCTCGGGGGGCGGTCGGCGCGCCCGGCTCGGCTGCACCCGCATCGGCTCGCCGGGCATCTTCGGGTAGTCCGGCGGGTACGGCATGTCGCCCAGCCCGTGGTCGCGCTCGTCCCGCTCGTACCACTCCAGCAGCGGCGACAGGTCGTGCGCCACGTCGTCGATGTCGCGGTGCAGGTCACCGAGGTCGGCGAAGCGTGCCGGCAGCGTGCGGACCGTGAGCTCGCGCGGGTCCACGTCCGGGATCTCGTCCCAGTCGACGGGCGCCGACACCGGCGCGTGCGGCAGGGGGCGGATCGAGTAGGCCGAGGCGATCGTCCGGTCCCGGGCGTTCTGGTTGTAGTCGACGAAGACGGTCTCGCCGCGCTCCTCCTTCCACCACTTGGTGGTGACGCGTCCCGGCAGCCGGCGCTCGAGCTCGCGCCCGAAGGCGATCGCGGCGTGCCGGATGTCGGTGAAGGTCCAGCGCGGCTCGATCCGCACGTAGATGTGCACCCCCCGGTTGCCCGACGTCTTGGGGAACCCGCGCCAGCCGAGCTCGGCCAGCACCTCACGGGCGACCGCGGCCACCTCGACCACGTCGTGGAAGTCGGTGCCCGGCTGCGGGTCGAGGTCGATCCGCAGCTCGTCCGGATGGTCGACGTCGACGCGGCGCACCGGCCACGGGTGGAAGGTGATGGTGTTCTGCTGGGCGCACCACGCGACCGTCGCCAGCTCTGTCGGGCAGACCTCGTCCGCGGTGCGTCCCGACGGGAAGGTGATGTGCGCGGTCTCCACCCACGGCGGGGCGCCCTTGCTGATCCGCTTCTGGTAGAACGCGTCGGCCCCGCGGCCGTCCGCCCGGGTCGCGACCTTGACGCCCTCGTGCACCCCGGTCGACCAGCGCTCCAGCGTCACCGGCCGCTCCTTGAGCGCCCGCAGGATGCCGTCACCGACCGCCAGGTAGTACTCCACCACCTCGATCTTGGTGATGCCCGCGGCTGGGAAGGTCAGCTTGTCCGGGTTGGTCACCTTGACGGTGCGCGGACCGACCTCGATCTCGACGAAGGGCGACGGCATCCCCGCACGCTACCCAGCGGCGGCGTAACGCGCCGCGTCCAGGACGTACTGTCATGTCATGTTCGGGAAGAGGAGCGACGACGACACGCGCACCTACGAGGTGCAGAAGACCGAGGAGGAGTGGCGCCAGGAGCTCAGCCCGCACGAGTACCACGTGCTGCGCGAGGCCGGGACGGAGCGCCCGTTCACCGGTGAGTACAACGACACCAAGACGGTCGGCGTGTACAGCTGCCGCGCGTGCGGCCAGGAGCTCTTCCGCAGCGACGCGAAGTTCGACTCCCACTGCGGCTGGCCGTCGTTCTACGAGCCCAAGGAGGGCGACGCGGTCGAGCTGCTGGAGGACAACTCGCTGTTCATGCGGCGGATCGAGGTCCGCTGTCGGCGCTGCGGCTCACATCTCGGACACGTGTTCGACGACGCACCGCAGACCCCGACCGGGGACCGCTACTGCATCAACTCAGTGTCGATCCGACTCGAGCCGGGCGAAGAACAGTAGCCGCCGGCCGAACAGCGTCGGCGGGTTGTCGCGGTAGCGCGCTGTGGCCCGGTCGAACAGGATGACCAGCTGCAGCAGCAGCCCTCCGACCAGCACGCCGGCGACCAGGTCGGTCAGCCAGTGGCTGCCGATGAACAGCGACGTGAGGATCGTCACCGTCGTGAGCGCCGCGATCAGCACGGTGAGCCGGCGCAGCGGCGGGTCCTCCGCGTACCGCCAGAACAGGTAGATGATCAGGCCGCCGGAGAGCACCATGTTCGACGAGTGCCCGGACGGGAAGATCACGCCACCGGCGAGCACGTCGACACTGCCGGTCTCGGTCTCGGCCCGCCCGATGAGGATCTTCATGGCGCCGACGACGACGTTGAGCACCAGGAACGACACCATCGCGAGCACCACGGGCCGCCAGGTGCGGTGCCGGCGCGCGAACACCCCGGCGACGACCAGCAGGATCGGCACCAGCACTGAGCGCTGGCCGAGCTTGTCGTAGATCCAGGCGGCGTCGCTGAGCGCGGGGAACTGCGCCTCGCCGTCCCAGCGCTGCACCAGGATGTCCAGCTGGGTCAGCGGGCCCTGCACGAAGATGTCGACGATGACGTAGGCCAGCGACCCGGCGAGCAGGGCCGAGATCATCCGCGCCCGGGCGCTCAGTGCGTCGGCCAGCCACCGACCGCGCAGCGGTCGGTGGCGGGCGGGCGCCGGACCGGTGAGGTCCACCGGCCCCTCGACCCGGGCCGCCGACAGGTCGTCGGGGGTCAGCTCGGGTACAGCGAGCTCGGCCTCCGCAACATCCACGTCGAGGTCGTGCCCGTCGGTGCCATGGGGTGAGGCACTCACTGCGGCATCACGGCAGCCCTGCCACCAGCTCGGACAGCGGCTTGCGGCGACCGGTGTAGAACGGCAGCTCCTCGCGCACGTGCAGCCGGGCCTTCGACCCGCGCAGGTGCCGCATCAGGTCGACGATGCGGTGCAGCTCGTCAGCCTCGAAGGCGAGCAGCCACTCGTAGTCACCGAGCGCGAACGACGAGACGGTGTTGGCGCGCACGTCCGGGAAGCCACGGGCCATCTGGCCGTGCTCGGCGAGCATCGCGCGGCGCTCGTCGTCGGGCAGCAGGTACCACTCGTAGGAGCGCACGAACGGGTAGACGCAGACGTAGTCGCGGGCCTCCTCCTCGGCGAGGAACGCCGGGATGTGGCCCTTGTTGAACTCCGCCGGGCGGTGCAGGGCCATCACCGACCACACCGCGTCACAGGCCGAGCCCACCGACGTGCGCCGGAACCGGTTGTACGCCTCCTGCAGGTCGTCGGGGTTGGGCGCGTGCCACCAGACCATCAGGTCGGCGTCGGCGCGCAGGCCGGCCACGTCGTAGACCCCGCGGACCACCACGTCCTTGGCGGCGAGCTGCTCGAAGAGCTCCTCCACCTCGGCGGCGGCCGCGGCGCGGTCCTCGGGCAGCGCGGACCGGACCCGGAACACCGACCACATCGTGTACCGGATGACCTGGTTGAGGTCACGCGCCTTCGGACGGCTCGGGCCGGACGACTCGCTCACGGGTCCATTGTCGCAGGACTTCCGCTGCGGCCTGCTCGGCGGTGGCCACGCAGGCCGGGACGCCCACACCGTCGTACGCGGCGCCGCAGACCGCCAGCCCCGGGACTCCCGCCACCGCCGCACGGATGCGCTCCACCCTGGCGCGGTGCCCGACGGCGTACTGCGGCAGGCCGCCGCCCCAGCGCGTCACCCGGGCGTCCAGCGGAGGGTCCGTCACGCCGAGAGCGTCGGTGAGGTCGGCGAGCGCGAGGTCCACGAGCTCCGCGTCGTCCCGCTGGAGGACGGCCTCCTCCCCCACCCGGCCGAGCGACGCCCGCACGACGACCGTGCCCGGCGCCTCGACGGCGTACCAGCCCCACTTGTTGCTGCTGACCGTGACCGCCTTCACCGCCCGCCCGTCGACGGGCGGGACCAGGAAACCGGAGCCCGTCGGCAGCGACGGGAAGGACAGCTCCGGGAACGCGAGGGCGACGACGGCGACGGACGCGGTGTGGACCTGCGCCAGCTCGACCCCGGCGGCCGCGACGTCCGGTCGCAGCAGCCGGGCGGCCGGGGCCGGCGGGACCGCAAGCACGACGGCGTCGGCGAGCAGCTCCTCCGGGTCGCGCGTCGCGCCGAGGGTGAGCCGCCACCCGGTCGGCGTCCGGCGCAGCTCGCGCACGGTGGTTCCGGTGCGGACGTGCGCGCCGGAAGCCTTGGCGACGGCCTCCGGAAGCCGGCCGACGCCGCCGCGGGGGGCGCCGAAGACCGGGCCGCCGGCAGCCGGTCCCTCGGCGCGGCCGGCCCGCACCGCGGCCAGCAGCGAGCGGTGCCGGCGGACGTGCGGCAGCAGCTGGGGCAGCGTCGCGGCCAGGGACAGCTGGTCGGCGCGGCCGGCGTACACCCCGCCGAGCAGCGGCTCGACGAGCCGGTCGAGCACCGCCCGTCCCAGGCGCGCGGTGACGTAGCGGCCGACCGACACGTCGTCGCGGAACCGGGTCCGGGGCAGCCACGAGTCCAGCGGGACCCGCGCCAGCTCCCCGGCAGTGAGCACGCCGCTGGCCGCGAGCTGCCGCAGGTCGCCGGGGATCCCCATCGAGGTGCCCGTCGGCATCGGGCGCATCTCGCCGCGGGACCAGAGCGCGGCACTGGTCGTGACGGCGTCCTCCAGCTCCTCCCCGAGCCCGACGGCGGCGGCGAGGTCGACCGCCTCCGGTCGGCGCAGCAGGAGCGACTCGGCCCCCTCGTCGACGGGGACGCCGGCCAGCTCGCTGACCCGCAGCTTTCCGCCGACCTGCGCCGACTGCTCCAGCACGGTGACGCGCAGGTCCCGAGGACCGTCCCGGTGCAGGAACCAGGCCGCCGCCAGCCCGGAGATCCCCCCGCCGACGACGACGACGTGCGGTGGCCCGGACATGAGCGCCACCCTTGCACCCGCCGTGACCAGATCGCGACCGGGGACGCGGAACGCCCCGTCGCCGGCTCGCGTCCGACCTCGCACAGCCACCGACGCGAGGAGCCGAGCATGACGACCCGCACGCACACCACTGCCGTACGCCGGCGCCGCTCGCTCGCGCTCACCGCTGCCCCGCTGCTGCTCGTGGCCACCCTCGCGGCGTGCAGTGGCGCGGACGGCCTGACCAGTGACGACGCCGGCAGCGCCAACGGTGCCGTCGCCGAGGACACCGCGCAGCGGGCGGACGCCGGTGGCTCGACCGGCGAGCCGGGTGGCGGCGAGGAGGTCGAGGAGTCGACCAGCGCCCGGGTGCTGCCCGGGGACCGGGACATCGTCTACCGCGGCCGGGTCTCGGTCCGGGTGCGCGACGTGGCCGGCGCGTCCCGACGGGTCGAGGACCTCACGTCGTCCGCGGGCGGCGTGGTGTTCTCGCAGCAGACGTCCGGCGCTGCCGGACCGGACGGCTACGCGGAGGCGACGATGACGCTGCGGGTGCCGCCGGCGGAGTTCGTCCCGGCGCTGGACGCCATTGCAGCGCTGGGCCGGGAGCTCAGCCGGAGCCGCACCGCGGAGGACGTCACGACCCAGCTCGCCGACACCAGCAGCCGGGTCCGCTCGCAGCAGCGCAGCGTCGAGCGGGTGCGGGCGCTGCTGGACGAGGCCGCGACCATCGGTGAGGTCGTCCAGGTCGAGGCGGAGCTGGCCCGCCGGGAGGCCGACCTCGAGTCGCTGCAGGCCCAGCTCGCCCGGCTGCAGGACGTGACCGAGATGGCGACGATCGACGTGACGCTGGTCCAGCGCGACCAGCGGACCGGGCCGGAGCCGGACGACGCGCTCGGCTTCCTGTCGGGGCTGCGCGGCGGCTGGCAGGCGCTCGTCGGGGTCCTGCTGGTGGCACTGACCGCGGTGGGGGCCGTGCTGCCGTTCGCGGTGCTGCTCGGAGTGCTCGGCCTTCCCGCGTACGCCGTGCTGCGCCGGCGGCGCACCCCCGCGGCGACGCCCACGCCGTGAGGCTCAGCCGGTCTCGGCGTGCACGAGGTCGACGACCCGGGTGAGCATGTCCGGGTCGGTCTCCGGGATCACGCCGTGACCGAGGTTGAAGACGTGGCCCGGGGCGGCGCGGCCGGCGGCCAGCACCGCGCGGGTCCGCTCGGCGACGGCCTCCCACGGTGCGAACAGGATGGCGGGGTCGAGGTTGCCCTGCACCGCGCGGTCGGGGCCGATCCGGGCGGTCGCCTCGTCCAGCGGGAGCCGGAAGTCGACGCCCACGACGTCCGCCCCGGCCTCCCCCATGTGCCGGAGCAGCTCGCCGGTGCCGACCCCGAAGTGGATGCGCGGCACGCCCAGCTCGCCGATCTTGCTGAGGACGGCGGCCGAGTGCGGCTGCACCGCGCGGACGTAGTCGGCGGCCGGCAGGGCGCCGACCCAGGAGTCGAAGAGCTGGACGGCGGCGACCCCCGCCGCGACCTGGGCGTGCAGGAACGAGGTGGTGATACCGGCGAGGCGACGCATCAGCTCGGCCCAGAGCTCCGGGGCGCCGTACAGCATCGCCTTGGTGTGCTCGTGGTTGCGCGACGGTCCGCCCTCGACGAGGTAGGACGCGAGGGTGAACGGCGCCCCGGCGAAGCCGATCAGCGGGGTCGCGCCGAGCTCGGCGACCAGCATCCGCACCGCCTCGGAGACGTAGGAGACGTCGCCGGGCTCCAGCGGCCGGAGCTGGTCGAGGTCGGCCGCCGCGCGGATCGGGCGGGCGATGACCGGGCCGACGCCGGGCTTGATGTCCAGGTCGACCCCGATGGCCTTGAGCGGCACCACGATGTCGCTGAACAGGATGGCGGCGTCGACGCCGTGCCGACGCACCGGCTGCAGGGTGATCTCGGCGATCATCTCGGGGCGGCGGCAGGCCTCGAGCATCGGCACGCCCTCGCGGAGGCGGCGGTACTCCGGCAGCGACCGGCCGGCCTGACGCATGAACCAGACCGGCGTGTGCGGCACCGGCTCGCGGCGGCAGGCGCGCAGGAGGGTGGAGTCCTGCAGGGCTGGGGAGTCGAGCGCGGGCGCGAGGCTGGTCACTGGCCGAATGGTGTCACGGCCCGCTCGGCAGTCGGCGCCCAGCCCGCCGCCCGCGGGCGGTCATGAAAGGCGACGCAACAGACTTCGAGCGGGCGATCCGGCCCTCCGGCGGCCATTGCGTCGCCTTCTGTGTACGCGCCACGCGTTGCGGCAGTACTCGCCAGTGTCGGGTGATCGGATGCCGGTTCGGGCCATGAGCGGGCACGGTCACGCATCCAATGTCCGTGGGTCGGGCGAGGTCCCGTCGTCAGCCGGCCGCGATCAGGGCGACGCCGCCGAGGGCGCCGGCCACGCCGACCGTCTGCGCGGCACCGAGCCGCTCGGCATGGATCACCCGGGCCAGCAGGACGGTGACGACCGGGTACAGCGACCCGAGCACCGCGACGACGCTGACCAGCCCCCGCGTACTCGCCAGGCCGAAGGTGAGGTTCGCCGCCACGTCGGCCATGCCCGTGACGGTGACCAGCGCGACGTCCCGGCGGTCGAGGGAGAGCCGGCCGCGGGCGAGCCGTCGGGCCGCCGACGCCAGCGCGACCGCCAGCACGGTGACCGAGGTCACGCGCATCGTGACCAGCGTCATGAGGGTGCTGGTCCGCGCTCCCTCGGCGATGAACAGCAGCGCCAGCCCGAAGCCCAGCGCGGACAGCGCGGCCAGCAGCAGCGGCCGGGCGCCGGCCCGACCGGAGAGCTCCGGGCCGCTGGCCAGCACCACGCCCAGCACCGCGATCGTGATACCGACGAGCTGGATGGTCGCCGGGCGCTCCCCCCGGGCCAGTCCGACGAGCACCGGGACCACGACCCCGAGGGCGGCGATCGGGGAGACGACCCCCATGGTCCCCATCGCCAGGGCCGCGTAGAAGCAGACCAGCCCGAGCATCCCGGCCAGCCCGGCCCCGACGGCCCACCACAGATAGTCGGTCGGGTCGTCGAACGCCCCGGCGACCAGCGCCACCAGGGCGATGCCGACCAGCCCGGCTGCCTGCGAGGTGACGACGACCAGGACCGCCATCCGGCGCCGGGAGATGGTGCCGCCGAGGAAGTCCGCGCTCCCCCACAGCAGGCTCGAGAGGAGCGCGAGGAAGACGGCCACCCGGGGAGGCTACGGCCCCTCCCGCGACGCCGGACCCTCCGGCCCGACCTGCGACGACGCGCCGATCGCGCGTCCCGACCGCGCCTCCCGCCCGCGGCGGCCTCGCGGCCGTACCCTTCTGCGAGTGGGCGCCCGCAAGCAGGTCGACGACGCACCGGAGGAGTTCGTCCGCGCGCTGGCGGCGCTGCGGTCGGTGACGCCGCGTGCCGAGGTCGTGCTCGAGGAGACCCCGGCCCCGCAGCGGCTGGCACCGCACGCCGTCGCCCTCAGCGCCGACGTCATCAGCCCGACGGACCCCGACACCGAGCTCGGCACCGGGCGGCTGGTGCTGCTGCACGACCCCGCGGGGCACGAGGCGTGGGACGGGACGTTCCGGGTCGTGACGTACGTGCGGGCCGAGCTCGACCACGACATGGCCGGCGACCCGCTGCTTCCCGGCGTCGGGTGGGCCTGGCTGACCGAGGCGCTCGACGGGCACCACGCGGCGTTCACCGCCGCCAGCGGCACCGTGACCCGGGTCGCGTCGGAGAGCTTCGGCGCCATCGCCGGCGAGCCGGCCAGCGCGCAGATCGAGATCCGCGCGTCGTGGACGCCGCTCGACGAGGGCTTCGGAGAACACCTGCTCGCCTGGTGTGACCTGCTGTGCACGACCGCTGGGCTGCCGCCGGTGACACCGGGGGTCGTGACCCTGCCGGTCCGGCGACGCACGACCCGCCGCTGATCCCCACGACGCGACGCCACCCGACGCGCATCGACGCCACCCGACGCGGTTCGGCGACGTTGCGCGCGCCGCACCCGGCGTGTCGTACGGCGTGTCGGTGCGCAACGTCGCCGAACGTCGGGGGCGCTCGGCGTTTCCGCGGGAACGTTTCCGGTGCGTTCCGAGCGCTACAGGTCCTCCGGGAGCGGGCCGATGGTGGTGAGGACAGAGATCTCGCACCGATCGGGAGACCCGGTGACCGCACTGGTCGAACGGCACGGCAGCGCTGCCCAGGGGCCGCAGTCGCCCCGTGCCTTCCGCTTCACGGCGATGGTCGTGCTCGCGAGCCCGTTCATCCGCGAGTCCGTGGGCCGCACGCTGCGCTCGCTCGGCGCGGCCGACGTGGTCGAGGCGTCGAGCCTGTCCGAGGCGAGGATCCGCGCCCAGGGCACCGCCAACCGTGACCTCGCCGTCGTCGAGGTCGGTCTGCCCGACGGTTCCGGCATCTCCCTGCTGCGCGAGCTGCGCTCCCTCGGCTGGAGCCGGGGCGTGGTGCTGTCCAACGCCGAGGACCCGTACACCGTTCGCGCCGCCCTCGCCGGCGGCGCCCGGGCGTTCCTGATCAGCGCCGCCGCCGGCCACTCCGCGCCCAGCCGCACCGCCCGCACCAACGCGCCGCTGCGTCCCCGGGCCGCCCGGCTGGTGGGCGCCGACGGCTTGTCCGGCCGCGAGGTCGAGGTGCTGCAGCTGGTGTCCGACGGCCGCTCGAACAAGGAGATCGGCGAGGCCCTGGGCCTGTCGGCGCTGACCGTGAAGAGCCACCTGGCCCGCATCGCCCGCAAGCTGGGCACCGGCGACCGCGCCGAGATGGTCGTGGTCGCGATGCGCGCCGGCGTGGTCGTCTGACCGGACCGGCCCGGGAACAGCACGGCCGACGCGCGGACGGCCCCGCGTACGCCGTCCCGGGAGGCCGGTCACGTACCGTGAGCCGCGTGAGTGCCCCGCCCGCCGCCGAGTTCTCGGACGACGGCACGGCGGGCGAGGCCCCCGACGAGGCCCCCGACGAGACCTCAGACGAGACCACCGCGGTCCCGCTCACCGAGCCCCGCGACGGCGTCCCCAGCCCGCTGACCGACCCGGCCGCCCTGGCCGAGGTCGTCGAGGTCCTGCGCGCCGGCTCCGGGCCGGTCGCCGTCGACGCCGAGCGAGCCTCCGGCTACCGCTACGGCCAGCGCGCCTACCTGGTGCAGCTGCGGCGGGCCGACGTCGGCACCGTGCTGGTCGATCCCGTGCACCTGCCGGACCTCAGCGAGCTCGGGGCCGCGATCGCCGGCGACGAGTGGGTGCTGCACGCCGCGTCCCAGGACCTCCCCTGCCTGCGCGAGCTGGGCATGGCGCCGACCAGGGTGTTCGACACCGAGCTCGCCGGCCGGCTGCTCGACCACCCCCGGGTCGGGCTGGGCGCGATCGTGGAGAGCGTGCTGGGGCTGACCCTGGAGAAGGGCCACTCGGCCGCGGACTGGTCCACCCGTCCGCTGCCGGAGCCGTGGCTGCGCTACGCCGCGCTGGACGTCGAGGTGCTGGTCGAGCTGCGCGACGAGCTGGCGGCCGAGCTCGACGAGACCGGCAAGCGGGAGTGGGCCGAGGAGGAGTTCGCGGCGCTGGTGGCGGCCGAGCCCGCGCCGCCGCGCGTCGACCCGTGGCGGCGGACGTCTGGCCTGCACCGGGTGCGCAAGCGGCGGCAGATGGCCGTCGTACGCGGCCTGTGGCTGCGCCGGGACGAGGTGGCCCGCCGGCGCGACATCGCTCCCGGCCGGGTGCTGCCTGACGCCGCCCTCGTGTCTGCCGCGCTCGCGCAGCCGAGGACGGAGCAGGAGCTCACCGCGCTGCCGGTCTGGGGCGGCCGGTCGCTGCGCCGCCAGGTCGGGACCTGGCTGCCCGCCATCGTCGCCGCCCTCGAGCTGCCCGACGCCGAGCTGCCGGAGCTCAAGGTCGCCGCGGAGGGCCCTCCGCCGGCCCGCAGCTGGCCGGACCGCGACCCGGCGGCGGCCGCCCGGCTCTCCGCCGCCCGGACCGCGATCGCGGCCATCGCCGACGAGCACCGGCTCCCGGTGGAGAACCTGCTGGCACCCGACGCTGTCCGCCGGCTGTGCTGGCAGCCGCCCGGCGGGCCGACCCCGTCGGCCGACGAGGTGGCCGCGTTCCTGCGGGACCACGGGGCGCGGGAGTGGCAGGTCCGGCTGACCGCAGGGGTCATCGCCAAGGCGCTCGACCGGGCGCACCTCCACCAGGAGGTCGGCGACCCGACCGCCTGACCGGGCCGCCGGGGTCAGGTGGGGCGCACGGCCGAGACCGGAGCGTCCCCGGGCCCGGCCGGGTTCGCCGGCCTGGGCTTCCGCAGGAACAGCCAGCCCACGACCACGACATAGAGCAGGTAGGCGCCCATCTGCTCGATCGACGGTCGCGGGTCCCAGCCCACCATCGCCGCGAGGAACCGGCCGACCTCGGAGTCGACCGTCAGCCAGCGGACCGAGGTCGCGTCGTACACCGCGTCCCGGACGATGGGCAGGTCACCCGCCGCCTGCAGGAACATCACGGTGCGAGCGAGCAGGCCCCCGGCGAACAGAACCAGCACCACGCCCGTGACCTGGAAGAACAGTCGTATCGGCATCCGACGACCGCCGAGGACCACCGCCCACCCCAGTCCGCACGCCACCAGGAGCCCGGCCAGCGCGCCGGCCAGCACCCGTCCCCCGTCCTGAGTTGTCGCGCTGGCGATCATGAACAGCGCCGCCTCGAGGCCCTCCCGCAGCACCGCCACAAATGCGGCGGCGGTCACGGCCCATCGGATCCGCCCCGGCCGGGCCATGGCCTCGTCCAACGCCCCTTGCAGCTCGCCCTTGATCGCCCGAGCGTGCGTGCGCATCCAGAAGATCATCCAGGTGAGGACGACGACGGCGACCGCCGAGACGACCGCGAACGACAGCAGCCGCGCCGCTCCCTCGAGGCCGTCCACCGCGACGTGGATGGCCGTTCCGGCGCCGACCGAGAGGGCAGCAGCGGCGAGCACGCCCTGCCACATAGCGGGCACCAGGTCTTCTCGGGAGAGCTTGCGAAGGTACGCGTAGAGGATCGCGACGACCAGCGCCGCCTCGAATCCCTCTCGGAGCATCACGAAGAACGCGGTGAGCATGGTCCTCCCTACAGGCGATCACGCCGGCGCCGGCGGCTGCAGTGCCGGCTCGGTGATCCTCACCGTCGTGCTCTGGAAGCGAGTCGACTCGCTTCCTGAGCGCGACGACGGGGATCATGGCCGCGCGGGGCGGCTACTGCGACGCGGTGCCGGTCTCCGACGGCGACGGGGTCTCCGAGCCGGACTCCGTGCCCGAGCCGGACGAGCCGGTCGAGCCCGTCGAGCCGGACGAGCCGGTGCCGCCCTCCTCGCGGACGCTGCCGCCGTCGTCGCCGCCGCAGGCCGCCAGCCCGGTGCCGAGCGCGGCCACCATCACCAGTGCGGACGCGGCCGCCTTGGCGCGGGCCCGGGAGGTGGAGCGGGTGGTCCAGGTCATCAGGGGATCTCCTTGTCGTGGTCGTGCACCGGCGCCGGGAGGCGCCGGGTCGCGCGGGCGGCGGTGAGCCACCCCAGGCAGGCGAGGCCGATCGCGGCCGTCACCCAGATCAGGTGCGGGACGAGCACGTCGTCCGCGCGGTAGTCGGGCAGCAGCGGGCGCAGCAGCCGGTACGTCGGAGTGGGCACCGTGGCGACGTCGAACACCCAGGTGAGGCGGCCGCGCCAGCCCTGGACGAGCAGCACCGCGTACGTGGTGAGGCCGGTCGCTCCGAGCACCGCCGCCGTCGCGAGCGCGCCACGGCGGGCACGCTCGCGCCCGCCACCCCGCAGCCCGCCATCGCGCCGGCCGACCCGGTGCAGCCAGACCAGCAGCCCCACCACGGCGAGCGGCGCCACGACGACGACCTGCCGGCCGGGCCACCAGTAGCCGTGCATGGTCAGCGCCAGCCACGTCGCAGTGGCCCATGCCGCCGCCATCGGCAGCAGCAGCACCCACAGCCGCCACCGGACCAGCGCAGCCACGGCTGGCACCAGCAGCAGCCAGGCCGGCTGCCACGCCACCAGGCCGAACTCGCGGTCGACCAGCAGCCCGAGCAGCCGGACCGTCCGGCCCGCGTAGTCCGGCGACACCCCGACCACGGAGAACTCGCCCGTGCTCTGGAAGTGGTCGCCGCTGGCGTAGACCGTCCAGCCGCCCCAGACCAGCTTGTGCACCACCAGGTAGGCCGCGCCGCTCGCCGCGAGCGCCACCGTCATCCCGGCCGCCGCGTGCCGGCGCCCGTTTCGGACGGCCCGGACCAGGCCGAGGAGCGCGAGAGCGGCGGCGACCGGCAGGTACTTCACGCCCAGCCACGGGAGCGCGACGACCGCGGCGACCAGCACGACGTCGGCGGCGCGGCGCCGGGCCGACGTCGTGCTGGTCATCAGCGCCGCGACCGCGACCAGGACGGCCAGCCCGGCCGGCAGCTCCGGGTAGACCTGCTGGCCGTACACCGACAGCGGTGGTGTCGCCGCGAGCACCGCGGTCCCCGCCCCGGCGAGCCAGGTCGGGACCCCGAAACGGCGCACGGCCACCCACACCGCGAGGGCTGCCGTCGCCGCGGCGAGCAGCGCCAGCGCCAGCTTGGCCCCGACCCAGCCGAACAGCCCCGTCGGGACGGCGAGCAGCAGCGGCAGCAGCGGGTCGTGCGGGCTCAGCCGGCGGCCGTCGTCGAGGAGCTGGGTCTGCTCGGGCGGCCGGACGTCGGCGAAGGACCGCCAGCGCGCCTCGCCGAGCTCGTCGGAGATGTCGAGGTCGCCGTCCTCGAAGATCGACAGGGCGGTGAGGACGTACTCGGTCTCGTCGACCGCCACCTGCGCGTCGTAGGTGGCGCGCACCGGGATGCCGGCGGACGACGCGAGCAGCGCGGCCAGCGCCGCGACGACGCACGCCGCGACGACCCGGCGCCGCGACCCCGGTGCCGGAGCGTCGCCGGGCCGGACCGGCTCGACGGGCCGTACGCGGGTGAGGGTCACGCCGGGACCGCCTCTCGCACCCGAGGCGCGGCGCGCCCGCCGGCCTGCCGGCGGACCAACGCGGTGAGGTCGGTCGTCGGTGCCCACCCGACCAGCGAGCGCAGCCGCGCGGTGTCGGCCAGCGTGGCCGACACCTCCTCGGGCGAGGCGGGCACCAGCTCGACGACCGGTCGCCGGCCGACGGCCGCCTCGACGGCGGCGAGCAGCTGGGCCAGCGTGTGCCCGACCCCGGTGCCGACGTTCACCGGTCCCGGGGCGCCGACCCGGGCGAGCGCGACCAGGGCCGCCGCCACCTGCCGTACGTCGGTGACGTCGCGGCGGCGCGCGGTCGAGCCGTAGACCTGCACCGGCTCGCCGGAGCGGGTCGCGGCGATCCAGCGGGACAGCGCCATGTCCGGGCGCTGCCCCTCGCCGGCCACGGTGAACGGCCGGGCGGTCGTGACCCGCGCGCCGGCCGCCACAGCCGCGGCGCACAGCCCCTCGACGGCGACCTTGCTGCGGGCGTAGCCACCGACCGGGCGCAACGGGTCGTCCTCGTGGCACGGCCGCAGGTCGCGGGAGCCGCCGTAGACCGACGACGAGGACGCGACGACGAGCGGGACGTGGGACGGCACGGCCGCCAGGACCCGGGCGGCGGCGTCGACGTTGTCGCGGGCCCGGTGCGCCTCGACGTCGGGACGGTCGTCGCGGACGCCGGGGCAGCCGGCCAGGTGGACGACGGCGTCGGCCCGGCGGAGCACGTCGTCGACGTCCGGGTCGGCGTCGAGGAGGTCGGCCGTGAGCACCCGCGCACCGGACGCGACGACGCGCCGGCGGTCCACGGCGACGACCGGCTCACCGGCGCGGACGAGGTGCCGCAGCACGGCACGGCCGATGAAGCCGGCCGCACCGGTCACCACGATCGCCACCCGGCCTCCACTCGTCTCGTCGTCGGGCCGGGTAAGGGTAGCCTTACCTCAGTCCGCTGCGCGAGCGGGGGGCCCGGGCCCGGCCGCTTCAGCCGGCGGAGGCGGCGGCAGCGGTCGGCGTCGGCGCGGCGAAGAACGACACCGCCTCGGTGACCGAGAGCCGGACCGTCGTCCCGGCCGGCGGCACCCGCACGGCGTGCAGCCGGGCGGTCACCACCCCACCGGTCGAGCCCGGCCGCTCCAGGTCGAGGGTCACCAGCGCGTCATGGCCGAAGAAGGCCGCCTGCCGCACCGTCGCACCGACTCCGTCGCGGCCGAGCACCAGCTGCTCGGGGCGCACCGCCACGTGCCCGCGCTGACCCTCCGCCGACGAGCCGCGCACGACCAGCGGCCCCAGCACGGTCGACGCCAGGCCGTCGCGGATCATCGCCGGCAGCACGACCGCCTCCCCCACGAAGGTCGCGACCTGCAGGTCGGCGGGGTGCCGGTAGACCTCGGCCGGCGTGCCGCTCTGCACGACCCGTCCCGCGCGCATGACCGCGACGGTGTCGGCGACGGAGAGCGCCTCCTGCTGGTCGTGGGTGACCAGCACGGCGGTGGCGTTGGTGGCGCGCAGGGCGGACCGGACGTCCTCCCGCAGCGCCGCGCGCAGCCCGGTGTCCAGGGCGCTGAACGGCTCGTCGAGCAGCACCAGCGCCGGCTCCGGCGCGAGCGCGCGGGCCACCGCGACCCGCTGCTGCTGGCCGCCGGAGAGCTCGGCCGGCATCCGGTCGCCGAAGCCCTCCAGCCCGACGAGCGCGAGCATCTCCTCGACCCGCGACCGCCGACGGGCCGACCGCGCCAGCCCGAAGGCTACGTTGCCCGCGACGCTCAGGTGCGGGAACAGCGCCCCCTCCTGCGGCACCACACCGATGCGGCGCTTCTCCGGAGCGACGGAGGCGCCCGGCCCGGCCACCACCCGGCCGCCGACCGCCACCGACCCCGCGTCCGGTGACTCGAACCCGGCGACCACTCGCAGCAGCGTCGTCTTCCCGCAGCCGGACGGGCCGAGCACCGCGGCCAGCGAGCCCTCGGCCACGTCGAGGTCCACGCCGCGCAGCACCTCGGTGGCACCGAAGGACTTCTCCAGCCCCCGGACCTGCAGGTGGGTGGTCATGACGGGTTCTCCAGGACGTCGAGGCCGACCTCGCGGCGCCGGCGGCTGCCCAGCAGGTAGGTCGGGACCGCGGCCAGCACGATCAGCAGCGCAGCGTACGGCGCCGCGCCCGCGTACTGCCCGGCCCCGGTCTGGGACCACAGCTCGGTGGCCAGGGTCTCCATCCCGGTGGGGCGCAGCAGGATCGTGGCCGGCAGCTCCTTCATGCAGGTGAGGAACACCAGCGCCGCGCCGGCCCCGACACCCGGTGCGGCCAAGGGCAGCGTCACGTCCCGCAGCACCCGCCCCGGCGAGCGCCCGAGCGAGCGGGCCATCTCCTCCAGGGCCGGCGGCGCCTGGGCGACCGAGGCGCGCACGCTGCCGACCGCGGCCGGCAGGAACAGCACGGTGTAGGCGAGGACCAGCACCGGGGTCCGCTGGTAGAGCGGGTAGGCGTAGTTGACCGAGAAGAAGACCAGGGCCAGCGCCACGACGATGCCGGGCAGCGCGTGCCCCGCGTACGTCGACTGCTCGAGGAACCGCGTCCCCATCCCGCGGTAGCGCGCGGCGAGCACCCCGACCGGCAGCGCCAGCACGGTGGTGACCAGCGCACCGAGCGCCGACACCCCCAGCGTCGCCAGCGCCGCGGCCTGCAGCGCGCCGAGGTCGACGTCCGCCGAGCTGCCGCTGGCCAGCCAGAAGCCCAGCCGGGACAGCGGCACCCCGAGCGCCAGCACCGCCACCAGCGCGAGCCACCCGTAGGCCGCCGGGCTCCAGCGTCCGAGCGCCACCGGCCGCGGCACGCGGGACGCGCCGCCGCCCAGCCGGGCGTGCCGGGCCCGGCCGCGGGTGCGCGCCTCGGCCCGCACGATCAGCACCGTGATGAGCACCAGCACGACGCTGAGCACGGCCGCCGGCGTCCGGTCGAAGCTGGCCCGGTAGGAGGTGTAGATGGTCGTGGTGAACGAGTCGAAGTTCAGGATCGAGACGGCGCCGAAGTCCGAGAGCACGTAGAGCGCGACCAGCAGCCCGCCGGCCGCCGCGGCCGGGCGCACCTGCCGCAGCGTGACGGTGAGGAAGGTCGCCAGCCCGGAGCGGCCGAGGGCGCGGGCGACCTCCTCGACGGCCGGGTCGGCCTTCTCCAGCGCGGCCGCGACGGGCAGCAGCACATAGGGGTACGTGGTGAGGGTCAGCACCACGGCCGCACCGGTGAAGCCCTGCAGCCGCGGGGTCAGCGACAGCCACATCGAGGCCGCGACGTAGGTCGGGATCGCCAGCGGCAGGGCAGCCACCACGGCCCAGAGCCGCCGCCCGCGAAGGTCCGCGCGCGTCACCAGCCAGGCCAGCGAGACCCCGATCACCAACGAGGTCAGGGTGACCGTCGCGGCCAGCCCGAGGCTGCGCAGCACCAGCCGGGCGGTGCGCTCGCGCAGCACCACGTCCACGGCGAAGCCGGCCCCGTTGCCGAAGGCCCGCACC
>DASTVO010000046.1:0-11198 GCA_035759075.1 Actinomycetes bacterium
GGACCGGCGCTGCGTCTTCGAGGTGTTCGCCCGGCGGCTGCCGGACGGGCGGCGGTACGGGGTGGTCGCCGGGACCGGCAGGCTGCTCGACCTGGTCGGCTCGTTCGGCTACGACGACGAGCAGCTGGCGCACCTGGTGGACGCCGGGGTGGTGGACGAGGACACCTGCGCCTGGCTGGCGGACTACCGGTTCGGCGGGGAGATCACCGGTTACGCCGAGGGCGAGGTCTACTTCCCCGGCTCCCCGGTGCTCACCGTGGAGGCGAGCTTCGCCGAGGCGGTGGTGCTCGAGACCCTGACCCTCTCGGTGCTCAACTTCGACTCCGCCGTCGCCTCGGCGGCGGCCCGGATGGCCCATGCGGCCGGGGCCCGGCCGTGCATCGAGATGGGGTCGCGGCGGGCTCACGAGGAGGCCGCGGTGGCCGCGGCCCGGGCCGCCTACCTCGCCGGCTTCGCGGCAACCTCCAACCTGGCGGCGGGAGCCCGCCACGGCATCCCGACCACCGGCACCGCGGCCCACGCCTGGACCCTGCTGCACGACCGGGAGATCGACGCGTTCCGGGCCCAGGTCGCCGCGCTCGGGGAGGGCACCACGCTCCTCGTCGACACCTACGACATCGCGCAGGGCATCCGCAACGCCGTCGAGGCCGGTGGGCCGCAGCTCGGGGCGGTCCGCATCGACTCCGGCGACCTGGCGGTGCTCGCCCAGCAGGGTCGTGACCTGCTGGACGAGCTGGGCAACACCGGGACGCGGATCGTGCTCTCCGGCGACCTCGACGAGTACGCCCTGGCGGCGCTGGCCGCAGCGCCCGTCGACGCGTACGGCGTGGGCACCGCGGTGGTGACCGGGTCCGGCGCGCCCACAGCCGGCTTCGTCTACAAGCTGGTCGAGGTGGACGGCCGCCCGGTGGCGAAGCGCTCGGAGCAGAAGGCGACCCATGGCGGGCGCAAGACGGCGGTGCGCCGGCACCGGCCGACCGGCACCGCCACCGAGGAGGTCCTGCACTCACAGGGCGGCCCGGAGCCGCGCGAGGGCGACCGCGCGCTGCAGGTTACGTTCGTCCGCGACGGGAAGGTGCTCGACGGACCGTCGCTGCACGAGTCGCGGGCCCACCTCGAGCAGGTGCTGACGACACTGCCGTGGGAGGGGCTGGCCCTCTCCCGCGGCGAGCCGGCGATCCCGACCATCTACGAGGGGAACCCGTGAGCGAGAACCCGACCGACCAGGCCGTCGCGCGCTACGACGACGCGACCGCGCTGCTCGTCGTGGACGTGCAGAACGACTTCGCCGACCCGAAGGGTGGGCTCTACGTCCGCGGCGGCGAGGAGGTCGTGTCGCTGGCCAGCGTCGAGGTGGCGGCCGCGCAGAACGCCGGCGCGACGATCGTCTACACCCAGGACTGGCACCCGGAGTCGACACCGCACTTCGAGAAGGACGGCGGGATCTGGCCGGTGCACTGCGTCGCCGACACCTGGGGCGCCGAGCTGCACCCGAACCTGCTGGTGCACGGCGCGATCGTGCGCAAGGGCACCTCCGGCGAGGACGGGTACTCCGGCTTCTCGGTCCGTGACCCGGTGTCCGGGGTCGCGTCGGCCACCCAGCTGCAGTCGCTGCTCGACCCGTCGGTCCGCCGGCTGGTCGTGATCGGCCTGGCCGGCGACTACTGCGTGAAGGAGACCGCACTCGACGGCGTCCGCCTCGGCTACGAGGTGGAGGTCCCGGCCGCGCTGACCCGGTTCGTGGAGATGTCGCCGGGGGACGCCGAGCAGTCGCTGCAGCAGCTGCGGGACGCCGGCGTGACGGTCGCCTGAGCACGCCGCGCCCTGCCTCGGGTCAGCGGATCCTCGTGGCCAGGGACGGGTCGAGGGGGATGCCCGCGTCCGGGTGCAGGATCGCGGCGAGCGCCTCGACGCCGTCGACCAGCCGGGGGCCGGGGCGCGCGAACGAGGCGTTGGCGTCGACGGCCCACAGCGGTACGCGGGAAGGCACCCTGTCCGTGACCTCCGTGGCGAGCCGCGCCGACTCGGCCAGCCCGAAGCCGCACGGGGCGGCCACCACCACCTCCGGGACGGCTGCCGCGACCGCCTCCCAGGTGGAGCGCTCCGAGCGGTGCCCGGCCGCCCCCAGCACGGCCGAGCCACCCGCGGCGGCGACCATGTCGGGCACCCAGTGCCCCGGCGTGAACGGCGGGTCGGTCCACTCCAGCACCATGACGGGGACCGCGGCCCGGCCGGCGACCGCGTCGGCGACGGCCGCCAGCCGCTGCCGCAGCGACTCGACCAGGCGGTCGGCCGCGTCCTCCGAACCGGCCGCCTTCCCGAGCGTCTGGACCGAGGCGAGCACCTCGTCCAGGGTCTGCGGGTCCAGGGTGAGCACCTCGGCCCGGCAGCCCAGGTATGCCAGCGCGTCGTCGACGACCGAGACGTCCACCGCGCAGACCGCGCAGAGGTCCTGCGTGACCACGAGGTCGGCGTCGAGGTCGGCGAGCGCGCCGGCGTCGAGCCGGTAGAGGTCCTCGCCGGCGGCCATCCGCTGGGCGACCACCGCGTCGATCTGCGCGGGCTCCAGCCCCTCCGGCAGGGCGCTGGTCGAGACGATCCGCCGCGAGCGCGCCGCGGCCGGGAAGTCGCACTCGAGGGTGACCCCGACGACCGCGTCACCGGCCCCGACCGCGAAGAGGATCTCGGTCGCGGAGGGCAGCAGGGAGACGATCCGCACGGGTCGCCACGGTAGCGCCGGCCGGTCGGGTGTCCCTGAGGCGTCCCGGCAGGGGTCGCCGGCCGCCGGCCAGCGCCGTGTCCGATGCCCGCTAGTAACTGTCGGCGGGGTCCGGCAGGCTGGGCCCCGTGCTGGACCACGAGACCTGCTACCGAGCCGTCAGCAGCCGCGACCCACGGTTCGACGGCTGGTTCGTCACGGCAGTCACCACCACCGGCATCTACTGCCGGCCCAGCTGCCCCGCGACCACGCCCAAGCGCACCAACGTCACCTTCCACCCCACGGCCGCCGCCGCCCAGCTGGCCGGGTTCCGGGCCTGCCGCCGCTGCCGTCCGGACGCGTCACCGGGCTCGCCGGAGTGGAACGTGCGCTCCGACACCGTCGCCCGGGCGATGCGGCTGATCGCGGACGGCGCCGTCGACCGGGACGGTGTCCACGGGCTCGCCGCCCGGCTCGGCTACAGCGAGCGGCAGCTGCACCGGCTGCTCACCGCCGAGGTGGGCGCGGGCGCGCAGTCGCTGGCGCGGGCCCAGCGGGCGCACACCGCCAGGGTGCTGATCGAGACGACCGCGATGGCGTTCTCGGAGGTCGCGTTCGCGGCCGGCTTCGCCAGCATCCGCCAGTTCAACGACACCGTGCGGCTGGTCTTCGCGGCCACCCCCCGGGAGCTCCGGGCCGCCGCAGCCCGGCGGCCCGGAGCGGCGCCCTCCGAACCGGGCACGCTGTCGCTGCGGCTGCCGGTGCGCCCGCCGTTCGACGGCGCCGGGCTGATGCGGCTGCTGGCGCAGAAGTCCGTTCCCGGAGTGGAAGAGGCGGACGGAACGTCGTACCGGCGGGCTCTGGTCCTGCCGCACGGTGAGGCGACGATCCGGCTGCAGCCCCACGCCGACCACGTCACGTGCCAGGTCTCGCTGGCCGACCCCCGCGACGTCGTGCCCGCCGTCGCCCGGGCGCGGCGCCTGCTCGACCTCGACGCCGACTCGACGGCTGTCGACGAGCTGCTCGGCGCCGACCCGCTGCTGGCTCCGCTGGTCCGGTCGTGGCCCGGGATGCGCGTGGTCGGCGGCGTCGACGGGCTGGAGATAGCGGTCAAGGCAGTCGTCGGGCAGCAGGTCTCGGTGACCGGGGCCCGGACCGTGACGGCACGGCTCGCCACCGCGTACGGCAAGCCCGTCACCGCGCCGGGCGGTGCGGTCACCCACCACTTCCCCACCGCCGAAGCGCTGGCCGGGGCCGACCCGACGACCCTGCCCATGCCGCGCAGCCGCGGCCGGACCCTGGTGGCGCTGTGCACGGCCGTCGCCGAAGGCCGCGTCGACCTGGACGCGGGCGCTGACCGCGACGAGACCGCCGCCGCGCTGCGCGCGCTGCCGGGCGTCGGACCGTGGACGGCCGACTACGTCCGGCTGCGCGCCCTCGGCGACCCCGACGTCCTGCTCACCACCGACCTCGGCGTCCGTCGCGGCCTCGAGCGGCTGGGCGCCGCCGGCGACGCCCGCTCGGCCGCCGCCCACGGGCAGCGCTGGCGGCCGTGGCGGTCCTACGCCCTCATGCACCTCTGGCACCTCGTCACCGACCGGGAGACCACACCATGACCACGACCTGGACCACGACCGTCGACAGCCCCGTCGGCCCGCTGCTGCTCACCAGCGACGGCGAGGCCCTGACCCGGCTGCTGTACGCGGCCGAGCCCGACCCGGAATGGTCGGACGAGCCGTGCGAGCTGCTCGACCGGGCGGTGACCCAGCTGGGGGAGTACTTCGCGGGGGACCGCACCGACTTCGACCTGCCGCTCGAGCCCGCGGGCACGCCGTTCCAGCTGACTGTCTGGGCGGCGCTGCGCGACATCCCGTACGCCAGGACGATCAACTACGGCCAGCTCGCGTCCCGGGTGGGCAACCCGAAGGCTTCGCGCGCCGTCGGTCTGGCCAACGGGCGCAACCCGATCTCGATCGTGGTGCCGTGCCACCGCGTGATCGGCGCCAACGGCTCGCTCACCGGGTACGGGGGCGGCATCGACCGGAAGCGGACGCTGCTCGACCTCGAGTGCCGGGTGGCCGGCCCGGACGCATCCGGCGACCTGCAGCTCTCCCTGGTCTGACGCGGCGGCGGCCGTCGCGACCCGGCGGCGACCAGGGATGCCGAACGCCGCGGCGCGTGCTTCAGTGAAAGGGTGCGCGTCACGCACAGCGCCGACCCCCGGGCACCCCTCGCCGGCCGGCCCCGCTACCGGCTGGACTTCTTCGTACAGGTCCAGCGCTCCGGGGCGCGCCCGCGTGGCTCGGACGAACGGGAGTGGTGGCTCGTCGAGCAGGTCCACGTCGAGGACGCGGAGGTCGGCGAGGTGCTGGAGTGGGCGCAGAAGGAGGCCGGCACGGAGGGGCGTTTCGTGGTCTACCACGAGCAGACGGTGACGGGACCGGACGGACCGGTCACCGTGACCTCCGTCCTCGCCGGGGCCGACCCGAGAGCCGGCTGACCCCCTACCGTGTCACTCGTGCACGACGACACCGAGAGCCCTCTGCTCGCCCGCATCCGCGAGTCGGTGATCGGCGACGACCAGGTGATGCACGGTCCGTACGGGCCGCGCCGGGTCACCTACGCCGACTACACCGCCAGCGGCCGGGCGCTGGGTTTCCTCGAGGACTTCATCCGCAGCGAGGTGCTCCCCCGCTACGCCAACACCCACACCGAGTCCAGCGGCACCGGCCTGCAGACGACCCGGCTGCGCGAGGACGCCCGGCGGATCATCCGGGACGCGGTCGGCGGCGACGACTCCACGGTGGTCATCTTCTGCGGGTCCGGCTCGACCGCGGCGATCGACAAGCTGATCGGCCTGCTCAACCTGCGCATCCCGGCCGACCTGGACGACCGCTACCACCTCACCGACCAGATCCCGCGCAACGAGCGGCCGGTGGTGTTCATCGGCCCGTTCGAGCACCACTCGAACGAGCTGCCGTGGCGCGAGTCGATCTGCGACGTCGTCACGATCCCGGAGGACCGGGACGGCCACATCGACACGGCCGTGCTGGAGCAACGGCTCGAGGAGTACGCCGCAAGGCCGCTGCGCATCGGGTCCTTCTCGGCGGCGTCCAACGTGACCGGGATCGTGAGCGACACCCATCGCATCGCCGACCTGCTGCACCGGCACGGCGCCCTGTCGTTCTGGGACTGTGCCGCCGCCGCTCCGTACGTCGACATCGAGATGAACCGCTCGTGCGACGAGCACCCCCAGTGCCACAAGGACGCGGTCTTCCTGTCACCGCACAAGTTCATCGGCGGCCCGGGGACGCCCGGGGTCCTGGTCGTGCGGCGCGAGCTGCTGACCAACCGGGTGCCGGTCGTGCCCGGGGGCGGCACCGTCGCGTACGTCAACCCGCTCGAGCACCGTTACCTCGACGACCCCGCGCACCGCGAGGAGGGCGGCACCCCGGCCATCGTCGAGTCGATCCGGGCCGGCCTCGTCTTCCAGCTCAAGCAGGCCGTGGGTGTCGAGACGATCCGGGCCCGCGAGGAGGAGCTGCTGCGCCGGGCCGTCGCCGCGTGGCGCGCGCACCCGGCGATGGAGATCCTCGGCAACCTCGAGGCGGAGCGGCTCTCGATCGTGTCCTTCGTGGTGCGCCGGCCGGGTGGGCAGTACCTGCACCACAACTACGTCGTGGCGCTGCTCAACGACCTGTTCGGCATCCAGTCCCGCGGCGGCTGCTCGTGCGCCGGACCCTACGGGCACCGGCTGCTCGGGATCGACCTCGACCGCTCGCACGAGTTCGAGCGGGAGATCGCCCACGGCTGCGAGGGGATCAAGCCGGGCTGGGTCCGGATCAACTTCAACTACTTCATCTCCGAGTCGGTCCTCGACTACGTCGTCGAGGCGGTCGCGATGGTCGCCGACCACGGATGGCTGCTGCTGCCCGACTACACGTTCGAGCCGGCGACCGGGCTGTGGCGTCACCGCGCCGGGCCCGTCGAGCCACCGCTGCGCCTCGACCAGGTCGCGTACGACCCGGTCACCGGCGAGATGACCTACCCGCACCACGACGAGCCGGTGCCCGAGTCGGCGCTGCCCGGCTACCTCGAGGAGGCGCGGCGCGTCTTCGCAGCGGCGGCCGACCGCGCGGCGGCCTGCGACGAGCCGGCCCCGGCCGGGGCGGTCTCCGACGACTTCGAGCACCTGCGCTGGTTCGAGCTGCCCGCTGCCTGCCTCCGTCCCGTACCGGGTCCGCGGGGTTGACCCGGGTCATGCCGGGCAGAACCACAGCGAACGGCCGGAGGCACCGGCCTACTCGGAGGAACCCGTCATGCTGAAGCTGCTGCTCATCATCGCCCTGATCGTGCTCGTCGTGATGTTCGTGGTGCCCGCCCTGCGCGGTCGCAGCCGCCGCGGCCTCTAGGACCCGCGCGCCGCTGGCCCCTCCCGTCGCGAGCTCCCACGGTCGTACGGTCGATGTGGATCTCTGATCGGCCACTTTCTCGACCACGGCGCCATGGAAGCGGGGCGGGGGGCTGCCCGGGGCCAGCCATGCGGGTCGCAGCTGTCAGCCGGTCGTGGAGTCGGCCTCCGGGTCGACGGTGCGACCGGCCCACGTCCACGCGTAGGACGTGTCCTCGCAGGCCAGGGCCGGGTCGAGCAGGTCCAGCGGCCGGAACGTGTCGACCATGACGGCCAGCTCGTCGGTGGCGGTCTTGCCGATCGAGGCCTCCACCGAGCCCGGCTGCGGGCCGTGGGTGAAGCCTGACGGGTGCAACGAGATCGAGCCTTGCTCGATGCCGGCGCCCTTGCGGGACATGAAGTCGCCGCCGGTGTAGAAGATCACCTCGTCGGAGTCGACGTTGGCGTGGTTGTAGGGCGCCGGGATGCCCTCGGGGTGGTAGTCGAACAGCCGCGGCACGAACGAGCAGATCACGAAGTTCGGGCCCTCGAAGGTCTGGTGCACCGGCGGCGGCTGGTGCAGCCGGCCGGTGATCGGCTCGAAGTCGTGGATCGAGAAGACGTGCGGGTAGAGACAGCCGTCCCAGCCGACCACGTCAAAGGGGTGGTGCGCGTACACGTAGCGCGTCCACGCCGTCGCGGTGCCCGGACCGCGGTGCTGCACCAGCACCTCGACGTCCTCGCCGTCGACAGTCATGGGCTCCGCGGGGCCGCGGATGTCGCGCTCGCAGTACGGCGCATGCTCGAGGAACTGACCCTTGGTCGACAGGTACCGCTTCGGCGGCCGGATGTGACCGGAGGCCTCGGTCACCAGCAGCCGCAGCTCGCCCGTCGGCACCCAGCGGTGCGTGGTCGACGTCGGCAGCACGACGTAGTCGCCGGACGACACCGTCAGCGCGCCGAACACCGTCTCGACGACGGCCTTCCCGCTCTCGACGTACACGCACTCGTCGCCGATCGCGTTGCGGTACAGCGGTGACGGCTCGGTCGCGACCGCGTAGGAGATGCGGACGTCGGCGTTCGCCAGCAGGTGCTGCCGACCGAGCACCGCGTCCTTGGCGGCGGTCGCCCCGTCCAGCTTGTGCGTCTTGAGGTGCCTCGGCTTCAGCGGGTGGTTCGGCCGGCGCTCGAAGGACGGGCCGTCGAAGACCTCGCTGGACACGATCGCCGTCGGGATGTGCCGGTGGTAGAGCAGCGAGGCGTCGGAGGAGAACCCCTCGACACCCATCAGCTCCTCGGCGTACAGGCTGCCGTCGGGCTGGCGGAACTGCGTGTGCCGCTTGCGCGGGACCTCACCGACCTGGCGGTAGTACGGCATGACCTCTCCTGTCGTGTCCGTGCGGGCGACTCCCGATGCCTACCCTGCCACGCGGATCACGCACCGGCGCCCTGAGTAGGGTCGGGCGGGTGGTGCCACCCTCCCTGTTCGCCGGCCTGGTCGACGACGCCGCGCTCTTCCCGCCGGGGAACGCGCCGATGCAGCAGGCACTCGCCGAGCACGCGACCCATCGAACCGCCTGGTACGCCGGGACGGTCGGCCCGTTCCTCTGCCCCGCCTCCCGGGTCGACGAGCTGCTCGACACGCTCCCCGCCGACCAGCGGCTCGACCTCTCGCTGGTGTTCGACGTCGTCGGTGACGGAGCGCACCACGCCCTGCGCGCCGTCGGGGCTGACGGGCGGGTCACGCTCGTGGCGGTCGAGGCGCCGCACGCCAGGCTCGGTGACGACGCGGCCACCGTCGGCGGCAACCTCGCCCGGCTGCCGGACGTGACCGGCTACCTCGAGGTCCCCCGCACCGGCTTCGACGCGGCGCTCGACCTCGTGCCGGCGTCCGGCTGGCACGCCGCGAAGTACCGCACCGGCGGCACCGCCGCGGAGACCTTCCCGACCGAGCCGGAGCTGGCCGACTTCCTGCTCACGGCCACCGTGCGCGGCGTCCCGTTCAAGCTCACCGCCGGGCTGCACCACGCCGTGCGGCACACCGGCGACGGCACCGGGTTCGAGCACCACGGCGTCCTCAACGTCCTCGTCGCCACCCGGGTGGCCCAGACCGGCGGCTCCCGCGACGAGGTCGTGGCCGCGCTGGCCGAGCGCCGGGCCGGCCACCTGGTCCCGTTCGTGCAGGACTGGGACCAGGACACCGCCACGGTCGTACGCGGGGCCTTCCGCTCGTTCGGCTGCTGCGGCGTCACCGACCCGATCGACGACCTGGCCGTGTTCGGCCTGCTCGGAGGAGCCCGATGAACAGCTGGGTCCAGGTGCCCGAGGGATCGCCGTTCCCGGCCACCAACCTGCCGTACGGCGTCTTCTCCTACGACGGGGAGCCGCCTCGGGTCGGCGTCGCGCTCGGCGACCACGTTCTTGACCTGGCCCCGGTCGCCG
Source organism: Actinomycetes bacterium (assembly GCA_035759075.1). Taxonomy (GTDB): domain Bacteria; phylum Actinomycetota; class Actinomycetes; order JACCUZ01; family JACCUZ01; genus DASTVO01. The sequence goes on from DASTVO010000046.1 coordinate 9,531, forward strand.
CGATCGAGGGGCTGGACGGCGGCCACGTCTTCCAGGCGCCCTCGCTCGCGCCGTTCATGGCGCTCGGCCGCCCGGCGTGGACGGCCGTCCGGTCCTGGCTGACCGAGCTGCTCGAGCACGAGGGCTACCGCGACCTGGTCGAGAGCCACCTGCTGGCGATGCGGGACGTGACGCTGCACCTGCCGTTCGAGGTCGCCGACTACGTCGACTTCTACTCCTCGCAGCACCACGCCGAGAACGTCGGGCGCATCTTCCGGCCCGACGGGGAGCCGCTGACACCCAACTGGAAGCACCTGCCGATCGGCTACCACGGGCGGTCCGGCACGGTCGTCGTGTCGGGCACCGACGTGGTCCGGCCCAGCGGCCAGCGCAAGCCGCCGGACGCGGACTCCCCCGCGTACGGCCCGTCCGTGCGGCTCGACATCGAGGCGGAGGTCGGCTTCGTGGTCGGCGTCCCCTCGGCGCACGGCACTCCGGTGGCGACCGCCGACTTCCGCGACCACGTCTTCGGCGTCTGCCTGGTCAACGACTGGAGCGCCCGCGACCTGCAGGCCTGGGAGTACGTCCCGCTCGGACCCTTCCTCGGCAAGTCGTTCGCGACCTCGGTGTCGCCGTGGGTGGTGCCCCTCGACGCGCTCGAGCACGCCCGGGTGGCCGGCCCCGCCCAGCGGCCGGAGGTGCTGCCCTACCTCGAGCGAGCCGAGCCCTGGGGCCTGGACCTGTCGCTCGAGGTGACGTGGAACGGCACGGTCGTCGCCCGCCCGCCGTTCGCGGGCATGTACTGGACGCCGGACCAGCAGCTGGCCCACCTCACGGTGAACGGCGCCTCGCTGCGCACCGGCGACCTCTACGCCTCCGGCACCGTGTCCGGGCCCGAGCGCGACCAGCGCGGGTCTTTCCTCGAGCTGTCGTGGAACGGCCAGGAGCCCGTCACGCTCGCCGACGGCTCCACCCGGACGTTTCTCGAGGACGGCGACGAGGTGTCGATCACGGCGTGGGCGCCGGGCGCCGACGGCACCCGGATCGGCTTCGGCGAGGTACGCGGGAAGGTCGTCCCTGCCGGCTGACGAGCCGGTGGCTCAGCGCCGCAGCCGACGGCGGCGCTGCGCCCCGAGCCCCATGAGCAGCAGGACCGCCGCGGGCATCCCGAGCGTGACCGGCAGGACGCCGCTGGCGTTGATGGTCCGCTGCTCGCGGGCGCTGAGCTCGAGGCCGTCGCTGGCCGAAACCGGTGCCTGGCCCCGCTCGTCGGTCACCGCCACGTAGATGAGCGAGGTCCCGCTGTTGACCGCCTGCACCCGCCACCGGAGCACGACCGACTCCCCCGGCGCCAGCGGGTCCAGGTACTGCGTGCGCTCGGAGGACCAGTCCTCCGGGTCGACGTACGTGCTCGGGTCGGTGCTGAGGATGTTCAGGTGGGCGATCATCCCGGTCAGCTCGCCACCGGAGTCGTTGCGCACGGTCGAGCTGAACTCGAACCGGCCTCCCACGTCGGTGCTCACCGCGGACTGGTCGAGCTCGACCGTGACGCCGGCCGGCGGGCTCGTGGTGGCCGCAGCCGGCGACGCCGCGACGACGGCCGCGACGGCCAGCAGGGCCGCGCCGAGTGGGCGACGAAGGCTCACAGCCGGCTCCCGACCAGCCCGCGCCGCACGGCCAGACCGATGG
>DASTVO010000047.1:0-4987 GCA_035759075.1 Actinomycetes bacterium
GCCCGGGTGCCAGGGCGCGTGCTGGTCGGCCGACACGGACAGGGTCACCCGGGCCTGCCGCGCCACCGCGCGGGCCGCCTCGACGGCGTCCGCCCAGCCGGCAGCGCGGCCGGGACCCCACCAGCCGCCGGGCTCCAGCTCGCCGGCCAGCACGACCGCGACCCTGGTGGGTTGCTCGGGCAGCGCCGCGTCCAGCGCCGCGATCTCCTCGGCGCTCGGGCGCGCCGCGACCGAAGGCCGGGGTGCCGCGGGCAGCGGGTCGGGACCCGGCCGGAACACCAGGCCGACCTCGAACAGCGCGACGTCGGCGGTGCCGCGCCCCACGTTGCGCCGCAGGGCCGCGAGCAGCCCCGGCAGCAGCGTGGTGCGCAGCAGCGGCTCCTCGTCGGAGAGCGGGTTCGCCAGCCGCAGCGCGTCCCGCCGCGGGTCGTCGCCCGGCAGCACCAGCGCGTCCAGCACCGACTCGGCCATGAACGGGTAGGACGGTGTCTCGACGTAGCCCGCGTGCGCCAGCGCGAGCCCGACGCGGCGGCGCAGCCGCTGCCGGTCGGTGAGCCCGGGACCGGGCGGCGCGTGCGGCAGCGCGGCGGGCACGGTGTCGTAGCCGACGAGCCGGATGACCTCCTCGTCGAGGTCGGCCGGGTCGGCCAGGTCGGGCCGCCAGGTCGGCGGCGTCACCGTCCAGCGCTCGGCGCCACGGTCGACGGCGGCTCCGATCTGCTCCAGCGTGCGCGCGACGTCGTCCGGGGTGATCGGCAGGCCGGCGGTCCGCCCGGGGCGCGACGGGTCCAGCTCGATCGCGCGTACCGCCTGCGGATGGCGCACCTCGCTCGATCCGGCGTACGTCGCCCCGCCCAGCTCGGCCAGCAGCCGCACCGCCCGGGTAGAGGCAAGCGGCGGCAGCTCGGGGTCGACGCCGCGCTCGAACCGCTTGGACGCCTCGCTGGAGAGCTTGTGCCGTCGCGACATCCGGGCGACCGGCACCGGCAGGAAGTGCGCCGCCTCGAGCACCAGGTCGGTGGAGCCGGCGTCGATCTCGGTGGTCAGCCCGCCCATCGTCCCGGCCAGCCCGACCGGGCCGGTGTCGTCGCCGATCACGACGTCCTCGCCGTCGAGGGCTCGGTCCACGTGGTCGAGCGTCTCCAGCCGCTCGCCGGCCTCCGCCCGCCGCACGACGATCGGCCCCTTGACCCGCGACCGGTCGAAGGCGTGCAGCGGCTGGCCGGTCTCGAGCATCACGTAGTTGGTGACGTCGACGGCCAACGACACCGGGCGCATGCCGCACAGCACCAGCCGGCGCTGCATCCACACCGGCGTGGCCGCGTCCGGGTCGAGCCCGGTGACGGTGCGCAGCACCAGCCGGTCGGCGGCGGTCGGGTCGGCGATCTCGCCGGGGTGGCCGCCGTCGTCGACCGGCAGCGGGTCCAGCGCGACGGGGTCGTGGAAGGCGACGCCGTACGCGGTGGCGGCCTCGCGGGCGAGGCCGCGGATCGACAGGCAGTACGCGCGGTCCGGGGTGACCGCGATGTCGAGCACCTCGTCGCGCAGCCCGAGCAGCTCCACCGCGTCGGCACCGACCTCGGCGTCGACGGTGAGGACGAGGATCCCGGCGTGGTCGTCGCCGACGCCGAGCTCGCGGACCGAGCAGATCATCCCGTCGCTGACGTGGCCGTACGTGGTGCGGGCGGTGATGGCGAAGCCGCCGGGCAGCGTTGACCCGGGCAGCGCGACGACCACGAGGTCACCGGCGGCGAAGTTCAGGGCGCCGCACACGATGCCGCGCGGCTCGCTCTCGCCGACGTCGACCTGGCACCAGCGGATGGTCTTGCCGTTGGAGTGCTCCTCGTCCTCGAACGCGACGACCCGCCCCACGACGACGGGTCCGGTGACGTCGTGGCCGGGGCGCTCGACGGTCTCGACCTCGAGCCCGGCGGCGATGAGCCGCTCGGCCAGCGCGCGGCCGTCGATGTCGGCCGGCAGCTCCGCGTGCTCGCGCAGCCAGGACAGCGGGGCCCGCATCAGATCTCCGTCCCGAAGGGCGCGGCGAAGCGCACGTCGCCCTCCACCATGTCGCGCATGTCCTCCGCCCCGTGGCGGGACATCAGGGTGCGTTCCAGGCCCATCCCGAACGCGAAGCCGCTGTACCGGTCGGGGTCGATGCCGCAGGCGCGCAGCACGCGCGGGTTGACCATGCCGCAGCCGCCCCACTCGATCCAGCCCTCGGACGAGCAGGTGCGGCAGGGCCGGTCCGGGTTCCCGACGGAGTCGCCGTGGCAGACCCAGCAGCGCAGGTCCATCTCGGCGCTGGGCTCGGTGAACGGGAAGTACGAGGGCCGCAGCCGGGTGACCGTGTCGGCACCGAACATCGACTGCGCGAAGTGCTCCAGCGTCCCGCGCAGGTGCGCCATCGTGATGCCCTCGTCCACGACCAGCCCCTCGACCTGCATGAAGACCGGCGTGTGCGTCGCGTCGAGCTCGTCGGTGCGGTAGACCCGCCCCGGTGAGACCGCGTAGATCGGCGGCTCCTTGCGCAGCATGGTGCGGATCTGCACCGGCGAGGTCTGGGTGCGCAGCACCACGCCGGAGTCCGGCGAGCCGACCCAGAACGTGTCGGCGGTGCTGCGGGCCGGGTGGTCGGGGCCGATGTTCAGCGCGTCGAAGTTGTGCCACTCGGTCTCGACCTCGGGGCCCTCGGACCACTCGAAGCCCATCGCCAGGAACAGCTCGGCGACCCGCTCGGTCAGCGTCGTCAGCGGGTGCCGGGCGCCGGGGCGCCGGCGGTCCCACGGCAGGGTGACGTCGACGGCCTCCTCGACCAGCACCCGCTCGTCGCGCTCCCGCTCGAGCTCCTCCTGGCGGGCCGCCAGCGCCTCGGACACGGCGCGCCGCGCCTGGCCGACCCGGCGGCCGGCGTCGGCCTTCGCCGCGGGGGGCAGGGCGCCGATCTCCCGGTTGGCCAGGGCCAGCGGAGACCTGTCCCCGGCGTGGTCGAGCCGTACCTGCCGCAGGGCGTCGAGGTCGGGGGCAGCGGCGATGGCGGCGAGCGCGTCGTCGCGCGCGCGGTCGACCTCGTCGGCGTTCAAGGGGGTCACCTGCACGGGGTCGTAGGACTTGTTGGGTGCGGACATCGGGGCTCCGTCGGGGCGAGATGATCGCCGCCCGAGTCTAGGTGTCGGCAGCGCGCGGACGACGACCCAGGGCAGCAGGGACCGAGTGGCCCGCCGCGCCCCTCGCGACGACAGCGCTCGACTGGGGTCAGTCGCCGAAGTCGGGGGCCGCGGCGGGCAGCACGAATCGGAACCTCGCACCGCCACTGGGCGAGCGGCCGACCTCGATGTGGCCGCCGTGCGCCTCGACCAGGCCGCGCACGATGTAGAGGCCGAGCCCCGTGCCGCCGCGGCGGCCGGACCGCCAGAACCTCGTGAAGACCCGGTCGTGGAGCTCGTCGGGGATGCCCTCACCCTCGTCCATGACCGTCACCGCCACTCCGTCGCCGTCGGGCTCGGCCACGATGGTGACCCGCCCGTCGCCGTGGCGCACGGAGTTTTCCAGCAGGTTGCTCAGGACCTGGTCGAGCTTGTCCGCGTCGACCCACATCTCGGGGATGTCGTCCCTGATGCGGACGTCGAACCGGGTCTCGTCGTGGCCGGCCGCGACCATCCCGGCCACGTGCCGGGTGATGACCCGGGCCATGTCGACCACCTGCCGGCGGACGGTGAGCCGGCCGGAGTCGATGCGGGCGATGTCCAGCAGCTCGGTGATCAGCCGGGTCACCCGGTCGGCGTCTGCGTTGACGGTCTCGAGCATCAGCCGCTTCTGCTCGTCGTTGAACCGGTCCCACTTCGCGAGCAGGGTCGCGGTGAAGCCCTTCACCGACGTCAGCGGAGACCGCAGCTCGTGCGCCACGGTCGACACCAGCTCGGCCCGGCTGAGCTCCTCGCGGGCGCGGTGGCGGGTGTCGCGCAGGGCGACCACCACCCGGTGGACCGGGCCGCGCGGCACCTCGCGCACGTAGCGCGTGGTGACCAGGACCTCCTGGCCTCCGGGCAGCAGCAGGTTGCGCTCGGGGTGACCGGTGACGGTGGACAGGCAGCCGTAGGGCAGCGCGCACTGCCACCACTGGCGGCCGTCGAGCCCCTCCAGCGGGAGTGCGTCCTCGAGATCCTTGCCGAGCGCCGCCTCGGGGTCGACGCCGGTGATGCGGGCGGCGGCGGTGTTGAACACGACGACGGTGCCGCGCTCGTCCGCGACGACCAGGCCGTCGGGCAGGTCGTCGTAGTCATTCAGACCCGTTGTCGCCCCTCCCACCCGGACGAGCCTACAGATCACAACGGAAGCGTCGACCGTCCGAGCGGGCCGACCGGACTCACCCGGCGAGTGACCGGGCGTCAGCCGGACGGACGATTGCGCGACCGCTGCGCCCGCGCCGACGCGTACAGGCACACCGCCGCGGCGGTGGCCAGGTTCAGGCTCTCCGCCCGGCCGTGGATCGGCACCTTCACCACCTCGTCGGCCAGCGCCCGGGTGGACTCCGGCAGGCCCCACGCCTCGTTGCCGAACACCCAAGCGGTCGGGCCGTCCAGCAGCCCCTGGTCGGTGGCCCGGTCCAGGTCGAGGTCGGAGTGGCCGTCGGCGGCCAGCACCCGCAGCCCCGCTGCCCGCAGCGCGGGCAGGTCGTCCTCGACCCGGCCGCCGATGCTGACCGGCAGGTGGAAGAGGCTGCCGGCCGACGCGCGCACGCACTTGCCGTTGTACGGGTCGACGCTGTCCCCGGTGAGCAGGACGGCGCCGGCGCCGGCGGCATCCGCGGTGCGGATCACGGTGCCGGCGTTGCCCGGGTCGCGGGCGTGCGCGAGGACCGCGACCAGGCCCGGGGGGTCGGCCAGGACCTCGGTCAGCGGCCGGTCGAGCAGGGTGCAGACGGCGACCAGCCCCTGCGGCGTCACGGTCTGCGCGAGCGCGGACATCACCTCGCCGCTCACCAGGT
>DASTVO010000048.1:0-5954 GCA_035759075.1 Actinomycetes bacterium
GCGCGGCAGCGAGAGCGAGAACCCAGTACTTCCCTCCCCGACTCCCAAGCCGGGTCGGCCGAGGACGAACCAGGACTGGTGGCCGAACCAGCTGAACCTGCAGGTTCTCCACCAGCACTCACCCCGGGCCAACCCGATGGGTGAGGACTTCGACTACGCCGAGGAGTTCAAGACCCTCGACGTCGAGGCGCTCAAGCGGGACATCTTCGAGGTCATGACGACCTCGCAGGACTGGTGGCCCGCCGACTACGGCCACTACGGGCCGCTGTTCATCCGGATGAGCTGGCACTCGGCCGGCACCTACCGGATCGAGGACGGTCGCGGCGGCGGCGGCGACGGCGCGCAGCGCTTCGCCCCGCTCAACAGCTGGCCGGACAACGCCAACCTGGACAAGGCGCGCCGTCTGCTCTGGCCGGTGAAGCAGAAGTACGGCGCCAAGATCTCGTGGGCCGACCTGCTGGTGTTCGCCGGCAACTGCGCCCTGGAGTCGATGGGCTTCAAGACCTTCGGCTTCGGCTTCGGCCGGGAGGACATCTACGAGCCCGAGGAGATCTTCTGGGGGCCCGAGGACGCCTGGCTCGGGGACCAGCGGTACAGCGGCGACCGCGAGCTCTCCGGGCCGCTCGGCGCCGTGCAGATGGGGCTGATCTACGTGAACCCGGAGGGCCCGAACGGCAACCCGGACCCGCTGGCGGCCGCCCGTGACATCCGGGAGACCTTCCGTCGGATGGCGATGAACGACGAGGAGACCGTCGCGCTGATCGCCGGGGGGCACAGCTTCGGCAAGACGCACGGCGCCCACTCTGCGGAGTACGTCGGGCCCGAGCCGGAGGCCGCCCCGATCGAGGCGCAGGGCCTCGGCTGGCACAGCACCGCCGGCACCGGCAAGGGCGCGGACACCATCACCAGCGGCCTCGAGGTGACCTGGACCAGCACGCCGATCAGGTGGGGCCACGGGTTCTTCCAGAACCTCTTCGGCCACGAGTGGGAGCTCACGAAGAGCCCCGCCGGCGCGCACCAGTGGGTCGCGAAGGACGCCGGGGAGACGATCCCCGACGCCCACGGTGGTCCCAGCCGGCGCCCGACGATGCTCACCACCGACCTGGCCCTGCGGTTCGACCCGGCGTACGAGAAGATCTCGCGCCGGTTCCTCGAGCACCCGGAGGAGCTGGCGGACGCGTTCGCCCGCGCCTGGTACAAGCTGCTGCACCGCGACATGGGCCCGGTCTCGCGCTTCCTCGGGCCGTGGGTCGCGGAGCCGCAGCTGTGGCAGGACCCGGTCCCGGCCGTCGACCACGAGCTGGTCGACGACCAGGACGTCGCGTCGCTGAAGGCGAAGATCCTCGAGTCCGGGCTGTCGGTGTCCCAGCTGGTCTTGACCGCCTGGGCGTCGGCCGCGAGCTTCCGCGGCACCGACAAGCGCGGCGGTGCCAACGGGGCGCGGATCCGCCTCGAGCCGCAGCGCAGCTGGGAGGCCAACGAGCCGGCCGTGCTGGCCACGGTGCTGCAGACCCTCGAGTCGGTGCAGCGGGACTTCAACGGGTCGCAGTCCGGGGGCAAGCGGGTCTCGCTCGCGGACCTGATCGTGCTCGGTGGCTGCGCGGCGGTCGAGAGGGCGGCGAGGGATGCCGGGCACGACGTCACGGTCCCGTTCGCGCCGGGACGGACCGACGCGTCCCAGGAGCAGACCGACGCCGAGGCGTTCTCCGTGCTCGAGCCGCGGGCGGACGGGTTCCGCAACTACCTGCGGCCGGGGGAGAAGCTCTCCCCGGAGACCCTGCTGCTGGACCGGGCGAACCTGCTCACGCTGACCGCTCCCGAGATGACGGTCCTCGTCGGCGGCATGCGGGCGCTCGGCGCGAACGCGGGGAAGACCGCGCACGGGGTCTTCACCGACCGGCCGGGGACGTTGACGAACGACTTCTTCGTCAACCTGCTCGACATGGGCACCGAGTGGAAGGCGTCCGAGTCGGCCGAGAACGTGTACGAGGGCCGGGACCGCGCCACCGGCGAGCTGAGGTGGACCGCCACGGCCGCCGACCTCGTGTTCGGCGCGAACTCCCAGCTGCGCGCCATCGCGGAGGTCTACGGGGCTGACGACGCCGAGGAGAAGCTCGTGCGCGACTTCGTGGCCGCCTGGGACAAGGTCATGACCCTCGACCGGTTCGACCTCGCCTGAGCCGCGGTCGACCGCGTACGGCAGGCGGGTGGTCGCTCCGGTAGGTGTGCACCTGCTGGAGCGGCCACCCCCTGCCCTCAGCCGGCTGCGGGCTCCGACGTCTCCCGGCTGACGCTGATCTGGACGGTGGTGCGGCCCTCGCACAGCGGGTTCTCGCGGATCCGCGCGACGGCGCTGGTCCCGTCGTCGGCGCCGAAGTACATCTCGGCCTCGAAGCCCTCGTTGTCCTCCGAGAGCACCTGGAGCCCGGCGCGGGCCATCGCCGGGCCGAGCCGGCGGCGCAGGTCGGCGACCGAGCGCTGTGACTCCAGCGCCAGGGTCGACAGCCCGGGCTCGTCGCGGCCATCGGTGACGGTGCCCAGGCGGTCGGCGCCGATGGTCTCTGCCAGATCGCTCGGGCCGGCGTACGCCGTCGTCGGTGGGCAGTCGGCGCCGGCGCTCTGCGCGCAGCCGGTGAGGGCGGCGACGATGACGCCCGAGACCAGCAGCGCGCGCCCGGGACCTCTGCTCACCGCGGGCACACTAGCGGCAGCGGGCGCGCCGACCCGTGGTCCGTTATGGTGTCGGCGTGCGACCCGGACTCCTCCTTATCGAGCCGCGCTGACCGCCCCAGAGCACCACGTCAGCGCGGCCGCCCCTCCTCCCGTGAGGGGCTTCGTCATGTCCGGGCCCGACAGCCGACGAGAGAGCGCGACGACGATGAGCGAGACAGCACCCCGCCCCGCCGGTGACACGACGTCTGATCCCGAGACGCCGTACCGCTACACGGCGGCACTGGCGGCGGAGATCGAGAAGCGCTGGCAGGACCGATGGGAGCGCGAGGGGACGTTCGAGGCCCCGAACCCGTCCGGCCCCCTCGGCGACCCGGAGCGCGTCGCCGCTCGTCCGAAGAAGTACGTGCTGGACATGTTCCCGTACCCGTCCGGGATCGGGCTGCACGTCGGTCACCCGCTGGGCTACATCGCCACCGACGTGCACGGGCGGTACAAGCGGATGACCGGCCACAACGTCCTGCACGCGCTGGGCTACGACGCGTTCGGCCTGCCCGCGGAGCAGTACGCGGTGCAGACCGGGCAGCACCCGAAGGTCACCACCGAGGCCAACATCGCGACGATGCGGGCCCAGCTGCGGCGGCTGGGGCTCGCGCACGACCCGCGGCGCAGCGTCGCGACCACCGACGTGGACTTCTACCGGTGGACGCAGTGGATCTTCCTGCAGGTCTACAACGCGTGGTACGACCCCGAGCAGGACCGGGCCCGCCCCATCGCCGAGCTGGAGGCCGAGCTGGCGGCCGGCACCCGCGCGCTGCCGGACGGCCTGGCCTGGCCGGAGCTCGACGAGCAGGAGCGCCGTCGCGTCGTGGACTCCCACCGGCTGGCCTACCTGTCGCACTCCCCGGTGAACTGGTGCCCGGGCCTGGGAACCGTGCTGGCCAACGAGGAGGTCACTGCCGACGGGCGCAGCGAGCGCGGCAACTTCCCGGTCTTCAAGCGGGACCTGCGGCAGTGGATGATGCGCATCACCGCGTACGCGGAGAGGTTGCTGGGCGACCTGGAGGACCTGGACTGGCCGGAGTCCATCAAGCTGATGCAGCGCAACTGGATCGGGCGGTCCGAGGGCGCAGTGGTCGCTTTCCCGAGCGAGGCCGGTCTCATCGAGGTGTTCACCACCCGGCCGGACACCTTGTTCGGCGCGACCTTCATGGTGCTGGCGCCGGAGCACCCCATGGTCGACCTGCTGACGTCCGGCGCCTGGCCGGACGGCGTGCCGCCGCAGTGGACCCGGGGCGCGGCGACCCCGCGCGACGCCGTCGAGGGCTACCGGCGAGCCACCGAGCTGCGCACCGACCTGGAGCGGCAGACGGAGGGCCGGGAGAAGACCGGGGTGTTCTCCGGTGCGTTCGCCACCAACCCGGTGACCGGAACGGCGATCCCGGTGTTCGTCGCCGACTACGTGCTGATGGGCTACGGCACCGGCGCCATCATGGCGGTCCCCGGCCAGGACGAGCGGGACTGGGAGTTCGCCGAGCGGTTCGGCCTGCCGATCGTGCGCACCGTGCAGCCGCCGGAGGGGTGGGAGGGTGAGGCCTACGTCGGCGAGGGGCCCGCGGTCAACTCGTCGAACGACTCGATCAGCCTGGACGGGCTCGACGTCGTCACCGCGAAGGCGCGGATCATCGACTGGCTGGAGCAGCGCTCGGCAGGGCGGCGCACCACGACGTACAAGCTGCGGGACTGGCTGTTCAGCCGCCAGCGCTACTGGGGCGAGCCGTTCCCGATCGTCTACGACGAGCACGGCATGCCGCGCGCCCTGCCGGAGTCGATGCTCCCGGTGGAGCTGCCCGAGATCGACGACTACTCGCCGCAGACCTTCGCCGAGGACGACGTGCACAGCGAGCCGGTGCCGCCGTTGGGCCGCAAGGAGGACTGGGTCGACGTCGAGCTCGACCTGGGTGACGGCCCGAAGCGCTACCGGCGCGAGACCAACACGATGCCGCAGTGGGCCGGTTCCTGCTGGTACGAGCTGCGCTACCTGGACCCCACCAACGACGAGCGGTTCGTCGACCCTGACGTCGAGCGCTACTGGATGGGGCCGCAAGGGCCGGGCCACACCGGCGGGGTCGACCTGTACGTCGGCGGCGTCGAGCACGCCGTGCTGCACCTGCTGTACGCCAGGTTCTGGCACAAGGTGCTGCACGACCTGGGGCACCTGTCGAGCTCGGAGCCGTTCCACCGGCTGTTCAACCAGGGCTACATCGAGGCCTACGCCTACACCGACGAGCGAGGGTCGTACGTCCCCGCGGAGGAGGTGTCCGAGGACGTCGTGGACGGCGTCGTCACCTACAGCTGGAACGGCAGACCGGTCACCCGCACGTACGGGAAGATGGGCAAGAGCCTGAAGAACATGGTGACGCCGGACGAGATGTGCGACGCCTACGGCGCGGACACGTTCCGGCTCTACGAGATGTCGATGGGCCCGCTGGACCAGTCCCGCCCCTGGGAGACCCGCGCGGTCGTCGGCTCGCACCGGTTCCTGCAGCGGCTGTGGCGCAACGTCGTCGACGAGGAGACCGGTCGGACCCGGGTGGTCGACGACGCGCCGGACGACGAGACCCGGCGGCTGCTGCACCGCACGATCGACCGCGTCCGCCATGACATGGAGAACATGGGCAACAACACGGCGATCGCGCGGCTGATCGAGCTGAACAACCACGTGGTGAAGCTGGGCACCACCCACCGCGAGGTGGCGGAGGCGATGACGCTGATGGTGGCTCCGCTGGCCCCGCACCTGGCCGAGGAGCTGTGGTCCCGACTGGGGCACGACGCGTCGCTGGCCTACGAGCCGTTCCCGGTCGCCGACCCGGAGCTGCTCAAGCTGGCGTCGGTCACCTGCGTGCTGCAGGTCGCGGGCAAGGTGCGCGACCGGATCGAGGTGTCGCCGGAGGTCTCGGAGGACGAGCTGCGCCGGCTGGCGCTGGCGTCGGAGGCGGTGCTGCGCACGCTGGACGGCCGGGACGTACGGACCGTCGTCGTACGCGCCCCCCGCCTGGTCAACGTGGTCCCCGCGTGACGAAGGTCGCGGTCGTCACCGACTCCACCAGCTACCTGCCGGCGGCGCTCGTGGTCCAGAACGGCATCGAGGTCGTGCCGCTGCAGGTCGTCATCGGCGGCACCGCGCACGACGAGGGCGGCCGGACGTCCTCGGAGACCGTCGCCGAGGCGCTGCGGTCGTGGACGCCGGTCAGCACGTCGCGTCCCGGGCCGGCCGCCTTCGC
>DASTVO010000049.1:0-18272 GCA_035759075.1 Actinomycetes bacterium
GGCCACGCTGAACGTCACCTCGCTGGGTGACTACATCCGCGAGCAGCGCGAGTCCGCGCAGGTGTCCCTGCGTCAGCTCGCGAAGGTCGCGGGCGTGTCCAACCCGTACCTCAGCCAGATCGAGCGCGGCGTCAAGAAGCCAAGCGCGGAGATCCTGCAGCAGATCGCGAAGGGCCTGCGGATCTCGGCGGAGACGCTCTACGTCCGCGCGGGCATCCTCGACGAGCAGCACGGGCCGGGCGACGTGGTCGCGGCGGTCATGTCGGACCCGTCGATCGGGGAGCGCCACAAGCGCGTGCTGCTCGACATCTACCAGTCGTTCCGCGCCGAGCACGCCGCCAGCGACGGGGACGGCACGCCGATGCCCGCCGCGAGGACCACCGCCACCCGGGCGGGCGCGAAGAAGACCACGAAGAAGACCGCGAAGAAGACCGCCACGAAGACCACCGCAACCAGAAGGAAGAGCTCATGAGCCTGACCACCCAGATCACCCGCAGCAAGCCGTTCTACGTCGTCGCCGGGGCCGGTGACCTCGCCGTGAAGACGATCCGCGAGCTGCCGGCCCAGCTGGCCTCCGGTCGCGTCGTGGCCGTGAAGATCGGCCGCAAGGACGTCGAGAAGGCTGTCACCAGCCTGCGCGACGAGGCCGTCGCCCTGCCGGGCAAGGCCCAGGCCGCCGCGACCACGCTGCCGGCCAAGGCGCAGACCGCCGTCGTCGGCGCGGCCGTCGAGGTCGCGGACCGCACCGACGCCGTCTACGGCGACCTGCTGACCCGCGGCCGCCGCGTGGTCGGTCGGATCCGCCGCCAGAAGGCGACCCAGGACCTCAAGCGCGACGCCGGGACGACTGTGCGGCGCACCAAGGCCGCCACCACGACCGCCAAGAAGGGTGCTGCCGAGACCACCAGCGCCGCGAAGGGCACGTCGACGACCGCCAAGAAGTCGGCGAAGAAGGCGACCCGGAAGGCGAGCTCCTCGACGCGTACGTCGGCCAAGCGCACCACCACCACGGCACGCAAGCGAGCGGCCGCCACGCGTACCGCCACCAGGTCCGCGTCGACGGCGGCCCGCAAGACCGCCTCCTCGGCCGCCAAGGCCACGACCGACGGGGCGGCCAAGGTCGGCCGCTGACGCCGGGTCACCCCTCAGGCCGAACGGCCCGTCCGCTCCCACGAGGAGCAGGCGGGTCGTTCGCCGTTCTGGCGTCTACGCTGGCGTGGTGAACATCGTTGGCAGCGTCCAGAGCTTCATCCTGCTCCTGCTCGGGATCGGCGGGCTCGCCCTCACCGGGTTCGCGTTCTTCGACGCCCTGAAGCGGCAGTCGCGCCTCTTCCCGCACGCCGGCCGGTTCTCCAAGAACGTCTGGCTCGGGATCCTGGGTGTCGCGTTCGCGCTGGCGATCGTGTCCCTGTTCAACCCGCTGTTCCTGTTCAACATCGTCGGTGTGATCGCGGCGGCGGTGTACGTCGCCGACCTGCGGCCGAAGCTGAAGTCCCTAGACGGCGGCTCCGGCGGCGGACCCAGCCTCTACGGGCCCTACTGAGCCGCGTGGGCGCGGACACCCACGGCCGGACCTCCCGGCTCGAGCTCGCGGACCAGACGCTGCGCGAGTGGGACGCCACCGTCCTGGACAGCTCGCCCGAGGGCGTCGTCCTCGACCGGTCGGCCTTCTACCCCGGCGGCGGCGGGCAGCCGCCTGACCACGGCACGCTGCTGTGGGGCGGAGTCCAGACCCGCATCGTCGGCGCTCGTCGCGGCGACGACCTGGTGCTCGTGCCCGCGGAGGGCGATCCCGTGCCGCCGGTGGGAACCGCGGTCCGTGGTGCGGTCGAGGACGCCCGGCGCACCGCGCTGATGCGCACGCACTCCGGGCTCCACCTGCTCTCCGGTGTGGTGTTCCGCGACTTCGGTGCGCTCGTCACCGGTGGGAACATGGCGCCGCTCGAGGCGCGGATGGACTTCAACCTCCCCGAGGTGCCGGAGGGCTTCAAGGACCGGGTGGCCGAGGCCTGCGCCCTGGAGGTCGCCGCGGACCGGGCCATCGAGATCACCACCTTGCCGCGTACCGAGGCCTTCGCGACCCATCCGGACCTGATCCGCACCGCCAAGGACCTGCTGCCGCCCGACCTCGAGGTCGTACGGATCGTGGACATCGTCGGGCTGGACACGCAGGCCGACGGCGGCACGCACGTGGCGTCCACCCGGGCCATCGGGCGCATCGAGGTCGTGAGGGTGGAGAGCAAGGGCAAGGGGTTCCGCCGTCTGCGGGTGCGGCTCGTCGACGCCGGGTAGCCGCCCAACCGCCCAACCGCCCGCGTTCGGCGACGTTGCGCACCGACACGCCGCACGACACGCCGGGTCCGGCGTGCGCAACGTCGCCGAACCGAGGGGTCAGCGGCGGCTGGCCCAGATCTGCAGGGGCTTGCCGTAGAACCGGTCCGACACCTCGACCAGGTCGAGTCCGAGCCGGCGGCAGACCGCCTGTGAGGCCGCGTTGGCCTCGTCGGTCAGCGCCAGCACCTCGACGAGCCCGGCCCGGTGGGCGTGGTCGAACGCACCGCGCGCGGCCTCGGTGGCGTACCCCCGGCCCTGCACGTCCGGGTGCAGGTGCCAGGCCACCTCGACCGGAGCGTCGTCGTCCCCGTCGACGTGCAGCACCGCGACCGTGCCGGCGACCTGACCTGTCTCCGCCACCTCGACCGCCCACCAGCCGCACGGCGAACCGGCGACACGCTCCCGTTCGTTGCGGTCCCGGGCCCGCTCGATCCGGGCGGTCGCCTGCTCGAGACCCGTCATCGGCGTCGGAACCGAGCCGAGGAACCGCACCACGTCGTCGCGGGAGTACATGTCGAGCATGCGGCCGGCCTCGGGCAGCCTCCAGTCCCGGACCAGCAGGCGCTCGGTCGCGAAGGCGGGGCTTGCCGCGGCGTCGGGCACGCCGGGAGGCTACCGACATGAAGCTGGTCGCGGTGCGGGGGGACATCACCGAGCAAAGGGTTGACGCCGTCGTCAACGCGGCCAACTCGTCGCTCCTCGGCGGCGGCGGAGTGGACGGCGCGATCCACTCGAGAGGAGGCCCCGAGATCCTGGCCGCCTGCCGCGAGCTGCGCGCCACGACGCTTCCCGACGGCCTCCCGCCCGGCCAGGCCGTCGCCACCACGGCCGGACTCCTCCCGGCCCGCTGGGTCATCCACACGGTCGGCCCGGTCCACTCCCGCACCGAGGACCGGTCGCACCTGCTGGCCTCCGCCTACCGCGAGTCGCTGCGGGTCGCGGAGGAGCTCGCCGCCGGGACGGTGGCCTTCCCGGCGGTGTCCGCGGGCGCCTACGGCTGGCCCCTCGACGACGCCGCCCGGATCGCCGTGACGACCGTGCGCGCGCACGACGCGGTGACGGTCGCGGAGGTACGGTTCGTGCTCTTCGGCCCCGACGCCTACGCGGCGTTCTTCGCCCACCTCGGCTGAACGCCGGTCTCAGCCGAGCCGGCGGTGCACCTTGTGCTGGGCCGCCTGAGCCAGCGGCTTCACGACCAGCAGGTCGACGTTCACGTGCTCCGGCCGGGTGACACACCACGCGACGCAGTCGGCCACGTCGTCGGCGGTCAGCGGCGCGTCCACGCCCTCGTAGACCTTGGCGGCACGTGCCGCGTCGCCGCCGAACCGCTTGAGCGAGAACTCCTCCGTCGCCACCATCCCCGGCGCGATCTCGGTCACCCGCACGGGTCGGCCGTTCAGCTCCAGCCGGAGGGTCTCGGCCAGCGCGGCCTCCGCGTGCTTCGCCGCCGTGTAGCCGCCCCCGCCCTCGTAGACGAGCCGTCCCGCCGTCGACCCCATCACGACGACATGGCCGCGGCCGCTGGCCACCAGGGCCGGCAGCAGCGCCTGCGTCACCCGCAGCGTCCCGATCACGTTGACCTCGTACATCGCGCGCCAGTCGTCGGGCTGCGCCACGGCGACCTCGTCCATGCCCACCGCCGTGCCGGCGTTGTTGACCAGTACCGTGACCTCGGTCACCTCGGCGGCCAGGGCAGCCACCGAATCCGCCGACGTCACGTCGAGCGTCACCGCGCGGGCGCCGGTCTCGGCGCACAGCTCGTCCAACCGGTCGCGCCGCCGGGCGGCCGCGACCACGTCGTACCCCTCCGTCACCAGCCGTCTGGCAGTCGCCGCACCGATCCCGCTGCTCGCACCCGTCACGACCGCCGTTCCTCTGGTCATGAGCGCATCCTCCCGCCTCCGGTTGGCGAAGAGGGAATCGGGCACGATGTCCGACGGTTCTAGCCCTTTCGGAGGTGCAACGCGTGACGACGACCTTGATGCGGGCCCGGGCACGGGTTCCGCGGCGCATCGCCATGGTCAGCGTCCACACGTCTCCCCTCGACCAGCCCGGCACCGGGGACGCCGGTGGCATGAACGTGTACGTGGTGGAGCTGTCTCGCCGCCTGGCTGCCCTCGGGGTCGAGGTGGACCTCGTGACCCGCGCCACGTCGTCGGACCTGCCCCCCACGGTCGAGATCGAGCCGGGTGTCACCGTGCGGCACGTCACCGCCGGGCCGTACGAGGGCCTGCCCAAGGAGGACCTGCCGGCGCAGCTGTGTGCCTTCACCTTCGGGCTGATGCGGCTCGAGGCGGCGCGTGAGCCGGGCTGGTACGACCTCGTGCACTCGCACTACTGGCTGTCCGGCCAGGTGGCCTGGTTGGCGGCCGAGCGCTGGGACGTGCCGCTCGTGCACTCGATGCACACCACGGCGAAGGTCAAGAACCTGACGCTTGCCGATGGCGACGTGCCCGAGCCGGCGGCGCGGGCCATCGGCGAGGCCCAGGTCGTCGAGGTGGCCGACCGGATCGTGGCCAACACCGACGAGGAGGCCGACCAGCTCGTCGACCTCTACGACGCGGACCCCGACCGCGTCGTCACCGTCCCGCCGGGCGTAGACCTCGACGTGTTCTCACCGGGGTCCCGCGCCGCAGCACGCCGCGCGCTCGATGTCCCCGAGGACGCCTACCTGCTGCTCTTCGTCGGGCGCATCCAGCCGCTGAAGGCGCCCGACGTGCTGGTCCGGGCCGCCGCTCGGATGCTCGAGCTGCAGCCATCGCTGCGCGACCGGCTCGTGGTCGCCGTGGTCGGGGGCCCGTCCGGCAGCGGCCTGGCGCAGCCGCGGGCGCTGCAGGCACTCGCCGCCCGGCTCGGCGTCGAGGACGTGGTCCGCTTCGTCGACCCGGTCCCGCAGGACCTGCTGCCGGACTGGTACCGCGCCGCCGACGTCACCGTCGTCCCGTCCCACAGCGAGTCGTTCGGGCTGGTCGCCATCGAGTCCCAGGCCTGCGGGACGCCGGTGCTCGCCGCGTCGGTCGGCGGCCTGCGCACCGCAGTGTGCGACGGGACGTCCGGCCTGCTCGTGCCGGGGCACGACCCCGACGACTACGCGAGC
The DNA here is from genome assembly GCA_035759075.1 of Actinomycetes bacterium. Lineage (GTDB taxonomy): Bacteria > Actinomycetota > Actinomycetes > JACCUZ01 > JACCUZ01 > DASTVO01. Next base: position 5,432 of record DASTVO010000049.1, read on the forward strand.
GCGCTGGCGGCGCTCGCCAACGACCCGGCCCGTCGCGCCTCACTCTCCCGTGGCGCCCTCGACCACGCCGCCCGGTTCGGGTGGGGCGCGACCGCCGGCCGGATGCTGGGCCTCTACGCCGACGTGACCAGCGAGCGGGCGGAGCCGGCGGCCCTCGCGGTCAACCGGTGACGGCAGCCGACCGCGACGCAGCTGTCCGCACGCTCCGGGCTGCTCTGGCCGAGGCCGGTCTCGACCACGAGGAGCCCGCCGAGGGCACGTTCGTCGTGAACCTCCCGGGGGAGCGCAAGCTGAAGACCACGGCGAGCCTCGTCGTCGGTGCGCACTCGTTGTCGGTCAACGCGTTCGTCGCCCGCCGGCCGGACGAGAACCACGAGGCCGTCTACCGCTGGATGCTCGAGCGGAACACCCGTCTCTACGCCGTGGCGTTCGCCCTCGACCACCTCGGTGACATCTACCTTTCCGGACGGGTACCGCTCCACGCCGTCACCGCCGACGAGGTCGACCGCCTGCTCGGCGCGGTGCTGGAGGCCTCGGACTCCTCGTTCAACACCATCCTGGAGCTGGGCTTCGCCACGGCGATCCGCAAGGAGTGGGAGTGGCGGCTCTCCCGCGGCGAGCCCACGTTCAACCTCGCGGCCTTCCCGCACCTGCGCCCGGACACCGACACCGACAGCGAGCGCTAACCGACCGCCTCGTCGGCCTCCTGCCCAGTCTTCGGGACCGGTACCGGCACCGCCGCGGTCGGGTGGTGCTCGTGTTCGCCCAGGACCGCCAGCCGGCGGGCACGCGCCGGCCCGGCGACGAGGTGCCCGGCGCCGGCCGCCAGCGACACGACGCCGCACAGCGCCCACAGCGTGTCGCCGCCCCACGTGTCGTAGACCCAGCCGCCACCCACCGGCGCGACCAGCGCGGCGACGCTGAACGTGAACGTCAGCGTCCCCTGGTAGCGCCCGCGCATCGACGCGGGCGACAGGTCGGCGACGACGGCCGGCGCGATGGCCGAGCCGATCAGCTCGCCGATCGTCCAGAGCACGACCGTCAGCGCGTACGCGGGCACGGTGGTCGCCCACGCCGTCGACCAGAACCCGACGGCGACGAAGACGCTGCTCAGCGACAGCACGATCGCACTCGGGAACCGCTGCAGGTACCGAGTCAGCGGCACCGTCGCGAGCACGATGACGACCGCGTTGAGCGCGATGACCATGCCGTACTGCGCCGGCCTCAGGCCGTCGTCGACCATCTGCACCGGCAGCGTGGAGATGTGCTGCATGAACACCACGCCGAACGCGAAGGTCAGCAGCATGAAGCCCATGAACACGCGGTCGCGCAGCACGTCGAGCATTGACCCGTCGTCACCAAGGGTCGCCGGTGAGCCGCCCACCTGCATGCCGGGGTGCGACTCCGGGACGCGCAGGAACACCAGCACCGCGAAGACCAGCGTCGTCACCGCGTCGACGAGGAACAGCGTGAGGTAGCCCGACGACGCGAGCAGGCCGCCGAGGACCGCCGCCACCGCGAAACCGAGGTTGACCGCCCAGTAGTGCAGCGAGAAGGCGCGCATCCGGTCGGCCGGGGCGACGATGTCGGCCATCATCGCGGAGTACGCGGGACGCGAGGCGTTGCTGAACAGACCGAACAGCGCGGACAGCACGAGCACCGAGACGCGCGACGACGAGAACCCGAGCGCCACCAGCGTCACGGACGTGGCGACCTGCGACCACAGCAGGACCGGCCGGCGACCGAGGCGGTCGGCCAGCACCCCCGCCACCAGGCTCGACACGATGCTGCCGAGGCCGACAGCGCCGAGCACGAGGCCCGCGAAGTAGGTGGAGTAGCCGAGCGACCGGGTCAGGTAGATCGCGAGGAACGGCAGCACGAAGGCGCCGGCGCGGTTGACGAGCGTGCCCGTCCAGAGCCACCAGAACTCCGGTGGCAGGCCGGTCACCGTGCTGCGCAGCGCTCCCCGTGGCGATCTCACCGCGAGGACGATACGGGGACACACCGACAGGCCTCGACCGCGTTTCTGGCAGGCTCTCCGGCATGAGCTCCTCCCCCGCGTACACCTTGGTCCTGCTCCGCCACGGGCAGAGCGAGTGGAACCAGAAGAACCTGTTCACGGGCTGGGTCGACGTCGGCCTGACCGAGACCGGGCGCGAGGAGGCGCGGCGCGGCGGCGAGCTGCTCGTCGAGCACGGACTGCTGCCGGACGTGCTGCACACGTCGGTGATGCGCCGGGCCATCGAGACGGCGAACCTCGCGCTGGACACCGCGGACCGCCTGTGGTTGCCGGTCCGGCGGAGCTGGCGGCTCAACGAGCGCCACTACGGCGCGCTGCAGGGCAAGGACAAGAAGCAGACCCTCGAGCAGTTCGGCGAGGAGCAGTTCATGCTCTGGCGCCGCTCGTTCGACGTGCCACCGCCGACGCTGCCCGACGACGACGAGTGGTCGCAGGTCGGCGACGCCCCCTACGCGGCCCTGCCGGACGAGGTGGTGCCCCGGACCGAGTGCCTCAAGGACGTCGTCGTGCGGATGCTGCCCTACTGGTACGACGCGATCGTGCCGGACCTGCGGGCGAACCGGACGGTCCTCGTCGTCGCGCACGGCAACTCGCTGCGCGCGCTGGTGAAGCACCTCGACGTGATCTCCGACGAGGACATCGCCGGCCTGAACATCCCGACCGGCATCCCGCTGCTGTACCGGCTCGACGGCGACCTGCGCCCGACCGTCCGGGGCGGGGAGTACCTGGACCCCGAGGCGGCCGCCGAGGCGATCGAGGGCGTAAAGAACCAGGGGCGCTGACACCCCGGGCGCCCGTCACGCGTCGGCGGTGATCTCCTCCGGCATCTGCCCGGTGACGAGGTAGACGACGCGGCGCGCGACCGCCACCGCGTGGTCGGCGAAACGCTCGTAGAAGCGCCCGATCGAGGTGATGTCGACCGCCTGCTCGACGCCGTAGGGCGAGTTCTTGTCCAGCAACGCCACGAACAGGTCGCGGTGCAGGCGGTCCATCTCGTCGTCGTCGCGTTCGAGCTCGAGGGCCTTCTCGACGTCCCGCGTCGTGACCACGCTGCCGGCCTTGGCGACAAGCCGCTCGGCCACCTGGCCCATCTCGACCACCGTCGAGCGCAGCTCGGCGGGGACCGCCGACTCCGGGTACCGGCGCCGAGCGACCCGGGCGACGTGCCGGGCGAGGTCGCCCATCCGTTCCAGGTCGGCGCTCATCCGCAGGCTGGTGATGATCGTGCGCAGGTCACCGGCGACGGGCTGCTGCCGGGCGAGCAGGTCGAACGCGCGCCGGTCGAGGTCGTCCCGCAGGGCGTCCACGGCGTCGTCGGCAGCGATGACGCTCTCCGCCAGGGTCAGGTCGGCGTCCAGCAGGGCGGTCGAGGCCCGCCGCATGGCGGACCCGACGAGCCGGGTCATCTCCACGAGCTGGACGGACAGCTCGTCGAGCTCCTCGTGGTACGCGTCGCGCATCAGTCACCCTCCGTGCGTCATGACGTGCCCCTGTCGAGGCCCGACCTCGGGCACGGTCCCAGCCTGCCGTGAACGCGTGCCGTCTGCAGAGTGAACACTGGCACAACCCCGGCGCAGGTGCGGCGCCGTGGTCCGGCAGTGCCGTCGCGGCCACCTACGATCGGGAGCGTGGACGTGCTGTCCGTGCTGCTCGCCGCCGCCGTCGGCGCCGCCGTCGGCGCCGCCGTCGGCGCCGCGGTGGTGCTGGCGACCCGGTCGCGCGGGAGGCCGGCCCCCGCCGATGCGGTGGAGCCGCCGGACGCGGCCCCGGAGCCCGGTCTGAGCGAGGTGCTCTCCGTCCTGCGCTCCGGCGCCGTGGTCCTCGACACCGACGAGCGGATCGTGCTGGCCAGCCCCGCCGCGTACTCCCTCGGCCTGGTCCGGGCTGGCCGCCTGGTCTCCGACGAGCTGCTCGACCTGGTCCGTCGGGTGCGGCGGGACGGCGAGATCCGTGAGGCCGAGCTCGAGCTTCCCCGCGGGCTGATCGGCACCTCGACGCTGGCGGTGCTGGCGCGGGTGGCTCCGCTCAGCCCGTCGATGGTCCTCCTTCTCGCCGAGGACCACACCGAGAGCCGGCGCGTCGACGCTGTCCGGCGCGACTTCCTCGCCAACGTGAGCCACGAGCTCAAGACCCCGGTCGGGGCGATGTCGCTGCTCTCGGAGGCGCTGCAGGACGCCGCTGACGACCCGGAGGCCGTCCGGCGGTTCGCCGGCCGGATGCAGCACGAGACCTACCGGCTCACCCGTCTGGTGCAGGACGTCATCGAGCTGTCCCGGCTGCAGGGGCACGACCCGCTCGGCTCGCCCTCCCTGGTCTCGCTCGACGAGGTGATCGCCGAGGCCGTCGACCGCAGCCGGCTGGCGGCCGAGGCGCGGGGGATCTCCCTCGTCCGGGGCGGCCGGCGCGACCTCAAGGTCGTCGGCGACGCCCGCCAGCTCGTCACGGCGCTGGGCAACCTGGTCGACAACGCCGTGCGCTACGGCCCGGCGGGGACGCGGGTGGTGGTGGCCGCCATGTCCACCGGGGACGGCCCGGCCAGCGCGGTCGAGATCAGCGTGACCGACGAGGGTCCGGGCATCTCGGAGCCGGAGCGGGACCGCATCTTCGAGCGCTTCTACCGGGTCGACGAGGCCCGGTCGCGGGACACCGGTGGCACCGGCCTGGGGCTGTCCATCGTCAAGCACGTCGCTGCCGGCCACGGTGGCGAGGTGACCGTCTGGAGCGACGAGGGAGTCGGCTCCACCTTCACGCTGCGGCTGCCCGCGGCAGCCGAGCACACGACGTCCGAGGAGCAGCGGTGACACGGATCCTGGTGGTCGAGGACGAGGAGTCGTTCCGCGACGCCCTGTCCTACATGCTGCAGAGGGAGGGCTTCGAGGTCCAGCTCGCCGACACGGGCACCGCGGCGCTCGAGGTCTTCGACCGGCACGGCGCCGACCTTGTGCTGCTGGACCTGATGCTGCCCGGCCTCTCCGGGACCGAGGTGTGCCGCGCACTGCGCGCCCGGTCGACGGTTCCGGTGATCATGCTGACCGCCAAGGACAGCGAGGTGGACAAGGTGGTCGGGCTGGAGCTCGGCGCTGACGACTACGTCACCAAGCCGTACTCCACCCGCGAGCTGGTCGCCCGGATCCGCGCCGTGCTGCGCCGGCACGGCGAGCCCGACGACCTGGTCCCCGCCACGATCGAGGCCGGTCCGGTGCGGATGGACGTCGACCGGCACGTGGTCAGCGTCGGCGGCGAGCCGGTGTCGCTGCCGCTCAAGGAGTTCGAGCTGCTGGAGATGCTGCTGCGCAACGCCGGGCGGGTCCTGACCCGGGGCCAGCTCATCGACCGGGTGTGGGGGTCGGACTACGTCGGCGACACCAAGACGCTCGACGTGCACGTGAAGCGGCTGCGGGCGAAGGTGGAGCCCGACCCGTCGACGCCGAAGCACATCGTCACGGTGCGTGGCCTCGGCTACAAGTTCGAGGTGTAGCCCGACTGCTAGGGGGACGGAGTGAACGTCGGCTCGGGGGTGAGGCTCGCGTAGTAGCCCTCGGCCGGCACGACGACGGTCCGCAGCGTCACCGGCTGCGTCCCGGCGAAGCTCACCTTGAGCGTGATCGTCTCGCCCGGCAGCTTCGTGACGTCGGTGAGAGTCGCGGTCGGCCCGTCGGGCGCGCCGAAGGTCACGGCGCCGCCCGCCGGCAGCTCGACCGGGGTGTCCACGGACACGGTGGCGTCGGGGGTGGAGATCTCGGTGATCCGGTCCACGGCGCGGCCGCGGTTCGCGACGGTCATGCTGACCACGCCGGCGCGGCCGGCGTCGCTGGAGACGACGAGGGCGTTGAGGACCCGGATGTCCCCCTGGTCGGCGAGGATCCCGTCCGAGGGCGCGTAGGGCTGGACCGACGTGGCGTCGAAGCCCGCCGAGCAGCCGGCCGTCAGGGTCAGGGCGAGGGCCGCGACGGCGCCGGAGCGGGCGCGACGGCTCGTGCGGGAGCGATCCACGGCGCACAGGGTAGCGACGGACTGCCCTCGGGATCAGGCCAGGTCGGAACCTCGTGCCACGAGAAGCGCCACCGCGACCGCGGCTGTCGCGACCGCCCAGAGGAAGCCTCGGCGCCCGTGGCCGCGCAGCCCGCCCAGCACGGCCCCGGCGGCGGTGAGGACCGCGAGGCCGAGACCGGCCCACGCCCATCCCGGAACCGGCCCCGCCGGCGCGAGCACGACCAGCGCGGTGGCCGCCAGCATGAGCGCGGCGCCGAGCACGGCCGACACGTGGGCACCCAGGCGCTGCGGCAGCCCGCGGACCCCGGCCGCCAGGTCGTCGTCCACGTCGGGCACCACGTTGAGGAAGTGCGCGCCGACTCCCAGTGACGACCCGGCCGCGAGCGCCCACGGGTGCGGCCCGGGGCTGCCCGGCAGGCCGAGGGTGAGGAAGGCGGTCAGGAGCCCGAAGCTCCAGGCGTAGGGCACGAACGACAGGGCGGTGCGCTTGAGCCCCAGGTTGTACGCCCAGCCGCCGCCGACGGCCGCGAGGTGCGCGGCGCCGGCGGCCCACCCGCTCGCGAAGGACAGCGGCACGCACGCGGCGAGCGCGACCCCGCTCGACCAGGCGACCACCCGGGCGGAGACGGCACCCCGGGCGAGCGGCTTGTCGGTGCGGCGCGCGACCGCGTCGCGGGTGCGGTCGAGGACGTCGTTGGACCAGCCGATCGACAGCTGCCCGGTCGCCACCGCCGTGGCAACCAGCACGCACCCGGTCAGCGACCGGCCGGTGGCGGCTGCGACGACGGTCGCGAACGTCGTCACCGCGACACTCGGAACGGGGTGCGACGCCCCGACGAGAGCCGACACGGCGGCGCGCGGCGGCACCTGCCGGGTCGTCACGACGGTCAGTATGGCAGCGCGACAGCACGTGGACAGGTGGTCTGTCAAGCCCCCATCTGCGTCCTGACCAGCGCAAACGCCTCGTGCCGTCGCGAAGGTGATCCGCGTCACCGTGTTACTCTTGAGGTCGCGAAAGGGGTCTGACACATATGACGTTCAAGGTCGGCGAGACGGTCGTCTACCCCCACCACGGGGCCGCACTCATCGAGTCCATCGAGACGCGGACGATCAAGGGAGAAGACAAGCTCTACCTGGTCCTCAAGGTTGCTCAGGGAGACCTGACGGTCCGGGTACCGGCCGAGAACTGCGATCTGGTCGGCGTGCGTGACGTCGTCGGCCAGGAGGGTCTCGACCGCGTGTTCGAGGTCCTGCGGGCTCCGCACACCGAGGAGCCGACCAACTGGTCGCGCCGGTACAAGGCCAACCTCGAGAAGCTCGCCTCCGGCGACGTGATCAAGGTGGCCGAGGTCGTGCGCGACCTGTGGCGCCGGGACAAGGACCGGGGCCTGTCGGCAGGCGAGAAGCGCATGCTCGCCAAGGCCCGGCAGATCCTGGTCAGCGAGCTCGCGCTCGCCGAGCACACCAACGAAGACAAGGCCGAGGCGATCCTCGACGAGGTGCTGGCGTCCTGACGACACCCTTGTGACGCTCGCGTCTCGACCTGAGACACACCACCGCGCCGCCGACCCCCTAGGGTCGGCGGCGCGAGTCGTCTCGCGCGCCCTGCGCGCGGGCCATCCGGAGCCTGGAGGTGGGCGATGACGCCCCGGCTGTCGCGCGTGCCGTCCGCGGTCGTGGAGCTGCTGCGGCTGTGCGTCGTGGTGTTCTTCGCCGGCGTCGGCTACTACGTCGCGGACCTGCTCGACACCGAGGGGGAGCCGGTCCTGGGCGCCTTCAGCGTGCTGGGCGTCGGGATCATCCTCGGCTCCGCGCTCGGCTACGTGCTCGGCGGGGTGATGGGACGGGGCACGGTGACCGCGGTCCGCGCCGCCGAGGCCGGGCTGCGGGACACCCCGGCCGAGCAGATCGTGGCCGGCATGGTCGGCTCGGTGATCGGCGTGCTGGTGGCGGCCGGCGTGACCTGGCCGGTGTTCCTGCTCAACCGGCCGCTGCTGACCTTCCCGGTGTTCGCCTTCGTCGTCGTCGCGGTCGGCCTGCTGGGCTACCGGCTGGGCACCAGCAAGCGGGACGCCGTGCTCGAGATGTTCGGCGCCCGGGTCGGCCTGGCCGGCCGGCCGGTGCCGACGGTGGCGATGCCGCGCGTGCTGGACACCTCGGTCGCCATCGACGGCCGGATCATCGACGTGGCCCGAGCCGGCTTCGTGCACGGCCGGATGCTGGTGCCCAACCCGGTGCTGGCCGAGCTGCAGGGTCTCGCCGACTCCGGTGACGACCTGCGCCGCACCAAGGGACGGCGCGGGCTCGAGGTCCTCGACGTGCTGCGCCGGGAGCCGGGCGTGGACGTCGAGGTGCTCGACCTCGAGGTGCCCGACGTCCCCGAGGTCGACGCCAAGCTGGTGCGGATCTGCCTCGACCAGGGCGCCGCGCTGCTCACCCTCGACACCAACCTGGCCCGGGTCGCGGCCCTGGCCGGCGTGCGGGTGATGAACCTGCACGCCCTCGCGCTCGCGCTGCGGCCACCGGTCGGCGCCGGCGACGACGTCACGGTGCTGCTGATCAAGCCCGGCAAGGAGGCCGGCCAGGCGGTGGGCTACCTCGACGACGGCACGATGGTCGTCGTCGAGCGCGCCCGGGACGCCGTGGGCCACGAGGTGGAGGTCCGGGTCACCAGCGTGCTCACCACCGCCAACGGCCGGATGGTGTTCGCCAAGCCGACGGCGGACTCCCGGCCGTGACCACGGCGGCCATCGTCCCGGCCGCCGGGCTGGGGCAGCGGCTGGGCGCCGGGGGCCCGAAGGCGCTGCTGCCGCTGGGCGGGGTGCCGATGCTCGTGCACGCGGTCCGGGCACTGGCCGCCGCCACGCAGGTCGGCCTGGTCGTGGTCGCCGCCCCTCCCGACCAGGTGGAGCAGACCCGGGCGCTGCTCGCGGACGCGCACGGAGGTGCCGCCCTGCAGGTCGTGCCCGGCGGGCACACCCGAGTGGAGTCGGTACGCGCCGCCCTCGACGTCCTGCCGCCCGAGGTGACGGTGGTGCTCGTCCATGACGCCGCCCGCCCGCTCGCGCCGCCGTCGCTGGCGGAGTCGGTCGCGGCCGCGGTCGAGGCGGGCGCGGACGCGGCCGTGCCGGGCGTGCCCGTCGCCGACACCGTGAAGACGGTCGACGACGACCTGGTCACGGCGACCGTCGAGCGGTCGAGCCTGCGCGCCGTGCAGACCCCGCAGGCCTTCCGGCGGGACGTCCTGGACCGGGCGCACCGGACGATCGCGGCCGGCGTCGAGGTGACCGACGACGCGGGCATGGTGGAGCGGCTGGGCCTGCGGGTGGTCGTGGTGCCCGGACACGAGGAGGCGTTCAAGGTGACTCGCCCGCTCGACCTGCTGCTCGCCGAGACCGTGCTCGCCCGGCGCGGGGCTCCGACATGAGCGGCACCGGCCCCGACCTGCCGCTCGTCGGCCTGGGTGTCGACGTGCACCCGCTCGAGGCGGGACGGGCGATGCACATGGCCGGGCTGCACTTCCCCGACGAGCCGGCCGGCTGCGCCGGCCACTCCGACGGCGACGTCGCTGCGCACGCGGCCTGTGACGCGCTGCTGTCCGCTGCCGGGCTGGGCGACCTCGGCTCCCAGTACGGCACGTCCGAGCCGGAGTGGGCCGGCGCCGCCGGCTCGGCCATGCTCGCCGAGACCGCGCGGCGGGTCCGCGCGGCCGGCTTCGACATCGGCAACGTCGCGATCCAGGTCGTCGGAGACCGGCCACGCATCGGCCCCCGGCGCGACGAGGCGCAGCGGGTCCTGTCCGAGGCAGTCGGCGCCCCGGTCACGGTCAGCGGCTCCACCACCGAGGGGCTCGGTCTGACCGGCCGCGGGGAGGGTGTTGCCGCCATCGCGACGGCACTCGTGGTGCGTCGCGCCCCGTAGTCTTGCCCGGTGAGCAGGCTGCGTCTCTACGACACCGCGACGCGCGAGGTGCGCGACTTCGTGCCCCTCGTCGAGGGAAAGGTCGGCATCTACCACTGCGGGCTGACCGTGCAGGGCGCGCCGCACATCGGCCACATCCGCAAGGAGGTGGTCTTCGACGTCCTGCGCCGCTGGATGGAGCGCTCCGGCTACGAGGTGACGGTCGTGGCCAACGTCACCGACATCGATGACAAGATCCTGACGAAGTCGGCCGAGGCGGGCGTCGAGTGGTTCGCGCTGGCCTACGCGAACGAGCGCGCCCTGCACGCCGCGTACGACGTGCTCGGCTGCGAGCCGCCGACCTACGAGCCGCGCGCCACCGGCCACGTGCCGGAGATGGTCGAGCTGATGCAGGAGCTGGTCGGTCGCGGGCACGCCTACCCCGCGACCGACGGCTCGGGTGACGTCTACTTCGACGTGCGGTCGTGGCCGTCCTACGGCGAGCTGTCCAACCAGCGCATCGACGACATGGAGGCCGCCGCCGACGCCGACCCGCGGGGCAAGCGCGACCCGCGCGACTTCGCGCTGTGGAAGGGCCACAAGGAGGGCGAGCCCGAGTCCGCGTCGTGGCCGACGCCGTACGGCCGGGGCCGGCCGGGCTGGCACCTGGAGTGCTCGGCGATGGTCGGCAAGTACCTCGGCGCGGAGTTCGACATCCACGGCGGCGGGCTCGACCTGCGGTTCCCTCACCACGAGAACGAGCTGGCCCAGTCGCGGGCGGCCGGGCGGCCGTTCGCGCGGTACTGGATGCACAACGCAATGCTCAACCTCGGCGGCTCGAAGATGAGCAAGTCGGTGGGCAACACGATGCTCGTCTCCGAGGTGGCGAAGCGGGTCCGCCCCGTCGAGCTGCGCTACTACCTGGTCGCCGCGCACTACCGGTCGGTGGTCGAGTTCTCCTTCGAGGCGCTCGACGAGGCCGCCGCCGCGTACCAGCGCATCGAGAACTTCGTCCGCCGCGCCGACGAGGTGCTCGGCGGCCCCCGCGACGTGCACGGCGTGGTCTGCGCCGGGTTCGCCGAGGCGATGGACGACGACCTGTCGGTGCCCGCCGCGCTCGCCGCGATGCAGGCCGTGCTGCGCGAGGGCAACAAGCTGCTCGCCGACGGCCCGTCCGACGCGCTGCGCGGCACTCTGATGTCGGTGCGCGCGATGCTCGACGTGCTCGGGCTGGACCCGCTCTCCCCGACCTGGTCGGCGACGGAGTCGGCCGCCGGACTGCACGACGTCGTGGACCGGCTCGTCGCGGTCGCGCTGGAGGAGCGCGCGGCCGCGCGTTCCCGCAAGGACTACCCGGCGGCGGATCGCATCCGGGACGGGCTGGCGGCCGCGGGCGTGGCCGTCGAGGACACCCCGAGCGGGTCGCGGTGGACGCTGGTCGACCGAGGCCAGGACACCGCCGAGGAGGAGCAGGTCTGATGGCCGGCAACAGCGAGCGCCGCGGCGCCAAGCGCAACCCGGGGTCGAAGAAGGGGCAGTCGGTCGGCTCCGGCGGTCAGCGCCGCAAGCAGCTCAAGGGCAAGGGGCCGACTCCCAAGGCGTCGGACCGGCCGAGCCACCCGGCGCACCGGCGCGCGAAGTCGGCGGCCAAGCGGGCGGCGCCGGGCCGGTCGACCGGGCGTCCGGCCGGCTCCCGGTCCTCCGCGGCGTCGGCGCGCACCCGCGAGGGGGCGACCGGACCGGAGTGGGTGGCCGGCCGCAACCCGGTGGTGGAGGCCCTGCGCGCCCAGGTGCCGGCGACGGCGCTGTACGTGGCGGAGCGGATCGACTCCGACGACCGGGTCCGAGAGTCGCTCAAGACCGCGTCGCAGGCCGGCATCCCGCTGATGGAGGCGTCGCGCACCGAGCTCGACCGGATCTCCGGCGGAGCACACCACCAGGGCCTGGTCCTGCAGGTGCCGCAGTACGAGTACGCGCACCCGGACGACCTGGTCGCCCGCGCCGAGGAGTCCGGGGACCCGGCGCTGCTCGTGGCGCTGGACGGGGTGACCGACCCGCGCAACCTCGGCGCCGTCCTGCGGTCCTCCGCCGCGTTCGGTGCCCACGGAGTCGTCGTGCCGTCCCGCCGGGCCGCCGGGGTGACCGCCACCGCGTGGAAGGTGTCGGCGGGTGCGGCCGCCCGGGTACCGGTCGCGCGAGCCACGAACCTGACCCGAACGCTGCAGTCCTACCGCGACGCCGGCATGTTCGTGGTCGGGCTGGACGGTGAGTCCGAGACCGACCTGGCCTCGGTGGAGCTGGTCGCCGGCCCGGTCGTGCTGGTCGTCGGCTCGGAGGGCAAGGGGCTGTCCCGGCTGGTCCGGGAGAGCTGCGACGTGGTCGCCTCGATCCCGATCAGTTCCGCGGCCGAGTCGCTGAACGCGGGAGTGGCGGCCGGCATCGCGCTGTACGTCGCGCGGCGACGCCGGAGCGAGGGACGAGCGTAGGCCGGAGCGCGCCGAGGGTTCGCGCGGCGACGCCGGAGCGAGGGACGAGCGTAGGCCGGAGCGCGCCGAGGGTTCGCGCGGCGACGCCGCCGATAGCTCCAAGATCTTCATGAGCGTGCTCAGGAAGCGAGTCGACTGCTTTCCTGAGCACGGTCAAAGGGATCATGCGAGCCCGCCGGCGGACTAGTCGTCGCCGTCGTAGGGCGAGGCCACGGTGGGCGTGCCGATCCGTGAGCCGAGCACGGCCTCCTCGTCCGGCTTGTGGGTCAGCACGTCCTCCACGTAAGACTTCGCGGCCGGAATGAGCCCGACATCGCGTCCGGCGCGCTCGGAGAGGAACCACCGGTGCTCGAGCACCTCGTGGAAGATCTCGGCGGGCTCGAGCTTGCCACGCAGCTCCTTCGGCACCGCCCGCACCACCGGCTCGAACGCCTCGGTCACC
>DASTVO010000050.1:0-4954 GCA_035759075.1 Actinomycetes bacterium
CCGCGCGGGCAGGGACAGGCCGGTCGCGTCGGCGACCACCGTGCGCCGCTCGGGCCGGATCAGGAGCAGCCGGCTGTCGGTGCCGGTGCGCTCGAGCAGCAGCCGCATCCGCCGGGCCGCCAGCCGGAGGTCGACGGTGTCGAGCCGGGACCGGGTGACCTGACGCTCCGGTCCGCGCTGCACGGCGTACTGCCCGGACACCGCTCCCGACACCTGGTCGACCACCGTGCGCAGGTCGTCGCCGGGCAGCAGCAGGTCGTCCGCCGTCACGCGACTAGCCTGACAGCCACGACGACCCAGGGAGGTCCGATGAAGGCGTTCACCGTCGCTGCGGTCCAGATCGCCCCCGTACCGGGGCCGCTCACGACGGAGTCGGTGAAGGCGAACCTCGCCAACGCGGCCGACTGGGTGACCCGCTGCGTCGAGACGAGCGGCGCCGAGCTGGTCGTGCTGCCCGAGTCGGTCACGACGGGCTTCACCCCCGGTGTCGGTCCCGAGGAGCTGTGGGACCTGGTCACCGACCTCCCCGGCCCGGTCGTCGAGCCGCTGCAGGAGACCGCACGCCGGCTTGGCGTCCACGTCGTGGTCGGGACGTACGCGCGCGGCGGCGAACGCGGGGTCGTGCACAACACGTCCGTGCTTCTCGGCCGTGACGGCGAGGTGTCCGGCGTCTACCGCAAGACGCACCCGTTCTGCACCGAGATGCGCTCCCGCGGTGGCTGGGTCACGCCGGGGGACGAGGTCAGCGTCGTCGAGACCGACCTGGGCCGGATCGGGCAGATCATCTGCTTCGACGGCGACTACCCGGAGCTGTCGCGGATCACGGCCGTACGCGGTGCCGAGGTGATCGTGCGGCCCTCCGCCCTGCTGCGCTCGGCCGACATCTGGGAGCTGACGAACCGAGCCCGCGCGTACGACAACCACGTCTACGTGGTCGGTGCCAACGCCACCGGCACCGACCCCGGCGGCGTCCTCTACTTCGGCAACTCGATGGTGGTCACGCCGATCGCCGAGGTCGTCGCGCGGGCCGCGACCCACGAGTGCTGGGTCACCGCGCGGCTGGACCCGGCCTCGGCGATGTCCTCGCTCACCCCGGGTTCGAGCGTGCCGCAGGTGTTCGACCACCTCGCCGACCGCAACCTCGACCTGGTCCGCCGCTACGCCGACGACCTGGTGCGGCCGGCCGCGACGTCGTTCCCGCACGCCGAGCCGGGCGGGCAGGTCGTCGACTGATGGCCGATCCCACGACCCGCCGGCTGCGGATCGGGATCGACACCGGCGGCACGTTCACCGACGTCGTCGCGCTGGACGCCGCGACCGGTGAGCTGGTCACGACGAAGACCCCCTCGACGCCGTCGAACCCGGCCGACGGCTTCCTCGACGGCGTGCGCAAGGTGCTCGACCTGATGGGCGCGGGCGGCGCAGACGTGGTGTCGGTCAGCCACGGCACGACGGTCGCCACGAACCAGCTGCTGGAGGGCAAGGTCGGGGACCTCGGGCTGATCACGACCGAGGGCTACGAGTTCCTCCTGGAGATCGCCCGGCAGAGCGTCCCGGACGGGTACGGCAACTCCTACTTCTGGGTGAAGCCGCCCCGCATCGTGCCGGTCGACCGGGTCCGCACCGTCGGGGGTCGCCTCGACTTCCGCGGCGAGGAGGTGCGGCCCTTCGACGAGGACAGCGCCGTGGCGGCGGCCCGCTGGTTCCGCGACCAGGGCATCGACACGATCGGCGTCTGTCTGCTGCACTCCTATGCCGACCCGTCCCACGAGCTGGCGATGCGCGAGGTGCTCGCGCGCGAGCACCCTAAGGCGGTCGTGTCGATCTCGAGCGACGTGCTGCGCGAGTACCGGGAGTACGAGCGGGCCGTGACGACGCTGGTCGACGCGGCGGTGAAGCCGAAGATGGCGACCTACGTCGCGAACATCACCGACCGGCTGCACGAGGTGGCCCCCGGCGTCCCCTGGTACGTGATGAAGTCCAACGGCGGCGTGCTCTCGGCGGAGGAGGTCGTCCACCAGCCGATCACCACGGTGCTGTCCGGGCCGGCCGCCGGCGCCCTCGGTGCCGCGTTGGTCGCCCGCGACGCCGGCTTCGACAAGGTGCTCACCTGTGACGGCGGCGGCACCTCCACGGACGTGTCGGTGGTGCTCGACGGCGAGGCGACGCTCACGACCGAGGGGACCATCGGGCAGTACCCGAGCAAGATCCCGATGATCGACATCGTCACCGTCGGCGCGGGCGGCGGGTCGGTCGCGTGGGTGTCCCCGGAAGGGTCGCTCAAGGTGGGACCGCGGTCGGCGGGCGCGGACCCCGGACCGCTCTGCTACGCCAAGGGCGGCACCGAGCCGACGGTCACCGACGCCCACGTCGTCCTGGGGCGCATCCCGCCGCATCTGCTGGGCGGCGAGATCCCGCTCGACGTCGACGCGGCGCGAGCCGGCCTTACGGAGCTCGCCGACCGGCTCGGGCTGGCGCTGGAGGCCTGCGCCACCGGCATCCTGGAGATCTCGGCCTGGAACCAGGCCAACGCGCTGCGCCAGGTGACGGTGAAACGCGGGCTCGACGTCCGCGACTTCACGATGGCGACGTTCGGCGGCTCCGGCTCCCTGCTGCTGTGCCGGCTGGTCGACGTGCTCGGGCTGGCCGGGGTGCTGGTGCCGCGCGACCCGGGCAACGTGTCCGCGTTCGGCCTGCTCACCGTGGACGTCCGCAACGACTACGTCCGGACGGCGGTGTCCCGCCACAGCGACCTCGACGTCGACCAGCTCGCCGGGTTCTACGACGACCTGCAGGAGCAGGCCGCGCGGAGCCTGGACAAGGAGGGCTTCGAGCGCTCTCAGCACCGCTACGCGCGGACTGCGGACCTGCGCTACGCGGGTCAGGCGTTCGAGGTCCGGGTGCCGGCCCCGGACGGCGCCGTGGACGCGTCGTTCACCGAGCAGGTCGCCAAGGCCTTCCACGACGCGCACGAGCAGCTCTACGGCTACGCGTTCCGGGACGACCCGCGCCAGCCGGTCGAGTGGGTCAACCTGCGGGTGTCCGGCATCGGGCCGATCGAGCGACCCAGGCCGCGGGACGTCCCGGCGAAGGACGGCGGTGTCGAGCGGGCCCGGACCGGCAGCCGTCCGGTGTTCTTCGACGAGTGGCAGGAGACGCCGGTGTACTGGCGGGCCGACCTGGGCGCGGGCGACGAGGTCGCCGGCCCGGCGATCGTGGAGGAGTTCGGCTCGACGGTGCCGGTGCACCCGGGGTTCCGGGCCACCGTGGACCGGCACGGCAACCTGGTGGTGCGACGGGAGGACGCGTCATGACCGTCAACGGCGTGGGCGTCGACCCGGTGCTGCTGGAGATCGTCGAGGGGTCGCTGGCCGCCATCGAGATGGAGGTCGAGACGGCGATCGGGCGCACGGCACGCTCGCCGATGATCCGCGACGCGCACGACTTCCGGGCCGGGATCCACGACCGCAAGCTGCGCAAGCTCACCGGCCGGTCGTACTCCGCGCTCGTGCACCCGGTCGCGCGCGACTTCCCGCTCGAGACAATGCGCCCTGGCGACGTCTTCTTCCACAACGACGTCTACCTCTCCGAGGGAGGCATCGGTCACCTCCCGGACCTCTGCGTCACGGTGCCGGTCTTCGTCGACGAGGGTGACGGGCCCGAGGTGGTGGCGTTCGTGCAGGCCTTCGGGCACCACGACGACATCGGCGGAGCCGTGCCGGGGTCGATGCCCTCGACCGCGACGTCGGTGTTCGAGGAGGGGCTGATGGTGCCGCCCATCAAGCTCTGGGACCAGGGAGTGCGCAACGAGGCGGCGCTGCGCATCATGACCCGCAACTCGCGGATGCCGGACTCGCTGGCCGCCGACCTCGACGCCGAGTGCTCCGCCTGCCTGATGGGCTCGCGCCGACTCTCCGAGCTGTTCGCGCGGTACGGCCGCGCGACGGTCGAGGCCTGTTTCGACGCGCTCATCGACAAGACGACCGAGACCTACCGGCGGGAGATCCTGTCCAAGATCCCGGACGGCACGTACGTGTGGGAGGACTACGCCGAGCACGACGGCGTCGACGCGCCGCGGCTGCACACCCAGCGCATCACGCTGACGATGGACTCGACCCGGGACGTCCCGCTGGTGCTGGACTTCACCGGCACGTCGCCGCAGGCCAAGGGGCCGATCAACCACTGCGGTGACTACGCCGACGGCAACTTCCTGAAGAAGTGGCTGGCCCCGATCCTGCGCAACCTCGCGGACACGCCCGAGCGGATGGCCGAGCTCGACGTCAACGAGGGCATCGTGCCGCTGATCGAGATGCGGTTCCCGCCCCCCGGCACGCTGCTGACCCCGGTGTTCCCGGCACCGACCAACGCGCGCACGTTCGTGATCCTGCGGCTGCTCGGGGTGCTGGCGGGGGTCATCGCGAAGGCCGTCGACGGCCGGATGCCGGCCGACCAGGAGACGATCCGCTACACCGGCGTCTACGGCACCGACCGCGACGGCGAGCCGTACCTGATGCGCGAGGTGCTCGGCGGCGGCTCCGGCGGCCGCTACTACGCCGACGGCGAGGACACCATCCACGTCGTACCCGACTCGCGGAACCTGCCGACGGAGTTCACCGAGTCGCGCTTCCCGTTCCTCGTCGAGCGGCTCGGACTGGCCGTCGACTCCGGCGGCGCGGGCCGGTACCGCGGCGGGCTCGGCTACGAGAAGCACATCCGGATGCTGCGCGACGCGCACTTCATGTCCATCGCCGACCGCTCGATCTTGGCGTGCTGGGGCGTGAAGGGCGGCAAGGCCGGTCGGCCGTTCGAGGTCACCATCGACCTCGGCGGCCCCGACGAGCGTGAGGTCGACGCCCTCGCCGACGCCGAGCCGGTCCTGGCCGGGCAGGTGATCCGCATCCGCACCACGGGCGGCGGAGGGTGGGGCGACCCGCTCGAGCGCCCCTACGCCGAC
>DASTVO010000051.1:0-3550 GCA_035759075.1 Actinomycetes bacterium
AGACGTCGAGTCAGGCGTGAAGTCAGGCGTTCAGCTGGGCCACGGCCTCGCCCTCGATGATCTGGGGTGCTCCGGGGGGCGACGTCATGTTCTCCTTGACCCACGCCGCCGCGCGCTGGGAGGACTCGTCCGTCCCGGACCGGTCCTGGCACACCGTCACGGTGGAGCCGCCGTCCTGGGTGCGGAACGCCGCGTACGAGACGAAGCCAGGGACGCTGCCGATGATGTCCTTGACCTCGTCGGACCGCTTCTCGATCAGGTCGAAGAGCTCCGAGGCACCCTGGCCGGCGTAGCTGCGAATGACAGCGTGCATGACGGTCTCCCTCGAGTAGCTGGCTGGACCTCTTCGTTCTACTCGTCGGGGCAGCTCCCGACCAGGGGTGCGGAACCCCACAAATGACATCTGAGCGTCAGCGTTCGCCTGGGTACACGAGACCGATCTGCCGCCGGATCTCGTCGAGCGTCGCCATGATGGTCACCGTCTCGTCCAGCGGCATCACGTCGCTCTCGGTCCGGCCCTCCCGCACGCACCGCGCGACCTCGGCCGCCTGGTGCCGGTGACCGCCGCCCTCGTGCGGCAGGTCGAAGTGCTCGATCTCCCGACCGTCACGCGCCCGGACCGTGAAGGTGGTCGGGCTGTACCAGACCGAGTCGACCTCGAGCCGCGCCTCGGTGCCCGCGATCGACGCCCGGTTCGCGCCGGCCGCCTCCAAGGACGTGGTGATGACCGCGTGCGCCCCGCCCTCGTGCTGCAGCAGCACCGACGTCGTCGCGTCCACCCCGGTGAAGGCGACGTCGCTGACCGCGGTCACCGTCGTCGGCGGGCCGAGCACCATCGACGCGAACGACACCGGGTAGATGCCGAGGTCCAGCAGCGCGCCGCCGCCGAGGGCCGTCGCGAACAGCCGGTGCTCGGGGTCGCGCGCGAACCACTGCCCGTGCTCGGCCACGACGGTGCGCACCTCGCCGAGGGCCCCGGACGCGATCACCTCGCGCAGCCGGACGACGTGCGGCAGGAAGCGGGTCCACATCGCCTCCATCAGGAATGTGCCCCGATCGCGCGCCGCGGCGACCAGCGACTCCGCCTCCCGCGCGTTGAGGGTGAACGGCTTCTCCACGAGCACCGCCTTGCCGGCCTCGATCGCCAGCCGGGCCGCGTCGTGGTGGCCGGGGTGCGGGGTCGCCACATACACCGCGTCGACGTCGGAGGAGGAGACCAGCTGCTCGTACGAGGCGAAGGCCCGCTCGACCCCGTGCTCGCGCGCGAAACCGTCCGCGGACTCCTGCCGCCGCGACCCGACCGCGGTGACGACCGCGTCCGGCAGCAGCGACAGGTCCCGGGTGAACGTGCGCGCGATGCCGCCGGTGCCGATGACTCCCCAGCGGAACGTGTTCATCCTCGCCACTTGCGCGCTCCCCACGCCGCGACGAGCGGCCACACCGACTGTGCGCCGGCCGCCACGCGTTCGGACAGCCCCACCCGCCCGCCGTCGGCGACGAGCTCGGCGAAGAACCAGCCGACCAGTCCGAGCAGCGCAGCCGCCGCCGGCAGCGAGACCGAGCGACGCAGCGGGCCGGGCAGCCCACGGCGCCAGGCCACGGCCGGCCACACCGCCAGCGCGAGGAACGCCGTCCCCGCGGCGACCGTGTGAGCCGCCGACCCGCTGTCGTCCGCCGGGAGCGGGAACACCGCGACGAGCACCGTCGCCACGCCACCGGCGGCGAGCACGACCCGCCCCGCCGGCGCCGCGTCGCGCAGCGCAGCCGCCGTCACGAGGTGGCAGATGCCGAGGCCGGCGAGCGCCGCCGTCATCACCCAGCGGTCGTCGGCGCCGTACGCGGCGAGGTCGCTGATCGTCTCCACCACCGGGTCGAAGCCGTCCCGCTGCCGGGACGCCGCCAGGGTCCAGCCGCCGATGAGCAGCACCGGCGCGGCGGCCGACGACACCAGCCCCCACCACGGCACCCGCGGCCGACGGCTCATCCGAGGTCCCGCACGGTCGCATGCTGCCATCCGACCGTGCCCCCCGTACATGGCGTCGCTCCACCGGTGGTCTACCCGACGAGGTGCTGCGTGGTGTCGGTCGCGGTCCGGTGTCCCTCCGGTCAGCGGACCGGCTCCCGGAGCTGGAAGACGTTGCCCTCGGGGTCGTGCCCGTCGCAGACCCGGTCGTCCTCGAACGTCCACTCGTGCCGCGGCGAGTCGACGACGCCACCGAGAGGCCCGGCGAGGTCGCGCACCCGCGCGATGCTGTCCACCGGGAGGACCAGCTTGATCGGCGTCTCGGTGCGGCGGGCGGGCGGGTCGCTGACGACGATCTCCCGTGCCAACAGCTCAGGCACGGCCAGCACGACGAGCGCCACGCCACCCGACCGCAGCACCACGTGGCTGCCGTCCCGGGTTGGCGGGTCGACGCCCAGCACCGCAGCGTAGAACCTGCAGACCCGGTCCAGGTCCTTGGCGTACAGCACGGCTGACAGTCCGGTGGGCTGTGCCATGGCGTCCTCCGTCTGCGGCCGGTCGGAACTCACGCCTGGATCCTCTCGCAGGCCGGGGACGCTCGCGATGTCCCGCGCTGCTCGGCGGCTAGGCGGGACGGGGGCGTGGGTAGGCTCCGCAGCACAGGCTTGCCGGGTCGACGACGATCATGCGAGGGGTGCTGGCAGTGACGAAGTATGTCTACGACTTCACCGAGGGCAACAAGGACCTCAAGGACCTGCTCGGAGGCAAGGGCGCCAACCTGGCCGAGATGACCAACCTGGGGCTGCCGGTGCCGCCCGGGTTCACCATCACGACCGAGGCCTGCAAGATCTACCTGGAGTCGGGCGAGGAGCCCGCGGAGCTGCGGGACGAGGTCAGCCGGCACCTCGAGGCCCTCGAGCAGGCGATGGGCCGCCGGCTGGGGCAGGCAGACGACCCGTTGCTGGTCTCGGTGCGCTCCGGTGGCAAGTTCTCGATGCCCGGGATGATGGACACGGTCCTCAACATCGGGCTCAACGACGAGTCGGTCCAGGGCCTGGCCAAGCAGGCCGGCAACGAGCGCTTCGCCTGGGACTCCTACCGCCGGCTGATCCAGATGTTCGGCAAGACCGTCCTCGGTGTCGACGGCGAGCACTTCGACGAGGCCTTCGACGCCGCCAAGAAGGCCAATGGAACCGAGAACGACCTCGACCTCGACGAGAGCGACCTGCGCGGGATCGTCGACACGTTCAAGGGCATCGTCCGCGAACACGGTGGCCGAGAGTTCCCCACCGACCCGCGCGAGCAGATGGACCTCGCGATCAACGCGGTCTTCGACTCGTGGAACGCGCCCCGCGCGGTCCTCTACCGCCGTCAGGAACGCATCCCGGCCGACCTGGGGACAGCGGTCAACGTCTGCTCGATGGTGTTCGGCAACCTCGGGATGGACTCCGGCACCGGCGTCGCGTTCACCCGTGACCCGGGGTCCGGGCACCAGGGCATCTACGGCGACTACCTGCAGAACGCGCAGGGCGAGGACGTGGTCGCGGGGATCCGGAACACCGTCCCGCTGCAGGACCTCGAGCAGAT
>DASTVO010000052.1:0-5522 GCA_035759075.1 Actinomycetes bacterium
CCGAACGGGCCCGCCAGGAGGAGGAGCGCGCCGCGCGCCGGGCCGTCGAGGCCGAGGAGCGTCGTCGCCGCCGGCACGAGGAGCGGGCCGCGCGAGAGGAGGCCCGCCGGCAGGCGCTGGAGGCGCGCCGGGCGGCCGACCCGCACCGGCACCGCGCCCTGGGCCCGGACGAGACGACGACCCCCACGCGCCGTCCCGACGTCGACCCGCCGACCCGCGAGCTCAGCCTCACCGACGAGCTGTTCGCCGTCGCCGGTGAGGACGATGACGAGGACGACCGCACCGTGCAGCTGCCGCGGGTGCGCGACCACGACGAGCGATGACCGCGCCGGTGGGTCCCGGGATCGGTGCCGGCGTCTGGGCCGACCTCGTCGGCCAGGACCGCACCGTCGAGGTGCTGGTCCGTGCCGTCGCCGGTGCGGCCGCCCGGCTGCGCGGTGAGCGCGACGACGGGATGACCCACGCCTGGCTGTTCACGGGTCCGCCCGGGTCGGGTCGGTCGACCGCGGCCCGGGCCTTCGCCGCCGCGCTGCAGTGCCCTCGGCTGGGCTGCGGCGAGTGCGACGCCTGCCGGACCGCGCTCGGTGGGACCCACGCCGACGTGCAGGTCGTCAACACCCGCAAGCTCTCGATCGGCGTCGACGACGCGCGCGCGCTGGTCGCGCGGGCCGCGCGCCACCCGGCGGGGGGCCGGTGGCAGGTGATGGTGGTCGAGGACGCGGACCGGCTCACCGACTCGGCGGCGAACGCGCTGCTCAAAGCGGTCGAGGAGCCGACCGAGCGGACCGTGTGGCTGCTGTGCGCACCGGCCGTCGACGACGTGCTGCCCACGATCCGGTCCCGCTGCCGGCATCTCTCCCTGAGGACGCCCTCCACGAGCGCGGTCGCCGAGGTACTGGTGCGCCGCGACGACGTGGACCCGGCGATGGCGGCCTTCGCCGCTCGCGCGGCGCAAGGCCACATCGGCCGGGCCAAGCGGCTGGCCGTCGACGAGCAGGCCCGGCTGCGCCGCCACGACGTGATGCGGCTGCCCATGACTCTCGACGACCTGTCCTCCGCGCTCGGGGCGGCAGCCGATCTCGTGGCCGCTGCCAACGAGGAGGCCAACGAGACCGCGGGTGTGCTCGCCGCCACCGAGACCGAGGAGATGAAGCGGGCGCTCGGCGTCGGGACCGGCTCGTCGCGCCAGCCGTCCGGGGCCGCGGCCCAGCTCAAGGAGCTCGAGTCCGAGCAGAAGAAGCGCTCCACCCGCGCGAAGCGGGACGGCATCGACCGGGCCCTGGTGGACCTGGCCGGCTTCTACCGGGACGTGCTGGCGGTGCAGTCCGGCGCCGAGGTGGAGCTGGTGAACGAGGAGATGCGCGACGCCGTCACCTCGGTCGCGCGCGGCTCGACTCCCGAGACCACGCTGCGCCGGATCGACGCGGTGCTGCGGGCCCGGGAGCAGATCGAGGTCAACGTGGCGCCGCTGCTCGCGGTCGAGGCGATGACCGTCGCCCTCCGCCGCGGCTGACCCGCGGACCGACCGGACCCGAGCCACCCACCCCGGCCCTCGCTCGGCCGCTGCTGGATGATCGTTTGCGACGTTCGGCGGCGACACACCACCCGACACGCCGTCGATCTCGACACAAGGTCGCAAACGATCATGAAGCGAGGAGCGCGGACCTCCCGGTGGCGCGGCTAGCCTGCGCGCATGCCCCTGGTGATGGCGGTGAGCTTCACCCGCTACGGACGGCTCTACTACCTCGACCCGGGGAGCACGTCCCCTTCAGTGGGCGACAAGGTGCTGGTGCCCACGGACTCAGGGGCCGAGGTGGCCGAGTGCGTCTGGGCGCCGCAGTGGGTGAGCGAGGAGGTCGGCGGGCTGCCGGTCTGCGCCGGGATGGCGGGCGAGGACGACCTGGCGCGGGACGAGCGCAACCGCTCCCGGCGTACGTCGGCCCGCTCCACCGCCAAGCGGCTGATCCGCCGGCACGAGCTGCCGATGAAGGTGGTCGCGGTCGACTACCTGGACGCCGAGGAGAAGGTGGTCGTCTACTTCACCGCCCCGCACCGGGTCGACTTCCGGGTGCTGGTCCGCGAGCTGGCCGCGGAGCTGAAGGCGCGGGTCGACCTGCGTCAGCTGGGTCCGCGCGACGAGGCCAGGGTCCAGGGCGGGATCGGACCGTGCGGCCGGGACCTGTGCTGCGCCACGTTCCTCAAGGACTTCGAGGCGGTCAGCGTGCGGATGGTGCGCGACCAGGACCTGCCGTTGAACCCGCTGAAGATCTCCGGGGCGTGCGGCCGGCTGATGTGCTGCCTGAAGTACGAGCACCCGCTCTACCAGGAGTTCAAGGCCGACGCCCCCGCCGTGGGGGAGACGGTCGAGACGCCCGAGGGTGTCGGGCGGGTGGTGGCGCACAACGTGCCCTCCGACGCTGTCGTCGTCCGGCTCGCCGAGACCGGGCGGCGCTGCGCCTGCCCCAAGGCCAGCGTCTGCGCCCCGCGACAGGCGCACGACGCGGAGTACGGCGGGTAATCTCGCCCCTCGGGTCGTCGGGGCCCGGTTCCGGGACGGAGGACCTGCTGGTGGCACGTCGGGCGCAGGTCCTGCTTGCAGCCCTGACAGCGGCGGCCGTGCTGACCGCGGGCTGCTCGGCAGGCGACGGCGAGGCCGGCGCCGGTGACGCGGCGGTGCGCTCCACCAAGGCGACGGCCGGCGCGTCCACGTCCGGCCCGCTGGCCCGCTTCTACGGCCAGACCCTGACGTGGCGCGACTGCCGGGACGGCTTCGAGTGCTCCCGGCTGGAGGTGCCGATCGACTACCGGGCACCGGCGGACGGGACGATCAAGCTCGCGCTGGTCCGGCTGCCGGCCTCCGGTGACGCCCGCGGCTCGCTCGTGCTCAACCCGGGCGGGCCGGGTGCCTCTGGGGTGGACTACGCGCGGGCCGCCGAGTCGGTGGTCAGCGACGCGGTGCGCGATCGCTACGACATCGTCGGGTTCGACCCGCGCGGGGTGGCTCGCAGCGCGCCGATCAGCTGCCTGACCGACGGCGAGCTGGACCGCTTCCTGGCGATCGACGGGTCGCCCGACGACCCCGCCGAGGAGGAGGCGCTCTCCCAGGAGTGGCAGGCGCTCGGCCAAGGCTGCCTCGCCGACCGCCCGGCCTTGACCGAGCACGTCGGCACCCGGGACGTCGCCCGTGACCTGGACGTCCTGCGGGCGGTCCTGGGGGACCGCCGCCTGAACTACCTGGGCAAGTCCTACGGCACCTACATCGGCACGACCTACGCCGAGCGCTTCCCGCGCCGCGTCGGGCGGGTCGTCCTGGACGGCCAGCTCGACCCGGCCGCCAGCGGCGAGGAGATCGCCCGCGGCCAGGCCGCCGGCTTCCACCGCGCCTTCCGCTCCTTCCTGGCCGACTGCCTGAAGCGTGACAGCTGCCCGGTGTCCGGTGACGTCGACGCGGCGCAGGCCGAGGTCGAGGGGCTGCTCGACGCCGTCGACGCCACCCCGCTCCGGGGTGAGCGCGGTCGGCCGGTGACCCAGGCGCTTGCCGTCCTCGGGGTGGCCGCCGCGCTCTACGACCAGAACACCTGGCCGCTGCTGCGGCAGGCGATCGCCGAGGCGAAGCGGGGGAGCGGAACCCTGTTCCTCGCCCTGGCCGACTTCTACAGCGACCGCGGCCCGAACGGGCGGTACCGCACCAACTCGGTCGAGGCGCTGTACGCGGTCAACTGCCTCGACCGTCCAGAGGCCACCGAGCTCGCGGCCTACCGCGCGGCGGCAGCCCGCGCCGAGGCAGTGTCGCCGGTCTTCGGGGCGTTCATCGCATGGGGCTCGCTGCCGTGTGCGAGCTGGCCGGTGCCTCCGCAGGGGACGCCGCACCCGGTGGTGGCGGAGGGCGCCCGGCCGATCCTCGTCATCGGCACCACCAAGGACCCCGCGACGCCGTACGAGTGGGCCCGCTCGGTCGCCCGGCAGCTGGAGTCCGGACGACTGCTCACGCTGGTCGGTGACGGACACACCGCGTACCGCCAGGGCAACGACTGCATCGACCGCGCCGTCGACCGCTATCTGCTCGACGGCACCCTCTCCGCGGCGGGAACCCGCTGCCGATGACGCGCCGCCTGCATGCCCTAGACTTGCTCGCCGTGCCGGGGCAACGTCCCCGGCGCCCGCCGCCTTAGCTCAGTCGGCTAGAGCGACGCACTCGTAATGCGTAGGTCGTCGGTTCGACTCCGACAGGCGGCTCCGCGACGAAGGCCTCCATCTCGGTACGCACCGGGGCGGGGGTCTTCGCCGTCCGGGAGAGCACCGGCCGGTACAGGATGACGGCAGCGACGAGGAAGACCGCTGCCGCGACGGTGAACACGGACGTGTTCGCGGCACTCGCCTGAGGGTCGTCGCGGAGCTGCATCACGACGGCCATGGCGGCCACCGAGGCCGGGACGAGCGCGAACCAGCCGATGAGACCGAACGCGGCCCGGCGTGCCCACCCGGCCCCACGACGGAGGCCGGCCGCGGTGACGACAGCCGCCGGCACGACCAGCCCGACATCAAGTAGCCCGACCAGCAGGAAGGCCGTCGGGTTGTCCTGGTAGCCGGCGTCGGACGTCCGTCCGCTGGTGAGGGCCGCCAGCGCCGGCACCCAGCGCAGCAGGATGAACGTCGCAAGGCCCACCATCACCCATGACCTCCGGCGGTCGCTCCGGCCGGAGTCCGGCCCCAGTCGCAGCGCGCCCGTGGCGAGCCAGCACGCCAGCAGCAGCCCGACGGCGAGCACGAACAGCCCCAGGTGGAACACGACGAACCGTTCGTTGTTACCCGGCAGCCGGTCGTACTCGGGCCCGATGACGTACTGGGGGAGCATGTACGCGGCGAACGCCGTCGGTCCCAGCGCGAGGACCAGCCCGGCAGGGCGGCCGCGGAGCGTCAGCCACCCGCCGGCGACAGTCATCGGCACGACCAGCAGCAGCACCACCGCGTCCAGCCCGATGCCCTGACTGGTCATCGAGTGGCCGAAGCGGTAGTCGATGACGTCGAGCCAGAGCGGCCCGGCCAGGGCGTTGCTGGCAAGCCCGGCGGCGAGTGGTCGCCCGAGGCGTCCCGTCTCGGGCAGGGACCTTCGTCAGCCGAAGAGTGCGCTGTAACCGTTGAGCGCCGGCTGGCCACCGAGGTGGGCGTAGAGGACGTTCGACGTGGCGTCGATCTCCCCGCGTGCCACGAGGTCGACCATGCCTGCCATCGACTTCCCCTCGTACACCGGGTCGGTGATCATCCCTTCCAGCCGGGCGGCCAGACGCATCGCGTCCAGCGTCCGCTCGTCCGGGATGCCATAGACCCCGCCGTGGTAGCGGTCGTCGAGCTCGACGTCGCCCGCTCCGAGCTCCCGCTCGAGGCCTAGCAGGTTCGCGGTGCGCTGGGCGATCCGCAGCACCTGGGCGTGGGTCTCGGCCGGCTTTGCCGAGCCGTCGATCCCGATGACGCGCCGCGGCCGGTCGCGGTCGGCGAAGCCGGCCACCATGCCCGCCTGGGTG
>DASTVO010000053.1:0-3298 GCA_035759075.1 Actinomycetes bacterium
GCAGCCGACCGGCGTCCTCGACGGCGACCCAGCGTTGCTCGCCGGCGACCTTCAGCCGCACGGCCCGCCGGGTCTCCTCGAGCTCGGCCAGCCAGGCCGGGGTCGCGCCCCGCTCGACGGCCTCGGCAGTGCTCAGCGGACCGAGCACCCGCAGCAGGTCGGCGACCCCCTCGACGTCGCGGGCCCTGCGGTCCTCGGAGAGCCGCTGCAGGTCGGCCGCCAGCGAGGCGATCGCGTCCTCGTCGAGCAGCTCGCGCAACGCGCCGTAGCCCTGCTGGCCGAGCAGCTCGGCGAGCAGGGTGGCGTCGAGCGAGAGCGCCTGCGCGCGCCGTTCGGCCAGCGGCGAGTCACCCTCGTAGAGGAACTGCGCGACGTAGCCGAACAGCAGCGAGCGGGCGAACGGGGAGGGCTGCGCCGTCTCCACCTCGACGAAGCGCACGGTGCGCTCCTCGACCTCGCGCATCAGCCCGACGAGGCCGGGCACGTCGAACACGTCCTGCAGGCACTCGCGCATCGTCTCGAGCACGACCGGGAACGAGCCGTAGTCGCTGGCGACCGACAGCAGCTGCGCTGAGCGCTGCCGCTGCTGCCACAGCGGTGTGCGGCGGCCGGGGTTGCGCCGCGGCAGCAGCAGCGCGCGGGCCGCGCACTCGCGGAACCGGGACGCGAACAGCGCGGAGCCGCCGACCTCGGCGGTGACCAGCGGCTCGACCTCGTCGGGGTCCAGCACCGCGAGCTCGGCCGCCGGAGGGGCTGTCCCGTCGTCCATCTCGACGTCGGGGAGCCGCAGCACGATGCCGTCGTCGCTGTGCATCGCCTGCACGTCCACGCCGAGGCGCTCACGCATCCGGGCCGAGATCACCAGCGCCCACGGTGCGTGCACCTGCGCGCCGAACGGGGAGTGGATCGCGACCCGCCAGTCACCGAGCTCGTCCCGGAACCGCTCCACCACGAGCGTGCGGTCGTCGGGCAGGTGGCCGGTCGCGGCTTGCTGCTCGGCGAGGTAGGCCAGCAGGTTGTCGGCGGCCCACTCGTCCAGCCCGCTGGCCAGCACCCGGTCGCGCGCCTTGTCGGGCGGGAGCGCGGCCAGCTCGCGGGTGAACGCGCCGAGCGCCCGGCCCAGCTCGACGGGGCGGCCGAGCGCGTCACCGTGCCAGAACGGCAGCCGGCCGGGCTGGCCCGGGGCGGGCGTGACCAGCACCCGGTCGTGGGTGATGTCCTCGATCCGCCAGGACGTCGAGCCGAGGGTGAAGACGTCGCCGACCCGCGACTCGTACACCATCTCCTCGTCCAGCTCGCCGACGCGGCTCTGCTTCTCGCCCACGAGGAAGACTCCGAACAGCCCGCGGTCCGGGATCGTGCCGCCGCTGGTCACCGCCAGCCGCTGTGCCCCCGGCCGGCCGGTGAGCGTGCCACCGACCCGGTCCCAGACCAGCCGCGGGCGCAGCTCGGCGAACTCGTCGGAGGGGTAGCGGCCGGCGAGCATGTCGAGCACGGACTCGAAGGCCGATCGCGGGAGCGAGGCGTACGGCGCGGCCCGGCGTACCACGTCGTACATCACCTCGACCTCCCACTCGTCGATGCTGACCATCGCGACGACCTGCTGGGCGAGTACGTCGAGCGGGTTGCGCGGGTAGCGGATCGCTTCGATCGACCCCGCCCGCATCCGCTCCGCGACGACGGCCGTCTGTACCAGGTCGCCGCGGTACTTCGGGAAGATCACGCCCTTGGAGACCGCGCCCACCTGGTGCCCGGCGCGGCCGACCCGCTGCAGCCCGCTCGCGACCGACGGGGGCGACTCCACCTGGATCACGAGGTCGACCGCGCCCATGTCGATGCCGAGCTCGAGCGAGGAGGTGGCCACGACTGCCGGGAGCCGGCCCGCCTTGAGCGCCTCCTCGATCTGGGCTCGCTGCTCCTTGGAGACCGACCCGTGGTGGGCGCGGGCGATGTCGGGCACCGCCGCGTCCGCGGGCCGGCCGGCCGACGAACCCGCCTGTGCCATCACCTGGGCCGGTTGCAGCGACCCCGGCTCGGGCAGCGCCTCGCCGGTCACCCGTTCGTAGTGGATCTCGTTGAGCCGGCTGCAGAGGCGCTCGGCCAGCCGGCGGGAGTTGGCGAAGATGATCGTGGACCGGTGGGCGGAGACGAGGTCGACGATCCGCTCCTCGACGTGCGGCCAGATGGAGGTCCGCCGCTCCTCGCCGGCCGCGGAGCCACTGACCTCCCCGGTCGTCTGCCCGAGCTCGCCGAGGTCCTCGACGGGGACGACCACCTCGAGCTCGACCGTCTTGGCCGCCGGCGGCTGCACCACGTCGACGTCGTGCGGGCCGCCGAGGAACCGGGCGACCTCCTCGACGGGGCGCACCGTCGCGGACAGCCCGACCCGCTGCGCGGGCTCGTCGAGCAGATGGTCGAGGCGCTCCAGCGAGATCGCCAGGTGCGCACCGCGCTTGGTGCCGGCCACGGCGTGCACCTCGTCGACGATCACGGTCTCGACCCCGCGCAGCGACTCGCGGGCCTGCGAGGTCAGCAGCAGGAAGAGCGACTCGGGAGTGGTGATGAGGATGTCGGGCGGGGTGCGGGCGAACCGGCGCCGCTCGTCGGCCGGGGTGTCGCCGGAGCGGATGGCGACCCGCAGGTCGGGCTCGGGCAGGCCGAGCCGGGTGGCGGCGTGCCGGATGCCGGTGAGGGGTGCGCGCAGGTTGCGCTCCACGTCGACGGCGAGAGCCTTCATCGGGGAGACGTAGAGGACGCGGCAGCGGCGCTGGGGCTCGGCGGGCGTGGGCTCGCTGGCCAGCCGGTCGATCGACCACAGGAACGCCGCCAGCGTCTTCCCGGAGCCGGTGGGCGCCACGACGAGGGCGTTGCGGCCGACGCCGATCGCCTCCCAGGCGCCGGACTGGGCCGCGGTGGGCGCGGTGAAGGAGGTGTCGAACCACGACTGCGTCGCGGGGGAGAACCGGCTCACCCACGCATTCTCGCCTGCGGGACCGACAGTCCTGCGCCGACGGCGGAAACCCGGTCGGTTCCGTCGGGGGTCAGGGCTAGGGTCGACAACCGTGCCCGACGACTCTGCTCTGATCACGGCCCGGGGGCTGGTGAAGCGCTTCGGCAGCTTCACCGCTGTGGACGGCATCGACGTCGACGTCGCGCGCGGGGAGGCGTTCGGGTTCCTCGGCCCCAACGGCGCCGGCAAGTCCTCGACCATGCGCATGATCGGCTGCGTCTCGCCTCTTTCGGGCGGCGAGCTGCGCGTGCTCGACATGGACCCGGCCACGGAGGGACCTCGGATCCG
>DASTVO010000054.1:0-10395 GCA_035759075.1 Actinomycetes bacterium
CGGTCCTCGCGCCGACGTTCGGCCTGCTCGTCGTCTCCCGGTTCGTCAGCGGGCTGCCGCACGGTGCCTACTTCGGGATGGCCGCGGTGGTCGCCTCCGCGCTCGTGCCGCCCGCCCGGCGGGCCCGCGCCGTCGCGTCCACGCTGGTCGGCCTGACCGTCGCCAACATCGTCGGCGTCCCGCTCGCCACGATGCTGGGCCAGCAGCTGGGCTGGCGCACGACGTACGCGACGGTGGTCGGGGTCGCGCTGCTGACGCTCGCCGCCGTCGAGCTGCTCGTCCCCCGGGTGGCGGCCCTCGAGGGCGCCAGCCCGCGCCGGGAGGTCAGCGCGCTGCAGCGCCCGGTCGTCTGGCTCACCCTGCTGGTCGGAACCATCGGGTTCGGCGGGTTCTTCGCCGTCTACAGCTACATCGCGCCGACCCTCACCGAGCTCGGCGGGCTGTCACCGGCCCGCATCCCCTTCGTGCTGGCCTTGCTCGGCGTCGGGATGACCGTCGGCACCCTCCTCGGCGGGCGGATGGCCGACTGGTCGGTGCTGCGCACCCTCGTTCTCGGCCCGGTGCTGACCGTGGCCACCCTGCTCGCCTTCACGGTCACGGCCCACGGTCAGGTGACCGCCACCGTGACGGTCTTCGCGCTCACCATCGTCATGGCGGTGTGGCTGCCCGCGCTGACCACCCGACTCCTCGACGTCTCCGGAGACGGCAAGGCGCTGGCCGCGACCCTGAACCACTCCGCGCTGAACATGGCCAACGCCCTCGGCGCCTGGCTCGGCGGGCTGGTGATCGCCGCCGGGTTCGGCTTCACCGCTCCCGCTGTCGTCGGCGCCGGCCTGGCCGTGGCCGGCCTCGTCGTTCTCGCCGCGTCGGTCGTCGTCGAGCGCCGGTCCCGCAGCCTCGACGTCGCGGACCTGCTGGCGGCCTGAGCCGCGTCCCCAGCGGGCATGCTCGACCGCGTGCGCCTGCTGCTCCTCGCCGACACCCACGTGCCCAAGCGGGCCAAGGACCTGCCGGCCGCGGTCTGGGCGCAGGTCGACGCCGCCGATGTCGTCGTGCACGCCGGTGACTGGGTGGAGGTCGACCTGCTCGACCGGCTCGAGCAGCGGTCCGCGCGGCTCGTCGCGGTCTGGGGCAACAACGACGGGGCGGCGCTTCGGGCGCGGCTGCCGGAGGTGGCGCGGGTCGAGGTCGCCGGGGTCCGGCTCGCCGTGGTGCACGAGACCGGGCCGGCGACCCGCCGCGAGCAGCGCTGCGACGACGCCTACCCGGACACCGACGTGCTGGTCTTCGGCCACAGCCACATCCCCTGGGACACGACCACGCCCAGGGGGCTGCGCCTGCTCAACCCCGGCTCACCGACCGACCGGCGCCGCCAGCCGCACTGCACCTACCTGACCGCCGAGGCCGTCGACGGCGCCCTGCACGGCGTCACGCTCCATCAGCTGCCGAGTGCGAGCCCCGCCCCGAGGACCACGCCGTAGCCGAGCAGCACGACACCGGTCGCCTTGAGCGCCGCGACGAGCGCCGGCCCGACCGCGCCACCGAGCACCGTCCGGACCGGCCGCACCGTCAGCGGGGCCGTCCCGAGCGCGAGCAGCGCCCACGGGTGACCCACGGCAGCGGTGACCACCACCAGCGCGTACGCGGCGAGGAGCAGCCCCGCGTACAGCCGGCGGGTGCTCGGGTCGCCGAGCCGGACGGCCAGCGTGCGCTTGCCGGCGGCCGAGTCGCTGGCCCGGTCGCGCAGGTTGTTCGCCACCAGGATCGCGCAGGACAGCGCCCCGCAGCCGCTGCCCGCCAGCACCGACGCTCCGGTCACCTCCCCTGCCTGCACGAACGTCGTGCCGACCGTGGCGACGAGCCCGAAGAACACGAACACCGACACCTCGCCGAGCCCGCGGTAGCCGTAGGGGGACCGGCCGCCGGTGTAGAACCAGGCGGCGACCAGGCAGGCCGCCCCGACGAGCAGCAGCCACCACGCGGCGAGCAGAGCGAGCACCAGCCCGGCGACCGCGGCGACCCCGAACGCGAGCAGCGCCGCGGTGCGGACCGCGGCCGGTGACGCGGCACCCGACCCGACCAGCCGCAGCGGGCCGACCCGGTCGGTGTCGGTGCCGCGCACGCCGTCGCTGTAGTCGTTGGCGTAGTTCACGCCCACCTGCAGGGCGAGGGCGACCAGCAGCGCCAGCAGGGCGCGGCCCAGGTCGAAGCCGTCCGCCGCGGCCGCCGCGCCGGTGCCCGCCGCGACCGGTGCGAACGCCGCCGGCAGGGTGCGTGGCCGGGCGCCCTGCACCCACTGCGCAGCGGTCGTCACCGCGCGACGCCGGTGACGAGGGTGCGGACCGCGTCCTTGTCCGGCTTGCCGGAGGCCAGCATCGGGAGCATGCCGAGGACGACCACCTCGCGCGGCAGCTCGGCCCGGTCGAGCAGCGTCGCCGCGTACGCGCGCAGGTCCTCGACGGTCGGGGGGGACGCCGGGTCCGTCGGCTGCACGACGGCCACCACCCGTTCCCCCCACTCCTCGTCGGGCCGTCCGACCACCGCGCAGCCCGCCACACCCGGGTGGCCGCTGAGAACCCGCTCCACGTGCCCGGCGGCGACGTTGACGCCGCCGCTGATGACGACGTCGTCGGCCCGGCCGAGCACGTGCAGCCGGCCCTCGTCGTCGAGGCGGCCGAGGTCCTGGGTGACGTGGCGCCCGTCGACCAGCGCTCCCGCGGTGAGGTCGGGACGCAGGCGGTAGCCGGCGAAGACGGTGGGGCCGCCGATCGTGACCCGCCCGTCGACCAGGGAGACGTCGACGCCGTCGAGCGGGTGGCCGTCGTACACGACGCCGCCGCAGACCTCGGACATCCCGTAGGTCTCGACGACCCGCCACCCCTTCTCGCCGCAGCGCCGGCGCAGCTCGGCCGGGAAGGCCGCCGCCCCCACGAGGACCGCGTCGAAGCGGCCCACGTCGACGCCTGCGTCGAGCAGCCGGCGCACCTGGGTCGGCACCAGCGAGACGTACCGGGGGACCCGGTCGTCCATGGCCGCCGCCGCGGCAGCGAAGGCCTGCACGTCGAAGCCGCCGTACAGGTCGAGCACGACCGGGCGCACTCGCGCGACGAGGGCACGTACCAGCACCTGGATGCCGCCGATGTGCGTGACCGGCATCGCCAGCAGCCACTGGCCGGGCCCCCCGAGCCGGTCGTGGGTCGCGCGCGCGGCGAACCGCAGGGCGTCGGCGGTGAGCAGCGCGCCCTTCGGTGCGCCGGTCGACCCGGAGGTCGGTGCCACCAGCGCCACGTCGTCCTGCTCCAGCGGCAGGTCCGGGCGCAGCGCCGTGACGACGCCGTCCCGGCTGCCGCCGGTCGGCAGCGGCAGCAGCGCCGGGCCGACGCCGTCGAGCGCCGCCGCCAGCGCCGGCAGGAACGACCGGAGCACCGCCTGCCCGGTGGGCGCGGTCAGACCGTGCAGCCCGCGGGTCATTCAGTAGTACCAGGGGTACGGCGACCAGTCGGGGTCGCGCTTCTCGAGGAACGCGTCACGGCCCTCGACGGCCTCGTCGGTCATGTACGCCAGCCGGGTCGCCTCGCCGGCGAACACCTGCTGGCCCATCAGCCCGTCGTCCACCAGGTTGAACGCGAACTTCAGCATCCGCTGCGCCGTCGGGCTCTTGCCGTTGACCTCGGCGGCGACCTCGAGCGCCGTCCGCTCCAGGTCGGCGTGGTCGGCCACGATGTTGACCGCACCCATCCGGTGCATCGCCTCGGCGTCGTAGGTGCGGCCGAGGAAGAAGATCTCCCGCGCGGCCTTCTGCCCGACCATGCGGGCCAGGTACGCGGAGCCGTAGCCCCCGTCGAAGGAGCCCACGTCGGCGTCGGTCTGCTTGAAGCGCGCGTGCTCCCGGCTGGCGATGGTCAGGTCGCACACGACGTGCAGGGAGTGCCCGCCGCCGGCGGCCCAGCCGTTCACGACGGCGACGACGACCTTCGGCATGGTGCGGATCAGCCGCTGCACCTCGAGGATGTGCAGCCGCCCGCCGGCGGCCTCGACCCGGGCCCGGTCGACGGTGTCGGCGGTCTCGCCGGTCGCGTACTGGTAGCCGCTGCGGCCCCGGATGCGCTGGTCGCCGCCGGAGCAGAACGCCCAGCCGCCGTCCTTGGGCGACGGGCCGTTGCCGGTGAGCAGCACGCAGCCGACGTCCGGCGTCATCCGGGCGTGGTCCAGCACCCCGTACAGCTCGTCCACGGTGTGCGGCCGGAACGCGTTGCGCACCTCCGGACGGTCGAACGCCACCCGCACCGTGCCGCTCGCGGGGCCGTCGGCGACGCAGCGGTGGTACGTCACGTCGGTGAGGTCGAAGCCCTCGACCGGACGCCACGCGCCGGCGTCGAACAGGTCGGAGACCGCGGCGGGGGACACGTCGGTGAGGATAGGCGCATGCCGCGAGGAAGATCCCTGTCCCCGTGCTC
Organism: Actinomycetes bacterium; assembly: GCA_035759075.1. GTDB lineage: Bacteria > Actinomycetota > Actinomycetes > JACCUZ01 > JACCUZ01 > DASTVO01. Next base: position 4,458 of record DASTVO010000054.1, read on the forward strand.
AGGAAGGCAGTCGGCTCGCTTCCTGGGCACGGTCGTGGAGATCTTGGGGGTGGGCCGTGGCTGACCGGGCCGCCGTGCGGGTGTGGTCGGTCCCGATGCGCACCCGGTTCCGGGGGATCGAGGTCCGCGAGGGGATGCTGCTGCGCGGGGACGCCGGCTGGGGCGAGTGGTCGCCGTTCTGGGAGTACGACGAGGACGAGTGCGTGCCCTGGCTGCGGGCCGCCCGGGAGGCGGCCGAGATCGGCTGGCCGTCACCCCTGCGGCAGTCCGTGCCGGTCAACGTGACCGTGCCGGCGGTCGGGCCGGAGCACGCCGGCCGCCTGGTCGCCTCCTCGGCCGGCTGCCGGACCGCCAAGGTCAAGGTCGCCGAGCCCGGCCAGCAGGAGGGCGACGACATCGCCCGGGTCGAGGCGGTCCGCGCCGCGCTCGGCCCCGACGGCGCGATCCGGGTCGACGCCAACGGCGCCTGGGACGTCGACGAGGCCGTCCGCATGACCCGGCTGCTGGACCGGGCGGCGGGCGGGCTGGAGTACGTGGAGCAGCCCTGCCCGTCGGTGGAGGAGCTGGCGGCCGTACGTCGCAAGGTCGAGGTCCCCGTCGCCGCCGACGAGTCGATCCGTCGCGCCCAGGACCCGCTGCGCGTCGTCCGGCTGGAGGCCGCGGACGTCGCGGTGCTCAAGGTGCAGCCGCTCGGCGGCGTGGCGGCCTGCCTGCGCATCGCCGAGCAGATCGGGCTGCCGGTCGTGGTGTCCTCGGCGCTGGAGACGTCGGTGGGCATCGCGGCGGGGGTCGCGCTTGCCGCCGCGCTGCCCGAGCTGCCGTACGCGTGCGGGCTGGCCACGCTGTCGATGCTCGACGGGGACGTGACGTCGTCGCCGCTGCGGGTGGTGGACGGTCAGCTGCCCGTGGCCCGTCCGGAGCCCGACCTCGCCGACACGGTCGCCGCGGACCCGGCCACTGCCCAGCGCTGGCGGGCTCGGCTGGCGGCCGTAGGGTCCCGGGCGTGAACCCGTCGACGGCGCTCGCCACGGTTCTGGTCGACGAGCTGGTGCGCGGCGGCGTGCGCGAGGCCGTCCTCGCCCCCGGGTCGCGCAACGCGCCCCTCGCCTTCGCCCTGCACGCCGCCGACCGGGACGGGCGGCTGCGGCTGCACGTGCGCATCGACGAGCGCTCGGCCGGGTTCCTGGCCCTGGGCCTCGCCAAGGCCTCCGGGCGCCCGGTCCCGGTCGTGACGACGTCCGGCACCGCGGCGGTCAACGTGCACCCGGCCGTCGTCGAGGCCGACCACTCCGGCGTCCCGCTGCTGGTGCTGACCGCCGACCGTCCGGTGGAGCTGCGTGGGGTCGGCGCCAACCAGACCATCGAGCAGCTCGGGCTCTTCGTCCGCTCCGTGCGCCACGTCGACGAGCTCTCGGTGGACCGCTACCCGGACGGTCCCGCGCAGCGCCGCTGCGTCGCCGCCGCCCTGGAGGCCAGCCGGACCGGGCCGGTGCACCTCGACGTGGCGTTCCGGGAGCCGCTGGTGCCGACCCGGGACCCGGGCGAGGTGCGCCCGGACGGCGGGCCCCGGTCGAGCGGCGAGGACGCCGGCGGCGCGGTGCCGTGGGCCGGCGCGCAGGACGGCCCGGGCACGTTCCTCGAGGCCGGGCCGCGCACCGTGGTGGTCGCCGGGGACCGTGGCGGCTGGGAGGCCCGCTGGGTGGCCGAGGCGGCCTCCTGGCCGCTGCTCGCCGAGCCCAGCTCGGGCGCGCGCAGCGGGCCGAACGCGCTGGCCACCTACCGGCTGCTGCTAGACCGGCTCGGTCCGGAGGTCGAACGCGTCGTCGTCTACGGCCGGCCCACGCTGTCGCGGCCGGTGACGCGGCTGCTGGCCCGCGAGGACGTCGAGGTGGTGGTCGTCCCGCGCACCGGCCGCGTCGTCCGTCTCGGGCCACGCGAGCCGCTCGTGGCCGCGGCCGCGGTGCCCGGCTGGGTGCCCAAGGCCGCCCCGCGGGCGGAGCCCGACGACTGGCTGACGGGCTGGCTCGACGCGGACGCGAAGGCCCGCGACGCCGTCCACGAGGTCGTCGCCGCCGAGCCGGTGTCGGGCCTCGGGGTGGCGTGGACGCTGGCCGCCGAGCTGCCGCGTCGGGCGCTGCTGGTGGCGGGCTCGTCGAGCGCGGTCCGCGACCTCGACCTGGCCGACGTGTGGGACGACCCGCTGCTCGACGAGTCCGGCCGGGCCCTGGTCGAGGAGCAGCGCACGGTCCTGGCCAACCGCGGCGCGTCCGGGATCGACGGGACGGTGTCGACGGCGGTGGGAGCCGCGCTGGCGCACCAGCAGCGGTCCGGCGGCCGCGCGTACGCGCTGGTCGGCGACCTCACCTTCCTGCACGACAGCAACGGGCTGGTCATCGGGCCGGACGAGCCCCGGCCCGACCTCACCGTCGTCGTCGTCAACGACGACGGCGGCGGGCTGTTCACGCTGCTGGAACAGGGGGCGCCGGAGCACGCCGAGGTCTTCGAGCGGGTCTTCGGCACGCCGCACGGGGTGGACCTGGAGGCCTTGTGCCGGGCGACGTCCACGTCGTACGCGCGACCGGACTCGCTCGACGACGTCGTGCGCGAGCTCTCGCCGCGAGCCGGGCTGCACGTCGTCGAGGTGCGCACCGACCGGTCCCGGACCCGCGACCTGCACGCGATGCTGCGGGCCGCTGCCGAGTCGGCCCTGCGCTGAGGGCCCGCCGGATCAGTCCGGGGTGCCCTCGAGCGCGTCACGGACGGGGACGAACTTGGCCTGCGCCTCCCGCACCTCGGCGTCCGGCTCGGAGCCGGCGACGATCCCGCAGCCGGCGAACAGCCGCGCCGACCGCCCGGACAGCTGGGCACACCGCAGCGCGATGCCCCACTCGCCGTCCCCGCGGGCGTCGACCCAGCCGACCGGCCCCGCGTACCGGCCACGGTCCATCGCCTCGAGCTCGCTCAGCACCCGCAGCGCCTCCGGGGTGGGGGTGCCGCCGACCGCAGCGGTCGGGTGCAGCGCGGCGAGCAGGTCCAGCACGTCCGAGCCGTCGCTGAGCGAGGCGGTCACGTCGGTGGCGAGGTGGGTGACGTTGGACAGCTCCAGCGCGTGCGGGAGGGACGGGACCTCGAGCCCGGTGACGTGCGGCCGGAGGGCGTCGACGAGCGACTCGACCGCGTACCGGTGCTCCTCCTGGTCCTTGCCGGAGTGCAGCAGCGCGTCGACCCGGGCGTGGTCCTCGGCGTCGTCGCCGCCACGGGCGGTCGTGCCGGCCAGCACCCGCGAGACGACCCGCTCGCCGTGCCGGCCGACCAGCAGCTCGGGGGTCGCCCCGACGAGGCCGTCCACGGCGAACGTCCAGCAGTCGGGGTTCGCGGCGGCCAGCCCGGCGAGGACGAACCGGACGTCGATGTCGCGCTCGGCTACGGCGAGCAGGTCGTGGGCGAGGACGACCTTGTCGATCTCACCGGCGTCGATGCGGGTGACCGCCCGCTCGACGGCCGCCCGGAAGTCGGTGACCGGCAGCTGCCCGTGGGCATAGCGCAGGCCACCCGGGCCCACCACCGGCTCGGGCAGCGCCAGCCGCGGCGGGTCACCCACGGTGGTCAGCCAGGTGGCGCCACCCATCCGCCCGAGCGTGACCTCGGGCACCACCAGCACGGAGTTGTCGTCCGGGGAGAACGAGAACGAGCCGAACGCGACGGGGCCCGACCCGCGGACGCCGACCTCGTCGTCGACGACGCTGCCGGCGACCAGCGACTGCCACCAGTCCCGGGCCTGGGCGAACCGGTCCGGCCCGCTGACCTCGAGCCGCGCGGCCTCCCCCCAGCCGACCAGCCCGGAGCCGTCGGTCACCCAGGCCAGCGCGTCGTGCGCGTGCGGGAGCCGCTGCAGCAGTGTGCCGACCAGGTCCACGGGCTGCGAGCGCACCCGGAGCGGGCCGGGCGGCGCGTGAGGGGCGCGACCCGGCACGGTGCTCATGACATCCGAGCGTACGACGGCCCCGGCGGCGCGCTCAGAGCCGGTCGACGATCTCCGCCCGGTAGTCCGGCAGCGCCCGGCCGATCTCGTCGAGGTCGAACCGGTCCGGCAGCGCCGACGGCTCGTGCTCGAGCAGGTAGGCCAGGGACGCGCGGACCAGCAGCGGCTCCTGGGCGGCCGACAGACCGAGCCCCGCCAGCAGGGGCTCGGGCACGGTGACGCAGTGCGTGGTCCGGGCGCCGGAGGCGTGGGTGATCGAGACGTCGTAGACGTGCGCGTCGGACGCGGTGATGTCCAGGGTCCAGCCGGCCGGGACGGGGGAGTCGGGCATGGCGCGCTCCTACCCGGGTAGGTCGGGATCCATGAGCAGTGAGGACCGCTGGACGTACCCCGCCGAGGGCGACGACTCCCGTGACATCGACCGGGAGATGACCGACGCCGAGGCGGTGGCCCGCAAGCAGGCCGGCCGGGCCGTCAGCCACGACCAGGCCCGGGAGCGCGCCCAGGGCACCAGCGCCGACGCGCCCGGCCGGGACCCGTCGGACCGGGAGCACGGCGGCGGGCAGCCGACGGCCGAGCCGTAGGGCGGTGCGAGACTGGCGCGCGTGACCGGGACCCGCGCCGACCTGCACAAGGAGCCGCACGAGGTCGCGGCCATGTTCGACGGGGTCGCCGAGCGCTACGACCTGACCAACGACGTCCTGTCCCTCGGCCAGACCCGGCTGTGGCGGCGCGCCGTGGCCCGGGCGGTCGACGCCCGGTCGGGCGAGCGGGTCCTCGACCTCGCGGCGGGCACCGGTTCGTCGTCGTTGCCGTTCGTGGCCGCCGGCGCGCAGGTGGTCGCCACCGACTTCTCGATCGGCATGCTGCGCGTCGGCAAGCGCGCCCACCCCACCCTCGACCTGCTGGCCGGCGACGCCCTCCGGCTGCCGTTCGCCGACGGCGTCTTCGACGCCGTGACCATCTCGTTCGGCCTGCGCAACGTCAGCGACCCACAGGCGGCCCTGCGCGAGATGGCCCGGGTGACCCGGCCGGGCGGCCGGCTCGTCGTCTGCGAGTTCAGCCACCCCGTGTGGCAACCGTTCCGCACGGTCTACAGCGGCTACCTGATGTCGGCGCTGCCCAAGGTGGCCCGCCGGGTGTCCAGCAACCCCGACGCCTACGTCTACCTCGCCGAGTCCATCCAGGCCTGGCCGGACCAGTCCGGCCTGGCGGAGCAGATCGCGCGCTGCGGGTGGGTAGACGTCGGCTGGACGAACCTGACGGCCGGCATCGTCGCGCTGCACCGGGCCCGGACCCCGGCCCCTGCCGCCTGACCAGGACCGCAGCGCCAGGATCGCAGCCACACCTCGGCCGGCTGACCAAGATCGCAACCCGGCCACACAATCGGCCAGCTGCCTGGGTAGCACCAGGACCGGTCTCCGTGGCGGACCCGGCCGCGGGCCGGGACCGGATCGGGGACTGTGTGGCCCAGTGGCGATCTTGCCGGGGTTTCGCCCGGGTTGCCCGGGCAAGGCTTGCAGGTGCACCCGAACGACCGAACCACGAGGGATGGAGACGTTCATGGGTCACGACGACAAGACCGAGAACAAGGTCGAGGAGATCCGCGGCCAGGCCAAGGAGAAGATCGGCCAGGCCACAGGTGACGAGGCCCTGGAGCGGCAGGGGGAGAAGGACCAGAGCAAGGCCAACCTCAAGCAGGCCGGCGAGAAGGTGAAGGACGCCTTCCGGACCTGAGGAAGGGGCCGTCCATGGTGCGTACGGCCCACCGACTACGAGGGGTCCGTCCCGCGGGACGGGCCCCTCGGCACGTCCGCAGGAGCCTGCGTAGACTGACCGCCCGCACCCTCGTGAATCAATTCACAAGCGCACTTCGAGGTGGTCCCCCGTGAGCGAAGCCGGCACCCGAGACGCCGACGTCGTCGTCGTCGGCGCCGGTCCCGGCGGCTCGGCGAC
>DASTVO010000055.1:0-9723 GCA_035759075.1 Actinomycetes bacterium
GTGCCGCCGACGAGCTGCACGGTGATGTAGTCGCCCAGGCTCAACGAGAACGTGAAGATCGAGCCGGCCACGACGGACGGAGCAAGCACCGGCAGAACGACCGAGCGGAACGCCCGCCACGGCCGTGCCCCGAGGTCGGCCGCGGCGTCGAGGTACGAGCCGCGCATGCTCGCCAGCCCGGCGTAGACCGGCAGCACCATGTACGGCAGCCACAGGTACGTCAGCACCATGACCACGGCCGGCCAGCCGTAGCCGGGCCCGGACGTCCCGAACACGCTGAAGATGTCCTGGAGGAGCGAGCCGCCGGGCGCCAGCATGGTGCGCCAGGCATAGACCTTCACCAGGTACGACGCCCACAACGGGGTGAGCACCAACGCGACCATCAGCGGCTGCCAGCGCGGCGGCACCACCCGGGCCATGAAGAAGGCCATCGGCAGTGAGATGAGTGCGCACATCACCGTCACCGCGGCAGCGAGCCCGACGGTCCGTGCCAGCACCTTGAGGTAGACGGGGTTGCTGAGGACGTCGACGAAGTTGTCGAGCGAGGTCTCGCGAACGATCGAGCCGGTGAAGCTGTCGGTGCGCCAGAAGGCGGTCAGAAACAGCAGCGCGAGCGGGACGAGGTAGACCAGCACCAGCCATGCCGTGGGCAGGGTCAGCAACCCGGTCAGCCGCAGCCAGGTGCGGCGGTGCAGGACCCCCTGCACGCGCCGCACCCGGCTCCGACTCCCGGTCACGCTGGTGGCTCCGTCCGGGTCAGCTGCTGCGCAGCGCGGACCAGGCACGCACCCACTCGTCGTAGCCGACGCACGTCACGTCGGTGCGACCGTCGATGCACTCCTCGGTGGGGGTGGTCCAGTACCAGACGTCCTGCCAGTAGTCGTCCTCCTCCGCGTGGAACAGCTCGCAGTGACCCTCTGCGGTCAGCTCGCACGACTTCTGGTTGGCGGGCGCCTCACCGAAGTACTCCGCGATCTGGGCGTTCACCTCGGGCGAGATGACGTGGTTGAGCCACTTGTACGCGCAGTTGATGCTCTTGGTGTCCTTCTTGATCATCCAGGTGTCGGACCAGCCGGTCGTGCCCTCCTTCGGCTTCGTGGTCCCGACCTTCTCGCCGTCGGCGTTCGCGATGTTCGCCGTCAGCTGCCAGCCCTGGCTCTGCTTCACGCTGCCGGTGGCCAGCCCCTGGCCCTGCTTGACCACGTCGCCCCAGTACTCCGCGACCAGCGGCTTCTGCTGCTCGAGCAGCGCGATGGCGGCGTCGAACTGCTCCTGGTCGAGGGCGTAGGGGTTCTCGATGCCCAGGTCGGGCTGGGTGGCCATCAGGTACACCGCGGCGTCCGCGATGTAGATGGCGTCGTCGTACGGGCTGACCTTGCCCTTGATCGGCGAGTCGCTCTCCCACATCTCCGCCCACGACGTCGGCGGCTCCGGGTAGTCCGCCTTGCTGTACAGCAGCAGGTTCGCGCCGCGGCCGTGCGGGACGCCGTAGTTGGTGTCGCCCACCGAGTTCCACGGCTTGTCCTTGAGCGCCGGGATGATGTCGGCATAGTTCGGGATCAGGTCGAGGTTCACCGGCTGCACCTTCTCGCCGTAGACGAGCCGCAGGGAGGCGTCGCCGGAGGCCGAGAGAACGTCGTAGTCACCGCTGTTGAACAGCTGCACGGCCTCGTTCGAGGTGGCGAACACCTTGACGTTGACCTGGCAGCCGGTCTCCTCCTCGAACGGAGTCACCCAGTCGACGTCGGGGCTGGTCGAGCCGTCCTCGGCGTACCCGGGCCAGGCGAGGACGTTCAGCGATCCCTCGCCGTCTCCGACGGGACCCTCGTACGCGGGACCGCCCGGTGCGGCCTCCCCGCCGTCGCCGCCGTTGCCGCCGGTCCCTGACGTGCCACCGTCGTCACCACCGCAGGCGGTGAGGACGAGGCCCACCGCGCTCAGCGCCGCGGCGACCCGAAGCAGACGCTGTGTGCGCACTGCGACCTCCATGTGAGTCGTGCCGTGTCCCGGACGGGCGTCCGGTCCGTCTGTGCCGCCGGCCGCTACGGGCCGACGCGGAACTCGTGCTCGCGGCGCCACTGCAGACCGACCGGTTGCGAGCGCAGGGCCAGGACGTCCATGGAGGACGTCTCGAGGTTCTGCTGCAGCGCCACCAACGAGCCGCCGGCGTCGAGGTCGACCACGAAGCGCGTGCCCGACCCGACGTACACCACCTCCCGCACCACCCCGCGCGCACCGTGGTGGCCCTCGGGAACGGCGGCGTCGGCGTCGACAACGCGGATCTTCTCCGGCCGGACGCTGTACAGGCCCTCGTGACCGAGCACCACCTGCGCCGCGTCCGGGTGCAACAGGTTGGAGGTGCCCACGAAGCCGGCGACGAACTCGGTCGCCGGACGCTCGTACACCTCGGCCGGTGTGCCGACCTGCTCCACCCGGCCGGCGTTGAACACGACGATGCGGTCGGACATGGTCAGCGCCTCCTCCTGGTCGTGCGTGACGAACACGAAGGTGATGCCGACCTGGCGCTGGATGGCCTTGAGCTCGACCTGCATCTGCTCGCGCAGCTTGAGGTCCAGCGCACCGAGCGGCTCGTCCAGCAGGAGGACCGCCGGCCGGTTGACCAGCGCGCGGGCCAGCGCCACCCGCTGACGCTGACCGCCGGAGAGCTGTTGCGGGCGTCGCCGCTCGAAGCCCTCGAGCCGGACCGTGTGCAGCGCCTCGACCGCACGCTCGCGACGCTCCCGGCGCCCGACACCCTTGACCTTCAGCCCGTACTCGACGTTGGTGACCACGTCCATGTGCGGGAACAGCGCGTAGTCCTGGAAGACGGTGTTGACGTCCCGGTCGAAGGGCGGCGAGTCGGTGACGTCCGTCCCCCGCAGCAGCACCCGGCCCGCCGACGGCTGCTCGAACCCGGCGATCATCCGCAGCACGGTCGTCTTGCCTGACCCGGACGGGCCGAGCAGCGTCACGAACTCGCCGTCGGTGATCTCCAGGTCGACCTCGGCGACGGCCACCACGGCCGACGACCCGCTGCCGAACACCTTCTGCAGGCCGTCGAGCCGGACCGCGGGGGCGGCAGCGGCCGACGTCTCGGTCCCGGACGCGGAGGGGGCGCCCTGCGCGGCAGTGGCCAACGATCGCCTCCGGAAACGTCGCACTGGGTACTGGACGACCAAGAAAACATATGACTTCATAGGTCAAGGCGCAAGCGCCGCCGGGCCGAGTCCCGGTGGCGGCCGCCACCACCCGGACGAGGGAGCGATGACGAAGACGACACCGGCCCGGCTGTCCCGGGGTGCGCGGGCCGCCGTCTTCGCCCCGCTGGACCCGCTGGGCCGGGCCGAGGTGGTCACCCGGCGGTTGTCGGACGCCATCGCGCTGGGGCTCCTGCACGACGGTGAACAGCTGCCCAGCGAGAGTGCGCTGGCCGAGCGCTTCGGCGTCTCCACCGTCACCGTCCGGGAGGCCCTGACGGTCCTGCGCCAGCGCGGCCTGGTCGAGACCCGCCGCGGCCGCGCCGGCGGCAGCTTCGTCCGCGCACCCGAGGACCCGGCGGTCGCCGTGCTCCGGGCCCGGCTGCGCGAGCTCTCGCTCGGCGACATCCGCGACCTGTGCGACCACTACGCGGCCATCAACGGGGCCGCCGCGCGGCTGGCGGCCGATCGGGCCTCCCCCGAGGACGTGGAGCGGATGGACCACGACACCGGGCTGCTCGCCGAGGCCTCCGACGCCGGCAGCAGGCGGCGGGCGGAGGGCCAGTTCCACGTCGAGCTCGCGGCGGCCGCCCAGTCCGCCCGGCTGACCAAGGAGGAGATCGCGCTGCAGACCGAGGTCGCGCCCCTGCTCTGGATGGGCTACGACGACGAGTCCGCCCGTCGACAGGCCGTCGAGCGCCACCGGCAGATCACCGTGGCGGTGACGCGCGGTGACTCCTCCGCCGCCCGGTCTGCGGCCGAGGCACACGTGGTGGACGGGCTACGGCGGCTGAGCCGTTTGCACCGTGAGCTGGCGAGGGGCTGAGGGCGTGGGCGCGCTCGCGGTACCGTCCGTACATGGAGCAGCACGGCGAGGCGACGGCTCCATGACCGTTCTCGCACCTCACGACGTGGCCATCGTCGCCCAGAGCATCGCCCGGATGGGCGAGTCGGTGTTCGCCGACCTCGAATGTCTCCGCGCGGTGACCGTCGCTGCGCTGACCGAGGACCCGTCGCGCCGCGGGCTCGGCCCGCTGGAGCCGCTGTGCGCGGACCTTCTCACCCGCCCGGGCCAGCTTCCGGTCGGCTGCGGGTTCGTCGCCGCCCGTGACGCGCTGCGTGACGCTCCCTACTGGCTGGAGTGGTGGACCGTGCCGGGCAACGGGCAGGCGTCGGTCCCCTCACGGCTGCAGGTCGTCGTCGACCCGGACGCCGACGACTTCCGCGACTACACGTCGCTCCCCTGGTTCGCCGTCCCCATGAGCACGGGTGCCCGCCACACCACCGGGCCCTACGTCGACTACCTGTGCACCGACGAGTACGCGCTCACGTTCAGCGTCCCGGTGACCGCCGGCGGCGCGTTCCGCGGCATCGTCGGCGCCGACGTCTTCGTCCGTCACGTGGAGCAGCGCACCCTCTCCCAGATCGAGGCGCTGCCGGGGACGGTGACCCTCGTCAACTCGCAGGGGCGCGTGCTGGTCTCCAACGACGGCGTGACCGACACCGGCTCCCTCGTCCGCGACGTCCCCGTCGCCGCGATGTGGGCCGCCCCGGACGGCGACGTCGTCGACCAGGGCGGCGCCGTCCTGTACCGCTGCGGCGACCTGCCGCTGGCCCTGCTCGTCACCCGCTGACCTCGGCCGTCCGCTGCGGGCGTAACGCCGCCGCTGGCGCAGCCACCCGGCCCGAGGTGTCCTGGTGAGGACACCGCAGCCAGGAGGCAGGCCATGGAGGCAGCACCCGAGCGTTCGCAGGGAGCTGGAGAAACCGGGATCGACCCGCTCGACGCGTACTCCCGGGTCGTCACCGCGGTCGCGGCCGCGCTGACCCCGCACGTCGCGGCACTCAACGTCCGCGGGACCGACCGGTTCGGCCGGCCGCAGCAGGGCGCCGGGTCGGCGGTGGTCTTCACCCACGACGGCTTCCTGCTGACCAACGCTCACGTGGTGGCCGGAGCCCAGCGCGGCACGGCGGAGTTCGCCGACGGGGCGGAGTCGACGTTCGACGTGGTCGGCTCGGACCCGCTCTCCGACCTCGCGGTGGTCCGTGGCCGGGGTGCCACACCCCCGCCGGCCGTGCTCGGCGACGCGGACACCCTGCGGGTCGGCCAGCTGGTCGTTGCGGTCGGCAACCCGCTGGGCCTGGCCGGGTCGGTGACCGCGGGTGTCGTCAGCGGGCTCGGTCGCTCCCTGCCGACCCGGACCGGCCGCGCCGGGCGGGTGGTCGAGGACGTCATCCAGACCGACGCCGCCCTGAACCCCGGCAGCTCCGGCGGCGCGCTCGCCGACGCGAACGGGCACGTCGTGGGCGTCAACACCGCGGTGGCGGGGATCGGGCTCGGGCTCGCGGTGCCGGTCAACGCGACGACCCGGCGCATCATCGCCGCGCTCATGGCTGACGGTCGCGTCCGCCGCGCGTACCTCGGGCTGGTGTCGACCCCCGCCCCGCTCCCGCAGGACCTGGCCACCAGGTTCGGCGCCAAGCGCGCGCTGCGCGTCGTCGAGGTGATCGGCGGCTCACCGGCCGAGCAGGCCGGCCTGAAACGTGGTGACATCGTGGTCTCGGCCGGTCGGCACCCGATGACGGACGCGCAGAGCCTGCAGCGGCTGCTGTTCGACGACGCGATCGGGCGGCCGCTCCCGGTGACCGTGGTGCGCAACGGCGCGATGGTCGACGTGATCGCGACGCCGAGCGAGCTGACCGGCGACCGCTGACGGTGCGGGTGATCACGCGTCGGCGACGGGCACCCGGCTGACCCAGAGGCGGTACGCGTCGTCGAGCTCCGGACGCGGCTCGGGCTCACGGACGGGGCCGGTCGCGCGGGACGGCGCCAGGGGCAGCCCGACGCCCCGGGCCGCCAGCATCGCCGCACCCGTGGCGGACGCGCTGCGGACCTGGACCCGCTGCACCGCCCGGCCCAGCACGTCCGCCACCAGCTGCTGCACGCCCGGCTCCCGGCTGCCTCCCCCGGTCAGCCGCACGGTGTCGGTCTCCGGAGGCACGTCCGGGAGCAGCTCGGTCGCCCGGCGAACGGTGAACGCCATGGCCTCCAGCGCCGCGCGAGCCAGGTCCTCGCGGGTGGAGCCCTGGTCGAGGCCCACCCATGCGCCCCGGCTGCCGGGCCGCGCCAGGCCACCGCGCTCCCCGGTCAGGAACGGCAGGAAGGAGACGGTGCGCGGGGTCGTGGGCACCTTCTCTACAACGCGGACCAGGTCGACCCAGGTCAGGCCGAGCAGCTCGCGTGCCCACTCCACCGCGAGCCCCGCGTTCTGCACCGCGGCCATGGCGTACCAGCCGTGCTCGGTGTCGGCGTAGAGGTGCACGAGCGGGTCGTCGACCGGACCGGGTGTGGCGCCGGCGAGCAGCACCTGGGCGCCGGTGCCGAGGTTGACCAGAAGCCCGGTCCCGGCGCCGGCCGCGAGCAGCGCGGCGGGCGTGTCGGCGGCGCCCGCCACGACGGGCACGTCGACGGAGGCCCCGTCGACGACCTCGGCCAGCCACGACGTCGTGCCCACCACCGCGTCCGGCGCGACGACCGCGGGCAGAAGCCGCTCCGGGACGCCGGTGCGGGCCGCCACCGACCGGGACCAGTCGTCGGAGACGACGTCCCAGAGCAACGATGCCGAGGCGTCGCTGCGGTCCGTGCCGACGGTCCCGGTCAGCCGGGCGCGCAGGACGTCCTTCGGGAACAACGCGGTCGCCGCCTGCTCGACGGTCGCCGGCTCGCGAGCAGCCAGCCAGGCGAGCACCGGGCCGTACATCCCGGGCACGACCGGGTTCGCCAGCCGTGCGAGGTCGGCCGCCGGCAGCCCGTGCCAGCGCCGCAGGTCCTCCTCGGCCCTGCGGTCGGGCCACAGCACGGCCGGTCGCAGCGGTGCGCCGGACCCGTCGCAGAGCACGACGCCGTGCATCTGCCCGGCCAGCCCGACCGCACGAATGGTCGTCGACCGCAGCAAGGGGGCCATCTCCGCGACGGCACCGGTCAGCGCCGACCACCAGTGCGCAGGGTCGGTCTCGGCCCATCCGTCCTCAGGGGACTCGACGCGGTACCCGGCCTCGCTCTCGGCCACGACGGTCCCGTCGGGGGACACGAGCGCGACCTTCAGCCCGCTGGTCCCGAGGTCAACGCCGAGAAACGCAGCCGACTCTGCTTCTGTCCGGTCTATGCGCGCGAGGATATCGGCCGCCCGCGCCGGGACCTTCGCCCCTCCGCGCCGACGCCGCGGTGCGAAAGCGTGACAGGCGTGAGCACCGGGGAGGTGTCGCATGACCCGACCGACGTTGGACGAGATGGGCCTGACGACCGGCGCAAAAGCCCGGCTGCACCGGATCCTCTTCGCGCACGGCGCACGGAACGGGACGGCCCTGTTCCTGCCGTACGACCAGGGGCTCGAGCACGGGCCGCGGGACTTCTTCGCGAACCCGGCGTCGGGCGACCCGCGGTACGTTCTCCGGCTCGCGCTCGAGGGCGGCTTCAACGGCGTTGTGCTGGAGATCGGGCTGGCTCAGAAGTTCTTCTGGGAGTTCGCCGGAGAGCTGCCGCTGGTGCTCAAGCTCAACGGGAAGACCGACATCCCGCCGGACGACGCGGCGCTGTCCTCGACCCACGCGGGCGTCGAAGAGGCCGTCCGGCTGGGCGCGGACGCCGTCGGCTACACGCTGTACGTCGGCTCGCCGGCGTACGACAAGGACTTCCGGGAGCTGCGCCGCATCCGCCAGAGCGCCGTGCGCCTCGGGATGCCGCTCATCGTCTGGGCCTACCCTCGCGGCTCGGCCATCGAGGCGAAGGGCGGCCGGGACTCGTTCTACGCCGTCGACTACGCGGCGCGGACCGCCAGCGAGGTCGGCGCCGACATGGTGAAGGTGAACTTCCCCAAGCCGGACAAGCGTTCCGGGGTGAAGTCGGAGTACGACCACACCTTCTCGACCCAGCAGGCGATCGACGCCGTCGTGCGGTCGGCGAACCGTACGCTCGTGCTCATCTCCGGCGGCAGCAAGGCGGGTGACACGGTGATGCTCGACAAGGCCCGGCAGTCGATGGAGGCCGGCGCGACCGGGCTCATCTTCGGCCGCAACGTCTGGCAGCGCGAGCACGACGCGTCTCTGCACCTCGTGTCCCAGCTCCGGGAGATCCTCGAGAAGTACCCGAGCGGATGAGCGGGACCGTCCCGTCGCAGCACAGCCGGGTGATGCTGTCGAGACAGCACCACGACGCCGTGGTGTTCGACATGGACGGCGTCATCACGGACACGGCGCGGACACACTTCAGCGCGTGGAAGCGGACGTTCGACGACTTCCTGGCCCGGACCGCCGCACCCGACGGCCCGCCGCACCGGCCGTTCGACCGGCCGGACTACCTCGAGCACGTCGACGGGAAGGCGCGGCTCGACGGCGTCGAGACCTTCCTCTCGTCGCGAGGCCTGCAGCTGCCTCGCGGCGAGCCGTCCGACCACCCCGGGACAGGTACGGCGTGGGCCCTGGCGAACCGCAAGGACGAGATGTTCCGGCAGGCGCTCGCCGAGGAGGGCGTGCGCACGTTCCCGTCCGCCGTGGCGCTCGTGCGCGACCTGCAGACGGCAGGCTTCGGGACCGCGGTCGTCACGGCCAGCCGCAACGCCGAGCAGGTGCTCGAGGCCGCCGGACTCGGCGGGCTCTTCCCCGTCCGGGTGGACGGCGTCGAGAGCGCGAGGCTCTCGCTGCCCGGGAAGCCGTCCCCGGCCGTCTTCCTCGAGGCGGCCCGGCGGCTGGAGGTGTCGCCCCGCCGGACGGCCGTCGTTGAGGACGCCGTGTCGGGTGTCCAGGCGGGCCACGACGGAGGCTTCGGTCTGGTGATCGGCGTCGGGGACGGGTCCCACGCCGAGTCCCTGACGGCTGCCGGCGCGGACGTCGTGCTCAGCGACCTCGGGGACGTGAGCGTGTCGGGGTGACGGCTTGTCGATCTCGCCGCACAGCGCGACCGTCTGCGTCACCCTGGACGGGCGATGGACACGTGGCTGCTGCGCTACGACGGCTTCGACCCCGAGGGTGAGGGCCTGCGGGAGTCGCTGTGCGCCCTGGGCAACGGCCGCTTCGCGACCCGCGCGGCGGCGCCGGAGTCGCAGGCCGACGGCGTGCACTACCCGGGGACCTACGCCGCCGGCGTGTTCAACCGCCTCACCGACACCGTCGACGACCACCGGGTCGAGCACGAGAGCAACGTCAACCTGCCCGACTGGCAGTCGTTGCGGTTCCGTGCCGCCGACAGCGACTGGGTCGCGATGCGCTCCGCCGACGTGCGCGACTACGTGCAGGAACTCGACCTCCGACGCGGCCTGCTGCTGCGCCGGTTCACCGTGGCCGACCCTGCCGGCCGTCGGACGACGGTGGCACAGCGACGCTTCGTCTCGATGGCCGACCCGTTCCTGGCCGCTCTGGAGAACACGTTCGTCGCCGAGAACTGGTCGGGTCCGCTCGTCGTGCGCTCAGGGGTCGACGGGCGGGTGACGAACAGCGGCGTCCTGCGCTACGAGGGCCTGGGCGCCGTCCA
>DASTVO010000056.1:0-5395 GCA_035759075.1 Actinomycetes bacterium
GGCGTCGGCCGCCACTGACGACCTGTGCGTCGAGCCGTCCGCGGCGGCCCGCGCCAAGCCCGGCGCCAAGACGGAGCCCAACGCCGTCTCCGCCGTGCAGGCCGCCAAGCTCGGCAGCCCCGCCGAGCTGCCCATGCTCGACGCCGGCTCGGTCACGGTCGACACGGTCTTCCACGTGATCACGGCTGAGCCGCTCAAGAAGGCCGCCAAGGCCCGCCTGCAGCGCATGGTCGAGGCCCAGGTCGAGGTGCTCAACGAGTCCTTCGCCGGGACCACCAGCCCCGACGCCGCCGCGACGCCCTTCGTCTTCGACCACGTCCAGACCACGTGGACCGTCGACGCCGGCTGGGCACAGATGACCCCGGGCAGCAAGGAGGAGAAGGCGGCCAAGTCGACACTGCGGGTCGGCGGGCCGGAGACCCTCAACGTCTACGCGGCCGCGATCGGCGGCGGGCTGCTGGGCTGGGCGACCTTCCCGCAGGCGTCCACGTCGGGCGGCCAGCTCTTCTACGACGGCGTCGTGATCCTGGACGAGTCCATGCCCGGCGGGAACACCGGCATCTACAGCGGCGGCGACACGGCCACCCACGAGGTCGGCCACTGGCTGGCGCTGTTCCACACGTTCCAGGGCGGCTGCTCCGGTCCCGGCGACTACGTGGCCGACACTCCGGCAGAGGCCTACCCGGCCTTCGACTGCGCGGAGGACGCCGGTCGCGACACCTGCCTGAACGACCCGGGTCTGGACCCGATCCGCAACTTCATGGACTACACCGAGGACGCCTGCATGGACCACTTCACGACCGACCAGGCGCAGCGGATGAGCGACGCCTGGCAGGCCTACCGGGCCTGAGCGACCGACAGGGCCCGAGCGACCGACAGGGCCCGAGCGACCGACAGGGCGGTGCCCGGCGAGTGAGCTCGCCGGGCACCGTCGTCACGTCAGCCCGCGAGCAGCTCGTCCAGACGCTCGTAGCCCTCGCGTACCCCGGTCTCCATGCCACTGGCGAGGAAGGCGTCGCGGTCCTCGAACGAGTCGACCAGCGAGGTCGCGGTCAGCCGGGTACGGCCGTCGCCGAGGTCCTCGAGCACCAGCTTCTCCAGCGCCACGCCGTCCGGCATGCCCTCGAAGGTGAAGGTCTGCACGATCAGCTCGGACGGGCGCACCTCGTGGAAGCAGCCGTGGAAGCCGTACGACTCGCCGTTGCGGCTGTGCACGTAGCGATAGGAGCCGCCGGTGCGGCAGTCCCAGCTGTCGACGGTCATCTCCAGGCCGCGCGGGCCGAGCCATTGCACGACCAGGTCGGGGTCGGTGTGCGCCCGGAAGACCTTCTCCGGCGGCGCGTCGAACTCGCGGACGATCCGGACGAGCGGGACCCGCGGGTCGGCACTGATCTCGGTCTCGGAGGTGCGGGTGGTGGTCATGATGTCGCTCCTGTCTGGGGTGGGGGGACGTCGTCCGCGTCCGGCATCGCGCGCAGGACGTCGTCGAGTCGGCGGTAGCGCTCCTCCGCCTGACGGCGGTAGCGCTCGATCCACTTGGTCATCAGGTCGAACACCTCGGCCTCGAGGTGCACCGGGCGGCGTTGGGCCTCCCGGCTGCGGCTGACCAGCCCGGCGTCCTCGAGCACCTTGAGGTGCTTGGACACGGCCTGGACACTGACGTCGTACGGCTCGGCCAGCTCGCCCACGGTCGCGTCGGCCACGGCGAGGCGGGCCACCATGTCCCGGCGGGTGGGGTCGGCCAGCGCCGAGAACACCCGGGACAGTGCATCCGCCGCCACACCGGGCCTCCGTTCATGTTCAACCGATCGGTTGATAACGAGTGAAACCCCGCCGCGCGCCGTTGTCAACCCCTGGGTTGAATAAACTCCAGTGATCGTTTGCGACGTTCGGGCGCGACACGCCGATCACGGCCTCGGCGTGTCGGCGCCGAACGTCGCAAACGCGCGGCGTCAGTCGTCGGCGCCGCCTCTCGTCACGGTGAGGACCCGCACCTGGCCGGGACCACCGAGCTTCACCGGCATCCCGTTGGCCGTCAGCCGTACGGCGGCCGCGTTGCCGACGACGACCTGCACCCTGCTCTGCCGGAACTCCGCGTTGTCGCCCTTGCGGCAGATCCCCGTGGTCAGCACCTCGCCGTTCGGCCCCCGCACCTCGACCCAGCTGGTTCCCACCAGCCGGAACGCGACCGTCGGCGGCATCGGCATCGCCGTGGCCACACCCCCCGCGCCGCCGCCCGACCCGGCGCCGGAGCCGCCGGCACCTCCGCCGGTGCCGCCGGTGCCGCCCCCCGCGCCGCCGCCGTTGCCACCGGTCGCCCCGTCACCGGGCGACGCGGGAGGCGACCCGGGTGGTGAGCTCTGCGCAGGGGAGACCGGGCCGGAGCCGGCCGGCGACTCGGTCGGCGTCGTGCCGACCTCGTCGTCCGGAGTGCTCGGCGCCGGAGCCGACTGCGAGCCCTCGGGCGTCGAGCCGGGTGAACCGACCCGGTCTCCCCCGCCGGCCCCGTAGAAGACCACCGCGATCACGCCGCCGACGACGGCGGCGACGAGGAGGGCGGCGAGCGCTCCCATGACGACCGGGAGCGTCTCGTGCCGGGCGTGCCGGCCCATGCTCGGAACGTAGCCTGCGCAGCGCTAGGAGGTAACCCCTCGATCACCGTGCGTGAGATGCGCTGATAACACTAGGAAACGCCCCGCACCTCGCGGCCCAGCGGCCACGCGTTCACCCGGCAGCCGTGCATGCCCTTGGACTGCTGCTGCATCACCGGCGCGAGCTTCCCGCGACCCGAGCAGTACGCGTGACCGCGACCGAGCCAGTGACCGGTCTCGTGGTTGATCACCATCTGGCGGTACTCGGTCAGCGTCCCGGGGAAGTACGGCGACCCCTTGCGGAACCGGTCCTGGTTGATCACGACGTAGCGCCCGACCCGGCAGCTGTAGAAGCTCGAGCACACCGAGGAGAACGACCGCAGGTGGCCGGCGTTCGACAGCACCACTGTGAAGTCGCCGCCGCTACGGACCTCCCGGAACCGCAGGTGGCCCCGCGCCCAGCCCCGCGGATGGTTCAGCGTCTCGGCCACGACCTGCCGGAACAGCGCCATGTCGGTCCAGATCCTGCCCCTGGTGGTCACCGAGTAGCTGTGCAGCCGGAACGCCTCCAGCAGGGGCAGCGTCACCGTGGCCGTCCCGTGGCCGACCACGCGGTAGCGCGAGTAGCCCGGGAGCGAGGGCGTGACCGTAAACGAGTACGTGCGGTCGGCCGCGGTGCGCGCGCGTTCCACGCGTACCCAGGAACCGGCGGCCTTCCGCTCCAGCGACACCCAGGAGCCCGGCCGCCCTGCCTTTGCGCCGTCCACAGTGACGGTCGCGCCCGCGCGCACCGCGGTACGGGACAGCGACGCGGTCAGCGACCGTACGTCCACGGTGACCGGCGGGCTCACCGACTCCTGCGGCGCGCCGGGTTCGCCGTGGTGGAGGCGGTAGGTGGTCGGCAGGGTCGGAGCCTGGGCGAGGACGCTCCACCCCTCGGGGTCGGTGACCGCGTCGGCGACCTCGACCCAGGCGCCGTCGGTGGCGAGGCTCTCCAGCCGGACCTGTGCGCCCGGCACCCCCGCGCCGGTCGCCGGGTCCACGAGCCGCCCCGACAGCGTCGTCGGCTGGCCGGGCACCACCGCGACGGGCGCGGCGGAAGCCATCAGCGTCGTGGTCTCACCGGCGGCCAGCAGCGAGGGGCCCGGCAGCGCCGGCTCTGCGACGGCGACGCCGGGCAGGACCAGCCCGCCGGCCAGCACCGCCAGCGCGGCGAGGACGGCAGCGGCTGCGCGTTCGATCGGACCCACACTCCCCCTTCGACCGCCGACGCCCTCCACCGTAGGTCCGTTACCCCCGGATCGGGCCGTAGCCGCTCAGACGGTCAGCCGTGCCGACCCGGTGACGTCCACCGACCGCGCCAGCCAGTCGCGCGCCGCCCAGGAGTCCCACACGTCCGGGCGGGTGCTCGGCTCCGCCAGCAGGTAGCCCTGCACGGCGTCGACACCGAGGCTGCGCAGCGTCTCGAGCTCGGCCTCCGTCTCGACGCCCTCGGCGGTGACGCTGGCGCCGAGCTCGAGCGCCATCAGCACGATCGCGGTGACGAAAGCCCGCCGGGCAGCGTCGGCGTCGATGTCGGCCAGCAGCGACCGGTCGAGCTTGATGACCTCCGGCCGCAGCCGCAGCACGTGGGCGAACGACGCGTACCCGGCGCCGGTGTCGTCGACCGCCAGCCGCAGGCCGAGCGCGCGGTGCGGGGCCAGCGCCGCCCGGATCTCCTCGTACTCCGTCACCGCCGCGTGCTCGGTGACCTCGACCAGCAGCCGCGCGCGGTCCGGCCCGAGGCGCGCGAGCAGGTCGTGGAAGGAGGGGTCGAGCAGGAGGGCCGGCGAGGCGTTGACCGAGAGCCGTACGCCGGGCGGCAGCTGGGTCAGCACCCGGCAGGCCGTCTCGAACGCCAGGCACTCCAGCCGCAGCCCCACCCCGGCCTCGTGCGCGTCGCCGAACCAGCGCTCGGGCGGGCCGTCGTCCGGGAAGCGCGCGAGTGCCTCGACCGCCACCCAGCGTCCGCTGGTCAGGTCGACGATCGGCTGCAGGGCGGCCTGCATCGACGTCGGCGCGGCGAGCACGGCTTCGGTGCGGTCGGTGATGGCGTCCAGCCGCTGGCGCGGCGCCTCGGCGGCGGCGAGGTAGCGGCCCTGCGCGACCAGCCGGCGCGAGACGAGCAGCGCGACGATCGCCAGCACGGCCACCCACAACAGCCCGGTCACCGCCACCACGTCGGACTGCCGGCCCGTCCCCGAGAGGATCGCCGTGGCCGCGGCGGTGCGCGCGACCAGCGCGATGGCGCACTCGACTGCCACCGCGGCCACCAGCACCCTGACCAGCCCACCCGTGCTCATGGCCGATGTCGTCACTGCCACCGCCCCCTGTCCTGGCTAACCCTGCGTAGCGAGGCCTGCGCACAGGGCACAACGACCGGTCTGCCGATCCGTCACGCGCTGAGCACGAACTGTGACAAAGCGTCAGGCCGAGCACCGTTCAGGGCCCATCTAAGGGCCGAGTGCGGCCGACGTCGGGCTCCGACGCGCGGGGCTTGGGCGAATGGCCCGAGTTTGCCGCGATGACGGAACGAGCCAGAGTCAGACCCGGGACGGCGGTGAGCGAGTCGTCCGAGCGACCGCGCACGGCGACAGCCGCACCGCGGCGCGGTGTCAGCTCACCCGCACCCGCCGGGTGATCTGGCCGTTGTTCTCCCAGAACGTCCTGCGGCTGGTGAGGTAGGGGTCCTCCGGCACCGGCTGGACGTTGCCCTCGTCGTCGTAGGCCCGGGACCTGATCGCGTGCTCGCCGGGCGCTGGCCG
>DASTVO010000057.1:0-10603 GCA_035759075.1 Actinomycetes bacterium
ACGCGCTGCTGATCGGACCGCTGGTCCAGCCGCTGCTGCCCCGGCTCACGGTCGTCGCCCGCGACGCCTGACCAGCCGCCTCGGCCCCCCACCCCGTTCGCGTTCGGCGACGTTCCGTACCGACACGCCGACGCGACACGCCATCGCGGTGTGCGCAACGTCGCCGAACGCCCGGTGGTGGTGGTGGTCGTGGCGGGCGGGAGTGGTGGCGGGGAGTGGTGGCGGGGGCGGGGTGCGGGACCATCGGGTGGTGCTCGTGCACCTCGACACCGACCTCGGCGGCGACCCGGACGACGTCGCCGCCCTGGCGATGCTGCTCGGGCACCCCGACGTCGAGCTCACCGGGGTGACGACGACCGTCGACCCCGGGGGAGAGCGGGCGGGGTACGCGGGGCACGTGCTCGCGCTCGCCGGTCGCTCCGAGGTCCCGGTGGTCGCGGGCGCCGGGACCACCCTGGCCGGCGACCTGGTCCGCCCGCTGCGCGGCGAGCACTACTGGCCGCGCGGGGTGGCGCCCCGCCCGGCACCTCCGGGATCTGCCCTCGACCTGCTGGCCGCGTCGGTGCGGCGCGGGGCGACGGTGGTCGCGGTCGGCCCGCTGACCAACCTGGCCGCGCTCTCGGCCGCCCGACCGGAGCGGCTCAGCGGCGTCCGGCTGGTCGTGATGGGCGGCTGGGCCCGACCGCTCGGCCCCGACCTGCCGCCGTGGGGACCGGAGCGCGACTGGAACGTCGCGTGCGACGTGCGGGCCGCGGAGCTGGTGGCCGCCGGGGGCGCCGACCTCACCCTGGTCACCCTCGCTGACACCCTGCGCACCCACCTTCGCGCGCGCGACTTGCCCCGGGTCCGGGCCGCCGGGCCGGTCGGCGAGCTGCTCGCCCGGCAGGCCGTTCGCTACGCGGCCGACCGCGGGTACCGACAGCTGGCCCGGGCGCATGCCGGCCTGCCGGACGACCTGCTGCTGTTCCTGCACGACCCGCTGGCGAGCGCCGTGGCGCTCGGCTGGGACGGTGTGTGCACCGAGCGTGCGCGGCTGCGGACCGCCGTCACGAATGGGGTGCTGACCTGGGAGCCGGACGGCTCCGCGCCGGCCGTGCGGGTCGTCACGGCGGTCGACGGGCCGCGCTTCACCGCGTACTGGCTCGATGCGGTCGGGCGCCTCGCCCCGGCCGGGTAGCGGCCGTCAGCGCAGCCGGCGACGGCCGGCGAAGCCGAGGTCGGTGCGGTGGTACCAGCCGAGCTCACGGTCGCCCTCGAGCCAGCAGAGCAGGACGGGTACGCCGTCGAGCTCGCTCGGGAAGTCGACGAGCAGCGGCGCCAGGCCCTTCAGCTCCGCGCCCGTCTGCTGCACCGTGGTCATCAGCTCGTCCAGCCGGGCCTGGGCCGCCTTGAGCTCGGCCAGCCCGCCCAGCTGCGTGTCCCGGCCGCCGGGGGCCTGCGCCGCCGCGAGCTCGGCCGCGTCCGCCCGCAGCGCGACGACCTCGTCGAGCACCGGCAGCAGCGCCGCCAGCTCGGCGCGCGCCTCCTCGACGGTGAACAGGCCCATGCGGGCAAGCGTGCCAGCCGCGCGGCGGCGACCACTACATTCGGCAGCCATGACGTGGCTCCCGGCGGACTTCGTCCATCCCGAGCGCGTCGACCTGAGCACGGGGCGGCACCACCTCCGGCCGATCCGGGCCACCGACGTCGACCTGGACATGGTCGCCGTGATGGGCTCGCAGCCGCGCCTGTGGTCGATGTACGGCGAGGCGTGGGGCTGGCCGCCGCCGACGATGACCCGCGAGCAGGACCGCGAGGACCTGGCCCGGCACGAGGCCGAGATCGCGACCCACGAGTCGTTCAACTACGCGGTGTTCGACCACGACGAGACCGAGCTGCTCGGCTGCGTCTACATCGACCCGCCGGAGAAGGTCGGCGCCGACGCGGAGGTGTCGTGGTGGGTCGTGGACAGGCTGGTCGGCAGCGACGTCGAGCGTGCCCTGGACGAGCTCGTGCCACGCTGGCTGGCCGAGGACTGGCCGTTGGACCGGCCGCGGTACGTCCCGCGGGACATCAGCTGGGCGGAGTGGCAGGAGCTGCCGTCGGTGCCCACCGGGGATACCGCGGGGTGACCGGTGCCGGCTGACGCGCGCCCGCTCATCGGCGTCACGGCCTCCGCCGACCGGGCCCGGTGGAGCGTGTGGGAGGACGACGTCACCCTGCTGCCGCACGCCTACGTCAGGGCGGTCCGGGACGCCGGCGGACGCGCGGTCGTGCTGCCGGCCGGTGACCCGGACGCCGGGCTCTCGGCAGTCGTCGACGGGCTGGTCCTCGCCGGGGGCGCCGACCTCGACCCGTCGCTCTACGGCGCCGAGCCGGAGCCAGCGACCGTCGACGTCCGGCCCGAGCAGGACGCCGGTGAGCTCGCCCTGCTCCGCGCCGCGCTGGACCGGGACCTGCCGGTGCTCGCGGTGTGCCGCGGCATGCAGCTGCTGGCGGTCGCGCACGGCGGCCGGCTGCACCAGCACCTGCCGGACACGCCCGGCCACGCCGAGCACGGGGCCTGGGGCGGAGCGTGGAGCCGGCACCGGGTCGACCTGGTGCCGGGCACGCTGGCGCACCGGCTGCTCGGTGACCGGCTCGAGGTCAACTCCGGTCACCACCAGGGCGTCGCGGACCCGGGCACCCTGACCGTGGCCGGGCGCTCGCCGGACGGCCTGCCCGAGGCGCTGGAGGACCCGGCGCGGGCCTTCGCCGTCGGGGTGCAGTGGCACCCGGAGATGGTCGGCACGGCGGCGCTCTTCGCGGCGCTCGTGCGGGCGGCCGCCGGCCGCTGACCGGCCGCTGACCGGCCGAGCGCGACCGAGGGGCGACGGCTCGCGGGCCGGTGCGCAACCCGACGCGCGGGCCGAACACCAAGATTTTCCCTTCCTTGGGGCAAATGGGGTTCAGGTGACCCGAGTGACCGCCGAGCATGATCAGGTGCTCGCCGGGCGGACGACCCGGCGGTAACCGGGCGTCGACGAGTCGGGAGCGGTGGGGTCGTGCAGGTCGCAGGTCGGTTGTCAGGGCGGCGGCTCCTCGGGAGCCTGGTGACGACGGCGGTGGCCGTCGCCGTCCTCGGCGGAGCCCCGGCCCCGGCGGCAGCCGCGACCGACCCGGTCTCCCCGGTTGCTGCGCCGGACGTGGTGGAGGGCTGGAGCCCCTACCTGGGGCAGGTGTCCTGTGACCCGACCCCGAAGCCCGGGGCAGTGGAGCTGCGGCAGGCCGTCCTCGCCGCGTACGGCGGTCGGGACTCCGGCATCGGCCGCTCCTGCAGCGTCGGTGGCAACAGCGAGCACAAGGAGGGCCGGGCCTGGGACTGGGGGCTCGACGCCAGCAAGCCGGCGGAGAAGGCGCTCGCCGAGCAGTTCCTGACCTGGCTGCTGGCGCCCGGCCCCAACGGCATGGCCGCCTACAACGCGCGCCGCCTGGGCGTCATGTACGTGATCTGGGACCGCAAGGTGTGGAGCCAGTACCGCGCCGCCGACGGGTGGCGGAAGTACACCGGGGCCAGCGCGCACACCGACCACGTGCACATCTCGCTGACGTGGAACGGCGCGACGAAGCGCACGTCCTGGTGGACGGGCAAGGCGTCGCAGACCGACTACGGCCCGTGCGTGGAGGTCGAGGGGACGCTGGCGCAGCCGTGGCGTGCCCCGCGGCACGAGCCGTGCCCGGAGCCGGTGCCCGCCGCCAGCCTCACCGGGACGCCGCTGCACAAGCGAGGTGACACCAGCCCCTACGTCACGCAGATCCAGCAGCTGCTCTCCGTCCAGCCCGTCACCGGGTTCTTCGGTCCGCTGACCGAGGCCGCCGTCACCGCCCTGCAGCAGCGGCACGGCCTGCAGGTCACCGGCACCACCACCCCCGAGACCTGGGCGGCCGCGCGCAAGCACGGCGCGGCCCCGGTCGCCGTCCCGCCGGCACCGACCGAGCAGCCGGTCGTCTCCGGTCGCGCCCTCCCCGCGCGGATGACCTACACGGTCAAGCCGGGCAACAGCCTGAGCGAGGTCGCCAAGAGGTGGCGCTCGACGGTGCCGGCCATCAAGTCCGCGAACGGGCTGACCAGCGACGTCATCACGGTCGGGCAGAAGCTGGTCGTACCGGTGCGCTCCGGGCTCACGAGGTACACGTGGAAGCGGCTGGACATGGGCGACCGTGGCCGGGCCGTCAAGGCGCTGCAGACCGCGCTGCGGATGAAGCCGAAGTACCGCACCGGGCTCTTCGGCCCGATCACCGAGCGACGCGTGAACACGTTCAAGGCCGCTCGTGGCTGGAAGGCCGACGGCGTGGCCGGTCCCGGGGTGTGGCGCAAGCTCGGCGCGTGAGCGAGGTCATGGCTCCGGGCGGCTGCCCTCCGGGCGACTAGCCCTCGGAGCTGCCGGGTAGGTCTGCCGACATGCAGACGACAGTCTTCCCGTCCGAGGTCCGCGCCCTGCTCGAGCAGCCCAACCCCGCCGTCATCACGACGGTCCGGCCCGACGGACAGCCGGTCTCGGTCGCGACCTGGTACCTGATGGACGGCGAGCGGGTGCTGGTGAACATGGACGAGGGTCGTAAGCGGCTGGACTACCTGCGCTCCGACCCGCGGGTCAGCCTGACCGTCCTGGCCGCGGGCGACTGGTACACCCACGTGAGCATGCAGGGCCGAGTCGTCGAGATGAGCGACGACGAGGGGCTCGCCGGCATCGACCGGCTGTCGCAGCACTACCGGGGCCGGGACTATCCCGAGCGCCGGCGCGGCCGGGTCAACGCCTGGGTCGAGGTCGACCGCTGGCACGGCTGGGGCAAGGCGAAGGACTGACGCCCGGCGGTTCAGCGGCCGGTCGGTTCAGCGGCCGGTCGGTTCAGCGGCCGGTCGCCGAGAAGTGCTGGTAGTCCTTGCGGGTCGTCCACGCACCGCCCCACGACCAGCCGATGGCCGCGAACGCCTTCCGGACCCCGGGGGTCACCATGCCCTTGCGCAACGGTGACCGGTCCACGAAGCGCTCGCCGGCCGGCGGATCGACCGTCCCGCGGTAGACGTAGGGGTTGCGCACCGGGTTGATGTCGATGGCCCGGCCGTAGGAGTGCTCCGACCACCGGGTGCTGCCGGTGACGCGACGACAGTTGAAGCCCGAGGTGTTGTCGGCGGCCATCGAGGCCGCGTCGCTGCCGCCGTAGTCGTCCACCAGGCGCATCTTCCGGATCGGGAACCTCGCCGCGTACAGCCTCGCGAAGACGCCGGTCACGTCCTCCGCCACCGCCTTGTGCACGACGAGCTCGCCCTGGCGCGCGGTCCCGTCGAAGCGGACGTGGGTCACCGTGACGTAGCGCAGGTCGCGTCTCGGCACGGGGCAGCCGGGTCGCCAGCTGTGGACCATCCGCGCCTTGAGCTCGGCGTCGATGCGCTGCACCGAGGAGCTGAACGGCGGCAGTGTCGTGGAAGCGGACGACGCGGTGGGGGCGACGGCCAGGCCGGTCGTCAGCGCGACCGCCGCAGCGGCGCTGGTCAGCCGGGCACCCAGGTTCGACACCCGGCTCACCCTGCCACGGGGGCAGCCGTTTCGGCAGGATTGGATGCGCGAGTGCGCGGGTGCCTGGCTCGGAACGCATCCGATCCCGTGGTACGCGGTCGGCCGCGCTTCAGCGGAACGCGGCGATCACCCGGGACATCCGCTCCAGCGACGCCGGGTCGTCGATGTCGGGCAGCCGGACCATGACCTCGGCGGCGCCGGCCTCGGCCAGCTCGCGGAACCGGCCCACCTGGTCCGAGACCGTGCCGGCGTTCACCGTCGCCGCGTACTGCTCGGCGCTGCGGCCCCGCGGCCGGCGCGACGCGACCAGCTCCCGCACGTGGGCGTCGTCGTCGCCGACCAGCGTCGTGGACAGGTGCGTCATCGACACCTCGTCGGGGTCGCGACCGGCGTCGCGGCAGTGCGCCCGCAGCACCTCGGTCTTGTGCCGTACGGTCGCCGCGCTGCCGAAGACGTTGGCCGCGTCGGCGTACCGCGCCGCCAACCGCAGCGTCCGGCGCTCGCCGGCGCCGCCGACCAGCACCGGCACGTGCTCCTGCAACGGCCGCGGGTAGCACAGCGCCTCGGGCACCTCGAGCACCCGACCCGAGAACGACGGGCTGCCCGGGCCCCACAGCAGCGGCAGCAGCTGCAGCGCGTCCTCGAGCAGCGCGTAGCGATCGGCGGTGGGCGGGAAGGGCCAGCCGTACGCGGTGTGCTCCTGCTCGTGCCACGCCAGCCCGACCCCGCAGACCGCCCGGCCGCCGCTCAGCACGTCCAGGGTGGCCACGATCTTCCCGAGGTGGGCGACGTTCCGGTAGGTGATCCCGGTGACGAGAGTCCCGATCCGGACCCGCTCGGTGCAGGCCGCGAGGTAGCCCAGCGTGGTCCAGCTCTCCAGCATGTCGTCCCAGGCCCGGCCGACCTGCGGGATCTGGCGGAAGTGGTCCATGACGTAGAGCGCGTCGAAGCCGGCCGCCTCGGCGGCGACGGCGACGTCGCGAACCCACCGGCCCATCGACGCGGGCCCGT
Source organism: Actinomycetes bacterium (assembly GCA_035759075.1). Classification (GTDB taxonomy): domain Bacteria; phylum Actinomycetota; class Actinomycetes; order JACCUZ01; family JACCUZ01; genus DASTVO01. The sequence continues at coordinate 6,549 of DASTVO010000057.1, forward strand.
CCGGCGGGGAGAACGCGCCGAGGTGCAGCCCGAACCGCAGCCCGATCGGCTGGTCCCGCTGCCGGTCGGCGGCTGCCGGCGCCGCGACGAAGGCCGCCGGCACGACCCGCACTGCCTGCGGCGTGAGCACGTCGTCGAAGCCCTCGTCGGCCAGCCCGTCGCGGGTCGCGGGCCAGCCGCGCAGCTGGGCGGTCAGCGCGTCGGCCGGGATCCGCTTCGACCGGGCCCGGTTGCGCGCCCGGCACTCGGCCGCGGGGGTGTCGAACGCGACCGCCACGCACGGCAGGTCGTGCCGGCGGGCGAGCGCGAGCCAGGTAGACCGTCGCTCGTGGTCGAGGCCGAGGGTGTCGATGACCGTGGTGAGCCGTCGCGCGACCCGTCGCCGCACCACGTCCTCGAGGAGCTCGAAGGCGTCGGTGCTGGCGGTGACGTCGTCCTCACCGGCGCCCACCAGCGCACGCAGCCGGTCGCTGGACACCACGACCTCGGCCGGGAAGTGCGCAGCCGCCCAGGTGGACTTGCCCGAGGCGCCGGGCCCGACGAGCACGACCACGCACGGCGACGGCAGGTGCAGCGCCTCGGTCACCGGTCCAGTCTGTCGCGCCTACCCGCAGGGAGGTGGGCGACGGGGCTGAGCGCGGCTAACCGGTGGCCGGCCCGACCGAGGTGACGTGCAGGACTGCCTCGCCGGCCTCGTCGGAGGCGGCCAGGTCCACCTCGGCCGCGATGCCCCAGTCGCGGTCGCCGGCCGGGTCGTCGAGGACCTGCCGCACGACCCAGCGGTCCGGCTGCTCGTCGACCACGAGCAGCGCCGGGCCCCGGGCGTCCGGGCCGGTGCCGATCTCGTCGTACTCCGCCCAGTAGCCGGCCAGGGCCTCCTCCCACGCGGCGGCGTCCCAGCCGGCGTCGCCGTCGAGCTCGCCGAGGTCGTGGTAGCGCCGCAGCGCCGCGAGCTCGACCCGCCGGAACAGTGCGTTGCGCACGAGCACGCGGAAGGCCCGGGCGTTGGTGGTGACCGCCGGCGGCCGCTCGTCGCGCACCACCGTCGGCGCCGCGTCCTCCTCGGGCGCCGTCAGCCGCTCCCACTCGTCGAGCAGGCTGGAGTCGACCTGGCGCACGAGCTCGCCGAGCCACTCGGTGAGGTCGGTGAGCTCGTCGGTGCGTGCCTGCTCCGGCACGGTCTGCCGCAAGGCCTTGTACGCGTCGGCGAGGTAGCGCAGCACGAGCCCCTCGGAGCGGGCCAGCCCGTAGAACGCGACGTACTCGGTGAAGCTCATCGCCCGCTCCCACATGTCGCGCGCGACCGACTTCGGCCGGAGCTCGTGGTCGCCGACCCACGGGTGGCCGCGGCGGTAGGACTCGTACGCGTGCTCCAGCAGCTCCTTCAACGGCTGCGGGTGCGTGACGCCCTCGAGCAGCTCCATCCGCTCGTCGTACTCGATGCCCTCGGCCTTCATCGCCGCGACCGCCTCGCCGCGGGCCTTGCTGCGCTGCGCCTGCACGACCTGGCGCGGGTCCTCGAGCGTCGCCTCGAGGACCGAGAGGACGTCGAGCGGGTACGCGGGGGAGCTGCGGTCGAGCAGCTCGAGCGCGGCCACGGCGAACGGTGACAGCGGCTGGTTCAGCGCGAAGTCGGGCTGGAGGTCGACGGTGAGGCGGACCCGGCGGCCGTCCGGTTCCGGCTGGTCGAGCCGCTCCACCACGTCGCCGGCGAGCAGGGCGCGGGTGATGGCGACGGCGTGCTTGATGTGCCGCAGCTGCGCGGCCCGCGGCTCGTGGTTGTCCTCGAGCAGCCGGCGCATCGCGGCGAACGGGTCGCCGGGGCGGGCGATGACGTTGAGCAGCATCGCGTGGGAGACGGCGAAGCTCGACGTCAGCGTTTCCGGCTGCGCGGCGACCAGCCGCTCGAACGTCGGCTCGCCCCAGGAGACGAAGCCCTCCGGCGGCTTGCGCTTCACCAGCTTGCGCAGCTTCTTCGGGTCGTCGCCGGCCTTGGCCTTCGCCTTCTCGTTCTCGACGACGTGGTCGGGTGCCTGGACGACGACCGTGCCCGCGGTGTCGAAGCCGGCACGGCCGGCGCGGCCGGCGACCTGGTGGAACTCGCGGGCGGTCAGGTGCCGGGTGCGTTGGCCGTCGTACTTGCTCAGGGCGGTGACCAGGACGGTCCGGATCGGCACGTTGATGCCGACGCCGAGGGTGTCGGTGCCGCAGATCACCTTGAGCAGCCCGGCCTGCGCGAGGGTCTCGACGAGCCGGCGGTAGCGGGGGAGCATGCCGGCGTGGTGCACCCCGATGCCGTGCCGCACCAGGCGGGAGAGCGTCTTGCCGAACCCGGCGCTGAACCGGAAGCCACCGATCAGCTCGGCGATCGCGTCCCGCTCACCCCGGGTCGCGACGTTGACGCTGGTGAGGGCCTGCGCACGCTCGAGCGCGGCCTGCTGGGTGAAGTGCACGACGTAGACCGGTGCACGGTCGGTGGCGAGCAGCTCCTCGAGCGTCTCGTGCACCGGGGTCGTGGCGTAGTAGTAGGTGAGCGGCACGGGGCGCTCCCCGGTCGCGACGACGGCGGTCGCGCGACCGGTGCGGCGGGTCAGGTCCTCCTCGAAGCGGCTGACGTCGCCGAGCGTCGCTGACATCAGCAGGAACTGTGCGTGTGGCAGCTCGAGGAGCGGCACCTGCCACGCCCAGCCGCGGTCCGGGTCGGAGTAGAAGTGGAACTCGTCCATCACCACGACCCCGACGTCGAGGTCGGCGCCCTGGCGCAGCGCCATGTTGGCCAGCACCTCGGCGGTCGCGGTGAGGATCGGGGCGTCCGCGTTGACGGCGGCGTCACCGGTGAGCATGCCGACCTTGTCGGCGCCGAACATGTCGCAGAGCGCGAAGAACTTCTCCGAGACCAGCGCCTTGATGGGCGCGGTGTAGACGCTGCGCTGCCCCTGCGCGAGGGCGGCGAAGTGGGCGCCGGCGGCGACCAGGCTCTTCCCGCTGCCGGTGGGGGTGGCCAGGATGACGTTGCTGCCCGAGACCAGCTCGATCAGCGCCTCGGTCTGCGCCGGGTAGAGGTCGAGGCCCTGCCCGAGGGTCCACTTGGTGAAGGAGTCGAAGACGTCGTCAGGGTCTGCGCCGGCGGCTGGAAGGTGGTCGATGAGCCGCACCCGCTGAGGATACGAGCGATCTCAGCCCGGCATCGCAGATCAGGGCTGGCTGTCGGCAGCCCAGCCGGTGAGCGCGCGGGACCATTGAACCGAGTCGACGGGTTCGTCGCCGATGTCCAGACGCATCCAAGGGCGCGGGTCCGCGCCGGTACGGTCGGTCGTGACCAGGCGCTGGTCGCCGGGCGGGCCGACCAGCCAGACGATCCTGGTGCCGGCCCAGCCGAGTGGCCGGCTGAGGTCCTGCGGCGGCTCGAGGACGGACTCCGGCTCGCCGTCCAGCCTCGCGACGACGAACCGTCCGGATGGCTGGTGGTACATCAGGATCGACTGCCCGTCTGGTGCCCAGGACATGTGGCCGTTGACAGGAGACCTGTCCGGCATTGTTCTCTGGACGGTGCGGCCGCGGTCGTCGAGCACGAGCGTCTCGCCCTGGTAGCTGATGACGATCAGCTTCCCGTCGGGAGACCAGGCGAGGGATGGGCATCCCTGCCCGTCGCCGAAGGGGGCACGGCCGCCGGGGAGCCGGTCTCCGGAGCGAGCGTCGAGGAAGGTCAGACGGAGCGTCCTGCTGTGGATCACGAGGACGGTCCGGCCGTCCGGCGACAACCGGGGGCAGTATCCACGGAAGCGGCCCAGCCGGTTCGTCTGTCCGCTCGACAGGTTGACGATCTCCAGTCGCCAGTTGTACGACTGGCGGATCACCCGGGTGCCGTCCATGGACAGGCTCTGGGTGTAGGCCCCCGACACCCAGTCGGTCGGCGCCAGCCTCACGGCCGGCCCCCCGTCGACAGAGTGCACGTGCGCGGTCCCACCGGAGGTGAACACAGCGATCTGGGCGCGTCCGGGCGCGAGCGAGGCGTCGCCGGAGAGCCGGAAGACCTTGGGTGGTCGCTCGACCGG
>DASTVO010000058.1:0-2721 GCA_035759075.1 Actinomycetes bacterium
GTGGTGGTGCGCAGGCTGCGCATGAGGCGGTCGACGAGGCTGGCGCGCACTGTGGTGCCCTTTCCGACGAGATGACCCGGGCAGGTGTCTGCCCGGCTACCCGTCCATCGCGGCACCACCGCCAGCCGTTACGCCGCGTGACCGAATCATTACCTTCGGCTAGGCGCTCGCCCGCGTCAGACGGAGCCGGCCGCCACGTCCTCGGCCAGCCGGACCAGCGTCCGCACGGCGTGGCCGGTGCCGCCCTTGCCGGTGTAGCCGTGCGGTCCGGACTCGTTCCAGGACGGCCCGGCGATGTCGAGGTGTGCCCAGCGCAGGCCGTCGGGCACGAACTCCTGGAGGAACAGCCCGGCCACGAGCATGCCGCCGTACTTGTCGCCCATGTTCGCGATGTCGGCCACCGACGAGTCCATCGACGGGCGCAGCTCGGCGGGCAGCGGCATCGGCCACATCTGCTCGCCGGCAGCCTTCGCGGCGGCCGCGACGGCGTCGCGCAGGCCGTCGTCGTTGGACATGATGGCGGCGGTCCGGCTGCCGAGCGCGACCAGCTGGGCGCCGGTCAGCGTGGCCACGTCCACCAGCAGGTCAGGCTGGTCCTCGCCGGCGCGCACGATGGCGTCGGCGAGCACGAGGCGGCCCTCCGCGTCGGTGTTGAGCACCTCGACCGTCTTGCCGCCGTAGCAGGTGAGGACGTCCGAGGGGCGCTGCGCGGTGCCCGAGGGCATGTTCTCGGCCATCGGCGCCCACGCGGTGACGTTGACGTCGAGTCCGAGCCGGGCGATCGCGGTGACCGCCGCGATGATCGCAGCTGCCCCGCCCATGTCGGACTTCATCCACTCCATGGCGGTCGGCGGCTTGAGCGACAGGCCACCCGAGTCGAACGTGATGCCCTTGCCGACCAGCGCGAGGTGCTTCTTGCCGCGGCCGGCCTTGTAGGTGAGCTTGACCAGGCGGGGCGGCCGGGACGAGCCCTGCCCGACGGCGAGGATGCCGCCGTACCCGCCCTTCTTCAGCGCCTTCTCGTCGAGCACCTCGACGCTCACCCCGGCCGCCTTGGCCTGCGCGACGGCCTCGTCGGCGAAGGTCGCCGGCGGCAGGTCGACCGGCGGGGTGTTCACCCAGTCGCGGGTGAGGTGGACCGCCGTCGCGACCGTCTCCGCCCGGCTGACCGCGGCCCTGGTGGCGCGGTCGCGGGGGGAGTCCACGACGAGGGTGAATGCCTGCACCGGGTCCTTGTGGGCGTCCTTCGACGCGACCCGGTACCGGCGATAGGAGTACGCGCCGAGCAGCGCTCCCTCGGCAACCGCCGCGGCCTGCTCAACGTCGCCGGCCGGCAGGGCCAGACCGACCTTGCCGGTCCCCGCAAGTGACCGGCTGGCGGAGCCGGCGGCGCGACGCAGCACCTCCGCGTCGTACGTCGCCGTGGCCTTGCGCCCACGACCTCCGGGCTCGGCGGCTTTGCCCAGCCCGACCGCGACGACCACCGCTGCGGTGGTCGCGCCGAGGCTGGACACCTTGGTCACCTCGTTGGCCGCGCCGGTGCCCCCGAGCGCCTCGACGGTCGCGGCCAGCCGGCCCTTGAACGCCTTGTCGACGTCCTCGGCGCCAGGAGCAAGCACGACGCCGCCGCCGGGTCCCTTGGCCACGCCGACGACGATCGCGTCGACCTTGAGGGCGGAGGGCTTGGTACTGCTGAGGCTGACCGTGGTCAAGGCGTGATCCGTCCTGCGAGGTGGGCTCGGGTGATGCGGGTCGCGATGCTAGCGTCCGCCGGATGAGCGACCAGACCGGCGGCGCCGACCTGCGGCGTTCCCCGCTGCACGACCGGCACACCGCGCTCGGCGCGAAGATGGCCGACTTCGGCGGCTGGCAGATGCCGATCGAGTACCCCGGCGGCGGCGTCGTGCGCGAGCACACCGCCGTGCGGGAGGCGGTGGGGGTCTTCGACGTCAGCCATCTCGGCAAGGCCGTCGTGCGCGGGCCCGGCGCGGCCGAGTTCGTCAACGCCAGCCTCAGCAACGACCTGCGCCGGATCGGACCGGGGCAGGCCCAGTACACGCTGTGCTGCGACGACGCGACCGGCGGCGTGGTCGACGACCTCATCGCCTACTACCGCTCCGACGACGAGGTCTTCCTGATCCCGAACGCCGCGAACACCGCCGAGGTGGTCCGCCGCCTGACCGCGGCGGCGCCCGCCGGGGTGGAGGTCGAGGACCTGCACGAGAAGCACGGCGTGCTGGCAGTGCAGGGCCCGAGGAGCGACGAGGTCCTGGACGCGCTCGGGCTGCCGAGCGGACACGACTACATGTCCTTCGCCACCGCGGACTGGCGCGGCGTGCCGGTCGTGGTGTGCCGCACCGGCTACACCGGCGAGCGCGGCTACGAGCTGGTGCCGCGGTGGGAGGACTCTGCTGCGCTGTGGGACGCGGTGCTCGAGGCCGGCGAGGCGCACGGCATCCGTCCGTGCGGGCTCGGCGCCCGTGACACGTTGCGCACCGAGATGGGCTACCCGTTGCACGGGCAGGACCTCTCGTTGGACATCACCCCGGTGCAGGCCCGGTGCGGCTGGGCGGTGGGCTGGAAGAAGGACGCGTTCTGGGGGCGGGACGTGCTGCTGGCCGAGAAGGAGGCCGGCGCGCGCCGGCTGCTGTGGGGCCTGGAAGGCCTGGAGCGCGCGATCCCGCGGCCGCACATGGCGGTGTCCAAGAACGGCGCACCGGT
>DASTVO010000059.1:0-20295 GCA_035759075.1 Actinomycetes bacterium
ACACCTCGCCCACCGTGGCGCGGGCGCGCAGCGCGTCGTGCATCGGGTAGAGCAGGTTCGTCGACCGGGTGTCGTCCTGCGCGGCCGCGCGCAGCGCGTCGAGGTGGCGGCGCACCTCGTCGCCGTCGCGCTCCGACCGCAGCCGGGCCAGCCGCTCGGCCTGCTGGGCCTCGATCGCCGGGTCGACCCGCATTGGCTCGTAGATCTCGTCGCCGTCGTGCCGGAAGCGGTTCACACCGACCACAGTGCGGGAGCCGTCCTCGACCGAGGTGGCGACGTCGTACGCCGACTTCTCGATCTCACGCTTCTGGAAGCCCGCCTCGATGGCCGCGACCGCGCCGCCGAGGTCCTCCACGGTCTGCATCAGCTCGCGGATGGCCGCCTCGATGTCGTCGGTCATGGACTCCACGGCGTAGGACCCGGCGAACGGGTCGACGGTGGCCGTGAGGTCGCTCTCGTACGCGATGACCTGCTGGGTGCGCAGCGCGAGGCGGGCCGCCTTCTCCGTCGGCAGGGCGATCGCCTCGTCGTAGGAGTTGGTGTGCAGGGACTGGGTCCCCCCGAGCACCGCCGCGAGGGCCTGCACCGTCACCCGCACCATGTTCACCTCGGGCTGCTGCGCGGTCAGCTGCACGCCGGCGGTCTGGGTGTGGAAGCGCAGCATCATCGACCTGGGGTCCTTGGCGCCGAACTCGTCGCGCATCACCTGCGCCCAGATGCGCCGCGCCGCCCGGAACTTCGCCACCTCCTCGAGCAGCGTCGTGCGCGCCACGAAGAAGAACGACAGCCGAGGGGCGAAGTCGTCGACCGCCAGCCCCGCGTCCAGCGCCGCCCGCACGTACTCCTTGGCGTTGGCCAGCGTGAAGGCCACCTCCTGCGCGGGGGTCGCGCCCGCCTCGGCCATGTGGTAGCCGGAGATGGAGATGGTGTTCCAGCGCGGGATCTCCTTGTGGCAGTACGCGAAGATGTCGCTGATCAGCCGCAGGGACTGTTTCGGCGGGTAGATGTACGTCCCGCGAGCGATGTACTCCTTCAGCACGTCGTTCTGGATCGTGCCGGTGAGCTGCGACGGGTCGACGCCCTGCTCCTCCCCGACCAGCTGGTAGAGCAGCAGCAGCAGCGCCGCGGGAGCGTTGATGGTCATCGACGTCGAGACCTCGTCGAGCGGGATGCCGTCGAACAGCGTCCGCATGTCCTCGAGCGAGTCGATGGCCACGCCCACCTTGCCGACCTCGCCGTGCGCGACCGGGTCGTCGGAGTCGTAGCCCATCTGGGTCGGCAGGTCGAAGGCCACCGACAGGCCGCCGGTACCCGCCTCGACCAGCCGGTGGTACCGCTCGTTGGACTCCGTCGCGGTGCCGAACCCGGCGTACTGGCGCATCGTCCACGGCCGGCCGGTGTACATCGTCGGGTAGACGCCGCGGGTGAACGGGAAGGCACCCGGGTCGCCGAGCTGCCGCGCGGGGTCGAAGCCCTCCAGCGAACCCGGTCCGTAGACCGGCTCGATCGGCCGTCCGGACTCAGACTCGCGTGGCATGCCCGGATGCTAACGCCGGGCCCACGGAGGCTCTCCGGCGAGGCCGTCGCGGCTCAGGACCAGAAGTCGTCCACCAGGTGCTGGTCGCCCGTGGTCCCCCACGCCTCGGTCACCTTGCCGTCGCGGACGTGGAAGACCAGCACCGCGCTGTCGCGCAGCGACTTCCCGCCCCGCTTGGCCGTGACGCCGTACGCGGCGAAGACGTGCTCGTCGTCCCCGACGACAGCGTGGACGTCGACGGCGAACGTGCCGTCGCTGAGCTCCAGGGTGCGCCCGAAGAGCCCGAGGATCTCGTCGACGCCCTTGAACACCCCGGACAGCTGGTTGCGCCCCGGTGCGTGCCACACCGCGTCCGGCGCGAACAGGCCCCGCAGCGTGTCCATGTCCTGCGCCGCGAACGCGGCGAAACCGTTCCGGACCACCTGCACGTTGGGATGTGTCATGACGGGCTCCTCCACGGGCTTGATCTCCCCTCCCGTCTACTCCGGCCCGAGGGTCTGGGCAAGCGTCCGGCTCAAGAGCCGGTGGCGGACACACCGATGCCTCTGGGGAGAGCGGGGCGACGGTGCGCGGCGGCTAGCCTGGCCCGCGATGAGGAGAGGCCACGGAGGTGCGATGAGGACCGTTCCTCTCGCGGCGCTGGCCGTGACCATCACCTGTTCCGTCGCGGCTCCGACCGTGGCCGCCGCGGCCACGGGGACCGTCGGCGGCGACCGCCTCGCCACCACCGGCGTCGTCGTCGACGCGCCGGGGGCCGAGCCGCTGCCGAAGCTGGCCGCCGGCTCCTGGCTGCTCGCCGACCTGGAGACCGGTGAGGTGCTGGCGGCGAAGAACCCGCACGGCCGGCTGCGGCCCGCGAGCACGCTGAAGATCCTCACCGCGCTGACGGTCCTGCCGCAGCTCGACCCGGCCGCGACCTACGTGGCGCAGTGGGAGGATGCCAACGCCGAGGGCAGCCGGGTGGGCGTGGTGCCCGATGCGAGCTACTCGGTGCACAACCTGCTCGAGGCGCTGTTCCTGGTGTCCGGCAACGACGCCGCACATGCGCTCGCCAACGCCGCCGGAGGCGTCGAGCCGACGGTTGCGGCGATGAACCGCACCGCGCGCGAGCTCGGAGCGCTGGACACGACGGCCAAGAACCCCAGCGGGCTGGACGCGCCGGGGCAGCTCTCCTCCGCGTACGACCTGGCGGTGATCAGCCGGGCGGCCATGGCGCGCGAGGACTTCCGCGCCTACGCCGCGACGGTCAAGTCGGAGTTCCCGGGCAAGATGCCGCGCGCCGGCAAGGCCCGCAAGACCTTCGAGATCTACACGCAGGACCGGCTGCTGCTGAACTACCGCGGCGCCATCGGGGTCAAGACCGGCTGGACGACCAAGGCCCGTGGCACGTTCGTCGGGGCGGCCACCAGGGGTGGCCGGACGCTGGTCGCGACCGTCCTGAACACCGACTTCGAGGCCTGGAAGGAGTCGGCGGCGCTGCTCACCTGGGGCTTCCGCAACGCGGCCTCCGCGCGGCCCGTCGGCAGCCTGGACGCGGTGGCGGCGACCCACGCGTCCAGTGCCGAGCAGGACACCGTCGCCCCGATGCTGACGACGAGGAAGAAGGCCGCGACCGCCGGCGTGGGCAACCAGTCGGACGGTCTCGCGTGGTGGCTGCAGGCGCCGATCGTGGCGTTCGGCGTGCTGGCCGCGCTCCGCGGCCGGGTGCTGCTGCTCCGGGCGCTGCGCCACCGGCGAGCCCGGCTACGCCGGGACCCGCGGGCCCCTCATCCCCGGGACCTGCGCCGGGTGGCCAGCGCCGCGGCCGCCGCACCGAGGCCCGCGGCGAGCACCGGGCCCCGCCAGCGGCCGGAGCGCGAGCCGGAGCCGTCCGCCATCACCTCGTCGGCCTCGAGCGGCACGGCCTCGTAGTCACCGGGCGCCACGGCCAGGACCGGTTCGGTGCCGGCCACCAGCGCGGTGGCCCGTCCGGCGCCGCTGTCGCCGATCCCCGCCGGGTGCAGCGAGTACGGCGAGGTCGCGGCCCAGGCGGCCGAGAAGACCAGCAGCCGCGAGTTCAGGTTGATCCAGACCAGCAGGCCCACGACGACGCCGAACGTGGCGTAGAGCGGGTTGGACGTCGTGTTGGCGATGAGGAACGTCCCGAAGAGCTTGAGCACCTCGAACCCGACCGCGGCCACCAGCGCTGCCGAGCGGACCTGCCGCCAGGGAAGACGGGCACCGGAGAGCCGGGAGATCAGGATCGCGAAGATGACGACGTCGACGGCCAGCGCGAGGGCGACCGACAGGGCCTTGAGCAGCGCGGTCGCCACCAGCGACCCGTCGAGGTCGACGAGCTCGAGCAGGTACGCGGTGAGGGCGGTCGCCACGCTGGAGACCGCCAGCGAGGCCAGCAGGCTCGTGCCGAGCGCCGCCAGGACTGCGACGTCGACGACCTTCTTCTTGACCAGCCCGATCTCGACGTCCTCGGTGCCGAACACACGCCGCATGCTGTCGCGCAGCGCGTCCAGCCAGCCGAGCCCGGCATAGAGCAGGCCCAGCAGACCGATCAGCCCGGCGCCCTCCTTGGCGGCGATGACGTCCTGGATGTTGATCTGGCCCTCGCCGCTGCCGACCAGGCTGGGGAACGCGCTCTCGACGGCCTCGGTCACCCCGTCCTGGGCCTGCGGCCAGACGTCGCTCACGTAGCCGACGAGGGCGAAGGAGAGCGCCAGCAGCGGGAAGAACGAGAGGAACCCGAAGTACGTCACCGCCGCGGCGAGCTGCCCGCCGAGCACCTCGCTGTTGCGGTCGTACGCCCGCGCTGCATGGTCGAGCCACGGCCGGCGGGCGCGCTCCCGGCGGATGCTCTCCTTGACACGGTCCAGAGCCTTCACCCCTGGCACATCCCCGGCGGGCGCAGCCGCTACACGTGCGGGTGCGGTCCGGGCAGCGCCGCGCCGAGCGGGAAGTCACGCTGCGGGCGCCACACCTTGTCCGGGCCGTGCTCGTAGAGCGAGAACCCCCAGACGCCGAACCGCACGTCGTAGGAGGCCATCTCGTCGAACGCCCGCTTGAGCACGTCGTCGGGCAGGTCGTGGGCGATGGTGACGTGCGGGTGGTACGGGAAGCTCAGCTCCCGCACCAGCGGGCCGGAGCGGACCCGCGACTCGACCCGCTCGCAGTCGCTGATGCCGAGGACCACCGACACGAAGACGACCGGCGACACCGGGTGGAAGGTCCCGGTCCCGCGCAGGTGGATCTCGAACGGCTTCTCCGACTCCGCGATCGTGCGCAGGTGCTTCTCGATGTCGTCGAGGTCTTCGGCGTCCACCTCGGTCGGCGGCAGCAGCGTGATGTGGGTCGGGATGGACGAGGCCAGCTGGTCGCCGTAGCCCTCCCGGACCCGTTGCAGGTCCGAGCCGTGCGGCTCCGGGATGGCGATGGCGACCCCGATGGTGCGGGTGCTCACGGGCCGCCTGGGCCGGACGGCGCCGCCGGCAGGAAGCCGACCCGGTCCAGCACGTCGGCAAGCGTGGGGGCGGCGACCTCGCGGGCCCGCGCGGCGCCGCGGGCCAGGACGGCGTCCAGGGCCGCGGGGTCGTCGAGGAGCTCGTGGACCCGCGTCTGGTAGGGCACCACCACTTCCAGGACCGCCTCGACGACCGCCTTCTTCAGGTCGCCGTAGCCGCTGCCGGCGAAGCGCTCCTCCAGCGCCCGCACCGGCTCGCCGCCGACCGCGGAGAGGATCGCAAGGAGGTTGCTGACCCCGGGCTTCCCCTCCGGGTCGTAGACGACGTCACGCCCGGTGTCGGTCACCGCCGACTTCAGCTTCTTCTCGACGACCTTCGGGTCGTCGAGCATCCAGAGGACACCGCTGCCACCGATGCTCTTGCTCATCTGCTTGTCGACCAGCTGCAGGTCGTAGATCTTGGCGACCTCGCGCAGGATGTGCGGCTCCGGGACGACGAGCGTCTCGCCGAACCGGCTGTTGAACCGCTGCGCGAGGTCCCGGCTGAGCTCGAGGTGCTGTCGCTGGTCCTCGCCGACCGGAACGCGGTCCGGCCGGTACAGCAGGATGTCGGCGGCCTGCAGGACCGGGTAGGTGAACAGTCCCACGGTGGCCCGGTCCGCACCGCCGCGCGCCGACTTGTCCTTGAACTGCGTCATCCGGCTGGCCTCGCCGAAACCGGTCAGGCAGCCGAGGACCCACTGCAGCTGGGCGTGCTCCGGGACGTGCGACTGGACGAAGAGCGTGGACCGCTCCGGGTCCACGCCTCCGGCCAGGTACTGCGCGGCCGTCACCCGGGTCCGCTGCCTCAGCAGGGCCGGGTCGTGCTCGACCGTGATGGCGTGCAGGTCGGCGACGAAGTAGAACGCCTCGAACTCGTCCTGCAGGGCGACCCACTGCCGCAGCGCGCCCAGGTAGTTGCCGAGGTGGAGCGAGTCGGCGGTCGGCTGCATGCCGGACAGGACGCGAGGGCGTGGCATGCGGGTCATTGTGCCAGTCGCGGCCGCTCCGGCTTCGGCTCGTCCTGGTCCTCGCGGCCGGCCGGCGCCTCGTCCCGACCGGGGCCCTCGTCGTCGCTGTGGCGGTCGGGCGAGGCCGCCTCCTCCGGGGCGACGCTGATGCGCAGCCGGGCGATGCGCCTGCCGTCGAGCTCGGTGACGGTGAAGCGGTGGCCCAGGGCCACGACGCTCTCCCCCACGTCTGGCAGCCGTCCGAGCTCGTTGATGACGAACCCGGCCACGGTCTCGTAGGGCCCTTCCGGGAGCTCGAGGCTCGTGGTCTCCTCGAAGTCCTCCAGGTTGAGCAGTCCGTCTACCTCGACGTCACCGCCCAGCAGGCTCCGCGCCGGGGCGACCGCGACGTCGTACTCGTCCCGGATCTCGCCGATGACCTCCTCCATGAGGTCCTCGAGGGTCACGATCCCGTCGGTGCCGCCGTACTCGTCCACGACGATCGCGAGATGGTGCCCCTCGCGCCGCATCTCCGACAGCGCGGGCAGCACCTGCTTGGTGCCCGGCATCAGCTTGACCTCGCGGGCGATCTCGCCGACACGGACCGACCGCCCGGTCAGCTCGGGTGAGTAGAGGTCGCGGACGTGCACGAAGCCGACGACGTCGTCCTGCGAGCCGCGGACGACGGGGTAGCGGCTGTGCGGGTTGGACGAAGCGATCCGCACCGCGCGGTAGACCGGGGTCGACGCGTCCAGGAAGTCGACCTCGGTGCGCGGAACCATCACCTCGTGCAGCTGGCGCTCACCAGCCTCGAAGACGTCCTCGATGAGCCGTCGCTCCTCGCGCCCGAGAGTCTCGTGCGCGGCGACGATGTCGCGCAGCTCCTCCTCCGAGATGGTCTCGCGGGACGCGCGTGGGTCGCCGCCCAGAACCCGCACGACGACGTCCGTCGACCGCGACAGCAGCCAGATGACCGGCCGGGAGATCCGGGCGATCCGGTCCAGCGTCGGCGCGACCAGCAGCGCGAAACTCTCCGCGCGCTGCAGGGCGACCCGCTTCGGCGCCAGCTCGCTGATGACCAGCGACAGGTAGGTGATGACGAGGGTGACGAAGATGAAGGCAACGAGGTAGGCGGCGCCTTCGGAGAGGCCCCAGCCCTCGAGCACAGGGGACAGGTCGTCAGCGAACGCCGAGGCGCCGAACGCGGCGGACAGGAAGCCGGCCAGCGTGACCCCGATCTGCACCGCCGCGAGGAAGCGGTTCGGGTCGTCGTGCAGCTCGGCGACCTTCTTCCCCCGGCGGCCGCGCTGGGCCAGGCTGCGCACCTGGCCCTCGCGCAGCGACACCAGCGCGATCTCCGAGCCGGCGAAGAACGCACCCAGGAGCAGGAAGAAGAGAACGAGCAGGCTGTTGGCGAGCGTTGCGTTCACGGCGTACCACCGAGGGACGGGCGGTACGCCGGACTAGAGCAGCCGTCCATGCCCGGCAGCGTAGACGAAACGGGCAGAGCGACCGGCGCGCGGCGTCAGACGGCACGCAGGTGCAGGACGAGCGCCTGCTCGGGAGCGAGCGCCGGCAGCTGCAGGCCGACCTCGCCCAGGAAGCGCCCCCGCACCTGGAAGCCGTCGACGGTCGACCACGCGGGCGGACGCCGCTGGACCGCCAGCGGCGTGCCACCGGTGTCCACCGACGAGACCGCGTACGTGCGGTCAGGGTCGAGCCCGGGCAGCCGCACCGGGACCGGCACCTCCGTCGCGGACGTCGCGAGCGACAGGTAGGCCATCAGCGCCTCGGCCCGGTCCGACGCGACGACACCGTGCACGACCGCCGCCGGGTCGGGGTGGTCGCCGTGCACGACCGTGCCGGTGTGCAGCAGGCCGCGGTGCCGCCGGTACGTCGACACCAGCCTCGTCAGAGCGGCGAGCTCCTCCTCGTCGAGCGATGCGATGTCCCACTCGATGCCGAAGTGGCCGAACAGCGCCACCGCCCCGCGGAACGACAGGGAGTGCGTCCGGCCGGTCGTGTGCGAGGTGGTGGGGCCGACGTGGCTGCCGACGAGCTCCGGCGGCAGCAGCAGCTGGGTCCAGCGCTGGATCGTCGCCCGCTCCAGTGCGTCGTTGCAGTCACTGGCCCAGACCCGGTCGGTCCGCGCCAGGATGCCGAGGTCAACGCGGGCGCCGCCGGACGCGCAGGACTCGATCTCCACCCCGGGATGCGCGTCCCGCAGGGCGTCCAGCAGGCGGTAGACCGCGAGCGTCTGCCGGTGCGCGGCGGGGCGGCCCTCGTGGCCCGCCTCGACGAGGTCGCGGTTGTGGTCCCACTTCAGGTAGCCGATGTCGTGCTCGCGCAGCAGCGCGTCGAGGGCGTCGTGCACGTGCTGCCAGGCCTGAGGTACGGAGAGGTCGAGAACCTGCTGCCGTCGCCACTCCGCGGGGAGCGCGCCGAGGTCGTCCTGCGGGCGCAGCACCCAGTCGGGGTGGGCCCGGTAGAGCTCGGAGTCGAGGTTGACCATCTCCGGCTCGACCCAGAGCCCGAACTGCATCCCGAGACCGCGGACGTGCTCGACCAGCGGGTCCAGACCGTCGGGCCACACCGCGGGGTCGACCTCCCAGTCACCGAGGCCGGCGCCGTCGTCGCGGCGGCCCCGGAACCAGCCGTCGTCGAGCACGAACCGCTCGACGCCCACCCCGGCGGCGACGTCGGCCAGCGCGGTCAGCCGGTCCAGGCGGTGGTCGAAGTAGACGGCCTCCCACGTGTTCAGCACGACCGGCCGCGGCGACGCCGGGTGGTGCGGGCGGGCACGGATGCTGCCGTGCAGCCGGGCGCTGAGCCCGTCGAGCCCCTCCCCCGCGTACGCGGCGTGCGTGACCGGCGTCTCGTACTCCTCGCCGGGCCCGAGCACCACCTCGCCCGGCTCGAGCAGCTCGGCGACGCCGAGCACCGCGAGGCCGTCTGGGCGTCGCTCGGCGTAGGTGACGTGGTTGCCGCTCCAGGCGAGGTGAACCGCCCAGACCTCGCCGTTCCGGTTGCCGAACCCGGCGGTCCCCGCGACGAGCAGCAGGGTCGCATCGTGCCCGGTGCGACCGCTGCGTGAGCTGCGCTGCCAGGTCCCCTGCGCGGTGAAGGCATGGCGCTGCGGGTGGCGCTCCCGGGCCCAGCGGCCAGTGAGGTCGAGCAGCTCGGTCGCCCGGTGCGGGACCGGCAGCACCGCACCCAGGCGCTCCAGCCGGTAGGGCTCGGCACCGTCGTTGCGCAGCACGGACCTGTGGGTCAGGACGCCGTGCACGTCCAGCGCCAGTGTGGTCGTGAGCGTGAGCTGCGCGGAGGGGTCGCGCAGCCGCACGACGGCGGTGGCTGCGTCCGGTCGCTCCACGTCCGGGGCCGACCAGCGGGGTGCCCAGTCGCGCCCGTCCCGCGAGCCGCGCAGGGCCGGCGTTGCCAGCCCGCCGCCGAGCAGCGTGGCCGGGCGCGGCTCGTCCGGCGCGCTGTGCGCGACCGGACGGACCCAGGCCGACGGGTGCGGCAGGGCGTCCCCCAGGTCCGCCCCCCAGTGCCGCAGCACCGGCACGCGCGACAGGGAGGTGTCCAGCAGCACCGACACCCCCGCGGCGCGGAGGTGGACGTACGCCTCGGTCATCCCTTGGTGGCGCCGAGCGTGAGGCCGGACACGAACTGCTTCTGCAGCACGAAGAACACGATCAGCGGCGGCAGCGCGACGACGATCGACCCCGCGGCGACCAGGTTGACGTCGGTGAAGAACTGTCCGCGCAGGTTGTTCAGCGAGCTGGTGATGGGGAACTTGTCACCGCTCTGCATCAGCACCGTGGCCCAGAAGAACTCGTTGTAGATCCAGGTCACCTCGAGGGTTGCCAGAGCGGCCAGCGGCGGCCGGCACAGCGGCAGGGTCAGCTGGAAGAACTGCCGGATCACGGACGCGCCGTCGACCATGGCCGACTCGTAGATCTCCTTGGGCAGCGTCTTCATGTAGTTGCTGAGGACGAAGGTGCAGAACCCGGTCTGGAAGGCGGTGTTGACCAGGATGAGGGCCCAGTAGCTGTTGAGCAGCGTCCCACCGTCGGCGTTCATGAACTCCGGGAGCGGGATCTCCCGGAACATCCGGTACAGCGGGATGAGCAGGGCCTGCTGCGGCAGCAGGTTCGCCGCCAGGAAGATGCCGAGCAGGGTGAGGTTGAGCTTGAAGCTGAAGCGGGCCAGCACGAAGCCCATGCACGACGAGAGGAACAGGGTGAGCAGGACCGCCGGCACCGTGACGTACAGCGTGTTGATGAACTTGCCGGTGAAGTCGGCCCGCTCCCACGCGGTCGTGTAGTTGTCGAAGGTCCAGCCGCCGAGGGAGAAGTAGCCGTTCTCGGCCGTGTACTCGTAGCTGCGCAGGCTGTTCATCACGGCATACAGCAGCGGGAACAGCCACAGCACCGACATGGTGATCAGGAAGCCGTGCTTGAACCACGGGCGCTTCTTGGGCCGGACGGTCGAGGGGAGCGGGGAGTGCGCGGGCTCGACCGGCGGCGCCGTCGTGGCTGTCGTCATGGCCGCTCCTCCTTCATCACGATGCGCAGGTACATGACGACGAACACCGACGAGATCGCGAGCATGATCGTCGCGAGCGCCGAGCCGAAGCCGATCCGGCTCGCCTCACCGATGATGTTGGACGTGACCAGCGTCGAGATGAGCTCGAGGCCGTTGCGTCCCTTGTTGACCACCCACACGATCTCGAACGCACGCAGCGCCTCGATGAAGGTGATGACCAGGACGATCACGTTGATCGGCCGCATGACCGGGAACACGATCCGGAAGAACGTCTGGGTCTCGCTGGCGCCGTCCACGGTCGCGGCCTCCCGCAGCGACGGGTCGACCGCCTTCAGCCCGGCCAGGTAGAGCAGCATGACGTAGCCGGTCTGCTTCCAGCAGGTCGCCACGAGGACGGCCCAGAGGTTGACGTTCGAGTCGCCGTACCAGTCGGTCGTCCCGCCCGTGAGCTCGTTGATGAGCCCCTGGTCGCGGGAGTAGATGAGCTGCCACATGAAGCCCACCAGGGCGAGCGACAGGACGATCGGGAGGAAGAACGCGGTCTGGTAGAAGCGCCCGCCGCGCAGCTCCTTGTCCAGCAGCACCGCGAGGAAGATGCCGAGGGGGGTGGGGACCAGGAACAGGACGATCAGCCAGATCACGTTGTGCTGGATCGCGGGCTCGAACGGCGGGTAGATCGTGAAGATGTTCTTGTAGTTGTCGACACCGATCCAGGTGATGGTGTCGATGCCGCCGATGCCCTCCCATCTGGCGAAGGACAGGACGACCGACAGCACGCCAGGGACCCACACCAGCCAGAGCACCAGCAAGGTGGGCACCACCACCATCAGGGTCACGGCGATGCGGTCCGCGGTGCCCATCCGGGTGCCGGCCGCCTTGCCGCGCCGCAGCTTCTGTGGTGACTCCCTTGCGGGTACGGGCAGTTCGATGGCCATCAGCTCGACACCTCTCCACGGAGTCGCTCCGAGTGCGGCCTCTGCGACGCGGATCGCCTCGGAAACGACGGTCTGCGCCCGCCTGAGGCGCGTCACGCTTCGGTCAGACGAAGATCGACTTCTTCTGTTCCTCGATCTTCTTGGTGAGACCGGCGACGTCGTTCGGGTTCTTGATGAACTCCTGGATCGACGGGATCATCACGGTCGAGGCGAAGTCGGGCCTCGTGTCGCGGTCGAGGAACTGGGCGATGGAGGACTGCTCCGCGATGAACTTGGCTGCCTCCTGCTGGATCGGCGCCAGGGCACTGAGGTCCGCGTTGGAGTTGGCCCAGATGAGCGGGTAGCCCGCCTCGCTGAGGGTGTTCGCTGCCTCCACCGAGGGGATGAACTTCAGGAAGTCCTTGGCCCCGTCCTCGTTGTCCGGGTCGGCGGCCATGCAGTAGCCGTCGATGGGGGCGTCGATCGCGTCGGCCCCGACACTGGGGTCGATCTCCGGGAAGTTGAAGAACGCGACGTCGTCGCGCTCGTCCTCCGGGAACTGCTCGAAGGCGAAGAGGCCCAGGTAGAACATCCCTGACTCGTTGGCGACCAGGGACTGCGCGGCCTCCTCCCAGTCACGCCCGAGCGCGTCCGGCTGGGAGAGCTCCAGCAGCTCGCGCCACTGGTCGAAGACGCTCTTGACCTCTGGCGAGTCCCAGGACTCCTCGCCCGCCATCAGGTTGACGTGGTAGTCGTAGCCGTTGATGCGCATGTTGAGGATGTCGAAGGTGCCCATTGCCGGCCAGCCCTGCTTGTCCGCGAACGCGAACGGGATCAGCCCGTCGGACTTCATCTGCTGGGCGAGAGTGACCATCTCGTCGTAGGTGGTGGGCGCCGTGTAGCCGCGCTCGTCCCAGAAGGACTTCCGGTAGAGGACGACCCACGGGTAGTTCGAGTCGGGGACGAAGTACTGCTTGCCGTCGCTGCCGGTCGACGCCTTCTTGAAGGCATCGCCGACACCGTCGATCGGCCACACGTCGCTCACGTCGCCGATCAGTCCCCGCTCGGCGAAGAACTGCATCCGGTAGCCGGCGAACCACGAGAACACGTCGTCGGGGTTGCCCTGCAGGTAGTTGTTGATGTTCTCCTGGAAGGTGTTGTGGTCGACAGCGTTGATCTTCACCTTCAGGTCGGACTGCTTCTCGTAGGCGGCGACGAGGGCGTCCCGCCGCATCTGCGGTACGTCACCGCCTGCCTCGTTCGAGCCGAACGTCACCGTCCCGGTGGGCTTGCCCGAGGTTCCTCCGCCGCTGTCGTCGCCGCCGCACGCGGCCAGCAGGGCGGGCATGGACAGCGCGGCCCCCGCGCCGAGCGCTCCCTTGAGGACGCTTCGCCGGCCGACACCGGCCGCGACGGACGGCGGGGTGAGGCTGGCCAGGTAGTGGGCCTCGGACTCGAACGTGGGCATGTCCCCTCCTCAGGGGTCAGGTCGGCAGGGGCTCAGGATCACACACTTTCCAACACGGATAAGCCACACAGTTGCGCGGCGCAGACACCGTGTCAAGAGGCGGTCGGTAACGTCTCGGCAACACGAAGGACCGCAGCAGAGCGGCGGAGAGACGGCGAGGATGGGCGTCAGCGGACCGCGGCCGGTGCCTCGGGAGCGCTCAGGAGGGGAGCGCTCTCGTTGCCGGCTCGTTGGATTCTGTTGACTTTTCCGCCAACCAGGCCCAGGCTTTCCAGGCATGAGCGCCTGGCCCACTGCCCTGGCCGGCATCGCCTACGGCGGGGACTACAACCCCGAGCAGTGGCCGCGCGAGACCTGGGCCGAGGACATCGCGCTGATGCGCGAGGCCGGTGTGTCCGTGGCCACCGTCGGCGTCTTCGCCTGGGCCCTGCTGGAGCCCGAACAGGGACACTTCGAGCTCGACTGGCTCGGCGACGTGCTCGACCTGCTGCACGAGGGCGGGATCCGTGTCGACCTCGCCACGGCGACGGCCTCGCCGCCGCCCTGGCTGTCGCGGCGGTACCCCGAGACCCTGCCGCAGCGCGCCGACGGCACCCGGCTGTGGCCCGGGGGCCGGCAGGCCTGGTGCCCGAGCTCGCCGGTCTTCCGCGAGCGGTCGCTCTCGCTTGTGACCGCGCTCGCGGAACGGTTCCACGACCACCCCGGTCTGGCGATGTGGCACGTGTCCAACGAGCTCGGGGGGCACAACGCCCGCTGCTTCTGCGACGTGTCCGCCGCGGCGTTCCGAGCCTGGCTGCAGAACCGCTACGGCGACCTCGCCGACCTGAACGCGGCGTGGGGGACGGCCTTCTGGAGCCAGCACTACGGGGAGTGGGAGCAGGTCCTGCCCCCACGCAGCGCTCCGACGTTCCCCAACCCGACCCAGCAGCTGGACTTCGCCCGGTTCTGCTCGGACCAGCTGCTCGACCAGTACCGCGCCGAGCGCGACGTACTGCGCCGCCTCAGCCCGGGTGTCCCGGTCACCACCAACCTCATGGTGATGTCGCACGTGAGGGACATGGACTACTTCGCCTGGGGCCCGGAGCTGGACTTCGTCGCCCAGGACCACTACCTCGAGGCGCACGACCCCGACTCCCACGTCGAGCTCTCGTGGAGCGCCGACCTGACCCGTGGAGTCGCCGGTGGCGCGCCGTGGTTCCTCATGGAGCACTCGACCAGCGCGGTGAACTGGCAGCCGCGCAACGTCGCGAAGCAACCGGGCCAGATGCTGCGCAACAGCCTCGCGCACGTCGCACGTGGCTCGGACGCAGTCTGCTTCTTCCAGTGGCGCGCCTCGCGCGCGGGCGCCGAGAAGTTCCACTCGGCGCTGGTGCCGCACGCGGGCACGGACTCCCGGGTCTGGCGCGAGGTCGTGGAGCTCGGCCGGACGCTGCAGTCCATCGGCGAGGTGGCCGGCAGCCGCGTCGAGGCCGACGTGGCGATCCTGTTCGACTGGCAGGCACGCTGGGCCGCAGAGCTGGACAGCCACCCCAGCGCCGACGTGACCTACGTCGACCGCTCGCACGCGCTCTACCGCGCCTTGTGGGACGCAGGCGTCACCGTCGACCTGGTGCACCCGGACAGCGACCTCTCGGCGTACCGGCTCGTGCTCGCCCCCACCCTCTACCTCGTCACCGACGCCTCCGCGGCGCGCCTCGCGTCCTACGTCGAGCGGGGCGGTCACCTCCTGGTGACCTACTGGAGCGGCATCGTGGACGAGCACGACCACGTCCGCCTCGGCGGCTACCCGGGAGCCTTCCGGGAGCTGCTCGGCCTGCGCACCGAGGAGTTCTACCCGCTGCGCAGGCGCGAGGAGGTCCGGCTGGCCGGCGGGATGCTGGACGGCGAGACAGCGGACGTGTGGACCGAGCTGCTGACGCTGGCCGGCGCGAAGGAGGTGTCGGGGTACGCCGACGGCCCGCTGCCGGGCGTCCCCGCCCTGACGTCCCATCCGGTCGGGGCGGGCACCGCGTGGTACCTCGCGACCCGGCTGCGCCCGTCGGGGACGGCCGCACTCGTCCGCGAGCTGTGCGCCTCGGCGGGGGTCGCGGTGCACGACCGGCCGGGAGTGGAGGTCGTGCGCCGGGTCGGCGACTCGGCGTCGTACCTGTTCGTGATCAACCACACTGACTCCGTGGCCCAGGTGTCCGCGACGGGAACCGACCTCGTGAGCGGCCGCGCCTGCCCCGGTACGGTCTCCGTCGCAGCCGGGGCGGTTGCCGTCATACGCGAGGAACGAGGCTGACATGCTCGCCCGGGAACGGCAGTCCTACATCGCCGAGCGGGTGCGGGAGCGCGGCGCCGTGCGGGTCAGCGACCTCACCCGGGAGCTCCGTGTCTCCGACATGACGGTGCGCCGGGACCTCGACCAGCTCGCGCGACAGGGGGTGGTCGACAAGGTCCACGGCGGTGCCACCCTGCCGGGGCGCAGCAGCACCGACGAGCCCGGGTTCGAGGCGAAGTCGGCCTACGAGCGGGCCGAGAAGGACGCGATCGCGAGGCTTGCCGCGACGCTCGTCCGGCCCGGGTTCGCGGTCGGGCTCTCCGCCGGCACCACGACCTGGACCCTTGCCCACCAGCTGCTGGACATCCCGAACATCACCGTCGTCACCAACAGCGTGCAGGTCGCGACGGTCTTCTACGCGCGGCCTCGGCCGGACCTGACGGTCGTGCTCACCGGTGGGGTGCGTACGCCCTCCGACGCGCTCGTCGGCCCGGTCGCTGTGGCCGCGCTGGGATCGCTGAACCTCGACATCGTGTTCCTCGGTGTCCACGGCATGGACGAGCGCACCGGCTTCACCAGCCCGAACCTGCTCGAAGCCGAGACGACGAGAGCGCTCGCCCGTTCCGGTCGCCGGGTCGCGGTGGTCGCGGACCACACCAAGTGGGGCGTCGTCGGTATCAGCACCATCGCCACCTTCGAGGACGCGGACGTCGTCGTGACCGACGACGGTCTGCACGAGGATGCGCTCCGCTTCCTGCGTGACCGGGTCGGCGACGTCTTGGTCGCGGCGAGCGACGTCCCCACGGTGGAGGACGCCTCGTGAGACGCACCCCAGCGAAGCTGGCGGACGGCCGGGAGATCATCTACTTCGACGCCGACGACACGGCCCCGTCCCGCGAGCTCGAGGACCCGCGGGACCTCGGCCCGATCTCCACCGTCTCGGAGATCCGCTACGACGCCCCGCTCGACGAGTGGGTCGCGATCGCGTCCCACCGGCAGGGTCGCACCCACCTGCCCCCTAGCGACGAGTGCCCGCTCTGCCCGTCACGCAACGGCCGGCAGACGGAGGTGCCGGCCGCGGACTACGACGTCGTCGTCTTCGAGAACCGCTTCCCGTCGTTCTCCACCCATCTGGAGAGCGGCGCCCCCGTCGAGGGGACCGGCTCGTCCGTGACGGTGCACGACGAGCTCGTCGGGCACGGGCCCGGTGTGGGCCGGTGCGAGGTGGTCTGCTTCACGAGCGACCACGACTCGCCGATCAGCCACCTGTCACCGGAGCGGGTGCGGCTGGTCGTGGACGCCTGGGTCGACCGCACCGAGGAGCTGTCGCGGCTCCCGCACGTGGAGCAGGTGTTCTGCTTCGAGAACCGCGGTGAGGAGATCGGGGTGACCCTGGGGCACCCGCACGGCCAGATCTACGCCTACCCGTTCGTCACGCCGAGGACCCGTCGGATGCTGGACTCCGCGCGCCGCCACCGCGAGCGGACGTGGCGCAACCTGTTCGCCGACGTGCTGGCCGGGGAGCTGGCCGACGGGTCCCGCGTCGTCGCCTCCAGCGAGCACTGGGTCGCGTTCGTGCCGTTCGCCGCCCGCTGGCCCGTCGAGGTGCACCTCTACCCCCGGCGTCATGTTCCCGACCTGCCGGCCCTGACCGACGACGAGCGCGACGACTTCGCCCGCCTCTACATCGACGTGCTGTGCACCATGGACAACCTCTACAGCGCACCGCTGCCGTACATCTCCGCCTGGCACCAGGCCCCGGTCCGCGTCGACCGAGACCTGGCCTACCTGCACCTCCAGCTCTTCTCGGTCAAGCGGGCGGCCAACAAGCTGAAGTTCCTCGCCGGTTCCGAGTCGGGGATGGGCGTGTTCATCAACGACGTGACTCCGGAACAGGTGGCCGCCCAGCTGCGAGCGGCGGCCGCGAAGGCACCGTCGTGACCGTGAGTGAGGCGTTCGGCGCCACGTACGACGCGGAACCGCAGGGTGTGTGGTCGGCGCCCGGCCGCGTCAACCTCATCGGCGAGCACACCGACTACAACGACGGCTTCGTGCTGCCGTTCGCGATCGCGGCGCGCACGAGTGTCGCAGCGTCGCTGCGCACCGACGGGGTGCTGCGGATGCGCTCGGTCCAGCAGCCCGCCGGCGACGTCGCCGTCTCTCTCGACGACCTCCGCCCGGGACGCCCGGACGGCTGGGCGGCGTACGTCGCCGGCGTCGTCTGGGCAGCGCGGGAGTCGGGACACCGGGTGTCGGGGATGGACCTGCTCGTCGACGGTCGCGTTCCGCTGGGCAGCGGGCTGTCGTCGTCGCACGCCCTGGAGTGCGCGATGGCGATGGCAGTCTCGGACCTGCTCGGCCTCGACCTCGGTACCGCCGAGCTGGCCCTGCTCTCGCAACGCGCGGAGAACGACTTCGTCGGGGCGCCGACCGGGCTCATGGACCAGCTCGCGTCGTTGCAGTGCACCGCCGACCATGCGCTGTTCCTGGACACCCGGTCGCTCCAGGCCGAGCAGGTGCCGCTGGACCCGTCCGCGGCGGGGCTGCGGCTCGTGGTGGTCGACACCCGGGTCCACCACTCGCACGGCGACGGCTCGTACGGCAACCGGCGCGCCGCGTGTGAGCGAGCCGCCAAGGAGCTGGGAGTGGCTTCTTTGCGTGACGTCCCGGCCGACGGCCTGGCCGCCCGTCTCGGCGGGCTGGACGACGAGCTCCGCCGGCGGGCCCGGCACGTGGTCACCGAGAACGCCCGCGTCCTCGAGGCGGTGGCGGCGCTGCGAGCCCGCGACTGGGAGCAGCTCGGGGCGCTGATGGTCGCCTCGCACCGGTCGCTGCGGGACGACTACGAGGTCAGCTGCGACGAGCTCGACACCGCGGTCGAGGTGGCTCTCGACAGCGGGGCGCCCGGAGCGCGCATGACCGGGGGCGGGTTCGGCGGGTCGGCCGTCGCGCTCGTGCCGGCCGACGTGACGGCGACGGTCGGCACGGTCGTCGCCGAGGCCTTCGCAGACCGAGGCTGGGCCGAGCCGACCGTCTTCGAGGTCACGCCCTCCGCCGGCGCCCGGCGGGACCGGTGAGCCTCAGCCGGCCATCTTCTTCTGCAGGTTGTCGTCCAGCGCGGCGAGGAAGTCCTCGGTGTTGAGGTACGGCTGGTCCTTCGACACCAGCAGCGCGAGGTCCTTGGTCATCTGACCGCCCTCGACGGTCTCGACGCAGACCTGCTCAAGCTTCTCGGCGAAGTCGACGACCTCCGGCGTGCTGTCCAGCTTGCCCCGGTGCTCCAGCCCGCGGGTCCAGGCGAAGATCGAGGCGATCGGGTTGGTCGAGGTCGGCTTGCCCTGCTGGTGCTGGCGGAAGTGCCGGGTGACGGTTCCGTGCGCGGCCTCGGCCTCGACCTTGCCGTCCGGTGTCATGAGCACGGAGGTCATCAGGCCGAGGGAGCCGAAGCCCTGCGCGACCGTGTCGGACTGCACGTCCCCGTCGTAGTTCTTGCACGCCCAGACGTAGCCGCCCTCCCACTTCAGCGCGGCGGCGACCATGTCGTCGATGAGGCGGTGCTCGTAGGTGATCCCGGCCTTGTCGAACTCGTCCTTGTACTCGGCCTCGAAGACCTCCTGGAACAGGTCTTTGAACCGGCCGTCGTAGGCCTTGAGGATCGTGTTCTTCGTCGACAGGTAGACCGGGAATCCACGCTCCAGGCCGTACCTGAAGGACGCGCGGGCGAAGTCGCGGATCGACGCGTCGTAGTTGTACATGCCCATGGCGACGCCGCCGTCGGCGAACTTGGCGACCTCGAGCTCCATCGGCTCGCTGCCGTCGTCCGGGGTGTAGGTGATGGTCACCGTGCCGGGGCCGGGCACCACGAAGTTCTGCGCCTTGTACTGGTCGCCGTGCGCGTGACGGCCGATGACGATCGGCTTGGTCCATCCGGGCACCAGCCGCGGGATGTTGGAGATGACGATCGGCTCACGGAAGATGACTCCGCCGAGGATGTTGCGGATCGTGCCGTTCGGCGACAGCCACATCTTCTTCAGGCCGAACTCCTCGACCCGCGCCTCGTCCGGAGTGATGGTGGCGCACTTGACGCCGACGCCGTACTGCTTGATCGCGTTGGCGGCGTCGACGGTGACCTGGTCGTCGGTGGCGTCCCGGTGCTCGATGCCGAGGTCGTAGTACTTCA
The DNA here is from genome assembly GCA_035759075.1 of Actinomycetes bacterium. Lineage (GTDB taxonomy): Bacteria > Actinomycetota > Actinomycetes > JACCUZ01 > JACCUZ01 > DASTVO01. The sequence goes on from DASTVO010000059.1 coordinate 19,354, forward strand.
GGTCGACGTCGAGGTACGGGTGGATCAGCCGGTCCTTGATGAACGACCAGATGATCCGGGTCATCTCGTCGCCGTCGAGCTCGACGACCGGGTTCTCAACCTTGATCTTCGCCACAGGTCTCTCCTCGCCAGGGAATGGGGATGGTCGGTCGGGCGCCTCAGACGAGGCCGAGGCCCGTCACGGCCTCGCGCTCCTCGGTGAGCTCGGCCACCGAGGCGTCGATCCGGGCCCGTGAGAAGTCGTCGATGTCCAAGCCCTGGACGATCTCCCAGCGGCCGCCCCGGGACACGACCGGGAACGAGGAGATCAGCCCCTCGGGCACGCCGTACGAGCCGTCCGACGGGATGGCCGCCGAGGTCCAGTCGCCCTCGGGCGTCCCGTTGACCCAGTCGTGGACGTGGTCGATGGCGGCGTTCGCCGCCGACGCCGCCGACGAGGCGCCACGCGCCTCGATGATCGCCGCGCCGCGCTTGGCCACGGTCGGGATGAAGTCGTTCTCCAGCCAATCCTGGTCGGAGACGACCTCGGCGGCGTTCTTGCCGCTGATCTCGGCGTGGAAGATGTCGGGGTACTGGGTCGCCGAGTGGTTGCCCCAGATCGTCAGCTTCCGGATCTCCGGCAGCGCCGCGCCGGTCTTCTTCGACAACTGGCTCAGGGCCCGGTTGTGGTCCAGCCGCGTCATCGCCGTGAACCGCTCGCTCGGGACGTCCGGCGCGTGGGAGGCGGCGATCAGGGCGTTGGTGTTGGCCGGGTTGCCGACCACGAGGACGCGGACGTCGTCGGCGGCACCGGCGTTGATCGCCTCGCCCTGCGGCTTGAAGATGCCGCCGTTGGCCTCGAGCAGGTCGCCGCGCTCCATGCCCTTGGTGCGCGGACGGGCACCGACGAGCAGGGCGACGTTGACCCCGTCGAAGGCCGCCCGCGCGTCGTCGGTGATGTCG
>DASTVO010000060.1:0-10278 GCA_035759075.1 Actinomycetes bacterium
CGGCCGGCCGGGGGTCCGCAGCACCTCGTCGGCCAGGTCCTCCAGCCCGCCGAACGGGTCGACGAACGTCGCGTCCGGAAGGGTGACGGCCATCGCGTTGACGGTCAGGTCCCGCCGGACGAGGTCGTCCTCGAGGGTGTCGCCGAACGTCACCTCGGGCTTGCGGGAGTCCGAGCGGTAGACCTCGGCCCGGTAGGTCGTCACCTCGACCTGCAGGTCGTCCTTGCGGGCGCCGACGGTGCCGTACGCGATGCCGGTCTCCCACCAGGCGTCGCCCCATCCCTTGAGCAGCCTCGCGACGTCATCGGGCCGGGCGTCGGTGGTGAAGTCCAGGTCCGGGCTCGGCCGGCCGAGCAGCATGTCCCGGACCGGACCGCCCACCAGCGCCAGGGAGTGCCCGGCCGCGGCGAAGACGCTCCCCAGCTCGGCCGCGACGGGGGCGACGCGGACGAGCTCCGCGGCCAGCCGCCGCCGGGCCTGCGCCAAGGCGGCGGCGCGGGCGGCGCGGTCGCGCGCCGGCTCGGAGGGCGGGGAGGAGTCGTCAGGCACGAGCGACAAGGGTACGGCGCGACAGGCCCCGCGCCGCCCGGGCCGCCGGCCCCCGGCTGGCTACCATCGACGGATGCCTCGCTCCCCCTCGACCCGGCCGCCGAGGCGGCGGTCGGCCCGGGGTCTGCGCAAGGTCGAGGAGACCTCCGCGGGCGGCCTGGTGGTGGACCGCTCCGACGGGCGGGCCCTGGTGGCCCTGATCGGGCGGCTGGACCGGCGGGGCCGGCTGCTGTGGTCGCTCCCGAAGGGGCACCTGGAGGCCGGCGAGTCGACCGAGGACGCGGCGGTGCGCGAGGTCGAGGAGGAGACCGGGATCCGTGGCCGGGTCGTCGCCTCGCTGGGGACCATCGACTACTGGTTCGTGGCCGAGGACCGGCGCATCCACAAGACCGTGCACCACTTCCTGCTGGAGGCCGCCGGCGGGCAGCTCAGCGACCGGGACCTGGAGGTCGACGAGGTGGCCTGGGTCCCGCTGGACGAGCTGCGCGACCGGCTCGCCTACGCCGGCGAGCGACGGCTGGCCGCGACAGTGGCCGACCTGCTGGCGGACTCCGCATGAGCGCACCGTGAGCCTGCGGGACCCGGGCGACGCAACCGGTGCCCGTCGTCCCGGCCGCCGGCGCCTCGCCCCGCTCGTGCTCGTCGCCGCGCTGCTGCTCGGCCTGTCGGTGCCGGCCGCCGTCACTCCGGCTGGGGCGGTCCAGGCCGAGGAGGGACCGGTCGGCCTCACCGTCGAGTCGCTGACCCCCGGGGTCGCGACAGCCGGCACCGAGCTGCAGGTGACCGGTCAGGTGGAGAACTCGGCGCGGGAGGACCTGCGCGACGTCGAAGTCCGGCTGCGGCTCTCCGACACCCGCCTGAACAGCCGGACCGAGCTGGCCTCGGTGGTGGCGGGCGTCACGACCAGTCGCGACGGCAGCGTCGTCGTGTCCGCGGACCTGCCCGACCTGGCCGCCGGCGAGAGCGCGGAGTTCTCCTTGTCCCGCTCGGTCGCGGAGCTGACGTCGCTGACCGAGTTCGGCGTGTACGTCGTGGGCATCGAGGTCCTCGCCACCCGCAGCTCGGGCTTCGGGCGGGTCGCCATCGAGCGCACCCTGCTGCCGTGGGTGCCGCCGCAGCAGACCATGCGGCCCACCGGGTACTCGTGGCTCTGGCCGCTGGTGGCCAACCCCGTCCGGCTCGCGGACGACACCTTCGCCGACGACACCCTCGCCGAGGAGATGGCGGTCGGCGGCCGGCTGGACCGGCTGGTCGAGGCGGGGGCGCGGCTCGGTGAGGGGGCGGCGCTGACCTGGGCCATCGAGCCGGCCCTGCTCTCCGCCGCGGCGGACATGGCCGACGAGGACGGGTACGTCGTCCGCGAGCGCGACGGCACCGAGATCCCGGGGACCGGCGGGCTGCTGGCCGCACGCTGGCTGGAGAAGGTCCGCGCGGCGACCCTCGCCACACCAGTCGTCGCCCTGCCCTTCGGCGACGTCGACCTCACCGCGGTGCACCGGGCCGGTCTCGACGGTGACCTGCGGGCCTCCCTCGAGCTGGGCAGGGACGTCGTCGACGAGCTGCTGCCCGGGGCGTCCGACGTCAGCGACACGGTCTGGCCGGTCGACGGGTTCGTGAACGCCGCCACGCTGGCCGTGCTGCGCCGGGCCGGGGTACGCACGGTCGTGCTGGACGGCCGGGCGGTCCCGCCGGAGATCGACCTCAGCTACACGCCCTCCGGTCGGGCGCGGGTCAGCAGCCGGGCCGGTGCCCTGACCGGCATCCTCGGCGAGCCCGGCCTCGCCGACCTGCTGGGCGGCCGCGGGTCCGACTCGCTGCTGAGCTCCCAGCGGTTCCTGGCCGAGACCGCGATGATCACCTCCGAGCTCCCCAGCACCGGGACGGAGCGAACGATCGTCGTGATGCCGCCCCGGCGGTGGGACCCGGACCTGGCGTACCTCAACCGGCTGGTCGACGTCGCCTCCCGCGCCCCCTGGATGGCCCCCGTCAGCCTGCCCGCCCTGGCCGGGCAGGAGCCGCCCGAGGTGGACCGTCGGCCGCTGCGCTACCCGAAGCAGCAGCGGGACCGCGAGCTGCCGGACACCTACCTGAACGCGTTGTCGAACATGCACACGTCCATCAACGTGTTCGCCTCGATCCTCACCGACCGGGACGCGCTCGTCCCGCAGCTCGAGCGGTCGGTGATCCTGCTGGAGTCCAGCTGGTGGCGCGGCCGGTCCCAGGACCGGGCGAACCGGCTGGTGCGCGAACGCAGCTACCTCGCCGACCTCCGGGACGCGGTGCGCATCCAGCCGGGCAACTTCACCTTCTCCAGCCGCAGCGGGACCATCCCGCTCACGGTGGCCAACGAGCTCACCCAGGAGGTCGTCGTCGACATCCGGCTGGAGCCGCAGACGCCCCGGCTGCGGGTCGAGGACATCGCACCGCTCACGATCGGCCCGCAGACCAAGCTGCAGATCGAGGTGCCGGCGGAGGCGGTGGCCGGCGGCCCGGTCGTCGTCGACGTGGGCCTGCGCACCCCCAGCGGCACCCCGTACGGCCAGCCCGAGCAGCTGCGGATCACCATCACCCAGTACGGCACGGTGGCCCTCTGGATCACGATCGCCGCGGCCGCCGTCCTGTTCCTGGCCGCCGGCGTCCGGGTGCTGCGCCGGGTGCTGGGCCGGGCCCGCCGTGGCCACCGGGACGCACCGGGGCTGGCCGAGGAGAGCACAGGGGACACCGACGACACCGACGACACCGGTGACCCCGATGCCGGCGAGACGCCGGTCGGGAACCGGCCCGCGGCCCAGACCCCTGAGCGGGCGCCGTGAGCGAGACCGAGGACGACCGGTCCTCGGCGCTGGTGCGCAACAGCACCGTGATGGCCGTCGGCACGGTCGCGTCCCGGGCCCTGGGCTTCGTGCGGACCGCGGTCATCGCCGCCGCGCTCGGCATCGAGGTGACCGGCGACGCCTTCAGCGTCGCCAACACGGTCCCCAACATCATCTACATCCTGCTGGCCGGCGGCGTGCTCAACGCGGTCTTCGTCCCGCAGCTGGTACGGGCCATGAAGGAGGGGGCGGAGCACAGCCGCGCGTACACCGACCGGCTGCTCACCGCAGCCGGGCTCGTGCTGCTCGCGATCACCGTGGTCGCCACCGCGGCGGCCCCCGTCATCGTCGGGGTCTACCTCGACAACAGCTGGAGCGCCTCCGACTCCGCCACCACGGCCGCGTTCGCGTTCTGGTGCCTGCCGCAGATCTTCTTCTACGGCGTCTACACGATGCTCGGGCAGGTGCTCACCTCGCGCGGACGCTTCGGGCCGATGATGTGGGCGCCGGTCGCCAACAACATCGTCGCGATCGCGACAGCGCTCGCGTTCATCGCGCTCTTCACGGTGGACCCGGAGGACCCGTCGGCGCTGTCCTCGGCAGCCATCGCCTTCCTCGGCGTCGGCACGACGCTCGGGGTCGCGGTGCAGGCGCTCGTCCTGCTGCCGGTCCTGCGGCGGACCGGCTTCGGGTTCCGGCCGCGACTCGACCTGCGCGGGGTGGGGCTGGGCCGGGCCGCGGACCTTGCCCGGTGGACGCTGCTGTTCGTCCTGGTCAACCAGCTCGCGTACGTCGTCATCGTGAACCTGGCGACCCGCGCCAACGAGGCCGCCACCGACGTCCTGCCGTACGGCGTGGGCCATCTCGCGTACAGCAGCGCCTACCTGATCTTCATCCTGCCGCACTCGATCATCACCGTGTCGGTCGTGACCGGGCTGCTGCCGCAGCTGAGCCGGGACGCGGCGGACGGCAACGACGACGCCGTCCGCGAGGGACTCTCTACGGCCTGGCGGCTGACCGGGGTCGGCATCGTGTTCGCCGCCGCGGCCTACCTCAGCCTCGGCACCGAGCTCACCGGCGTGCTCTTCGCCGGGAACGACCCGCTGGACCGGCGGTACATCGGCCTGCTCGTGGCGGCCTTCGCGCTGGGGCTGCCGGCGTTCTCGGCGCAGTACATCGCGCTGCGCGGCTTCTACGCGTACGAGGACACCCGCACGCCGTTCTTCCTGCAGGTGGGGATCGCCGCGACCAACGTCGTGCTGGCCCTGGCGGCGTACGCGGTGCTGCCGCTGCGCCTGAAGATGGTGGGCGTCGCCGCCGCGTACGCGGTCACCTACGCAGTGGGCCTGGGGCTGTCCACCCACGTGCTGCGCCGCCGGCTCGGCCGCCTCGACGCCGCCGTGGTCGTGCGCACCTACGTCCGGCTCGCCCTCGCGGCCACCGTGGCGGGGTCCCTGGGGTGGCTGGTGGCGTGGCTGGTGGGGCGCTCGCTGGGCAACGAGCTGGTCGGGTCGGCGGCCTCGTTGGCGGCCGGGGGCGCCGTACTGCTCGGCGGCTACCTGCTGCTCGCCCGGGTGCTTCACGTGCGCGAGCTGGACACGCTGCTGGCCGCGGTGCGCAGCCGGGTCGGACGCTGACCCGCGCCGCCGTCCTCAAGACCAGCCCCGTCCCGGCCGATCCACCCCCCATGCGTCTCTTCGCGCGGCTGCGCGTCGCCGACCCGGCCCCCGCGGACCGTGGCGACATCATCCTGGGCTGGCTCACCAAGATCACCGCCGTCCTCGCGGTCGCCGGCATCGGGCTCTTCGACGCCATCTCGATCGGCACGACCGCGGTCAACCTCGCCGACCAGGGCTCCTACGCGGCGCGGGAGGCCTCCGAGGTGTGGCAGTCCACGCAGAGCGTGCAGAAGGCGTACGACACCGCGGTCGAGGTCGCCCGGGAGCAGAACGGGCTCAACGAGATCGACCCCACCTCCTTCCGGATCGAGCAGGACAACACCGTCCGCCTGCGGATCAGCCGCGAGGCGGCGACGCTGGTGCTGTTCCGCTGGGACCGCACCGCGAAGTGGGCACAGCTGGAGAGCGACGCCGAGGGCCGCAGCGTCGGCTGAGCCCGCAGCCCGGAGCTCGGAGCCCGCCGGTCACCGGACGCTGCCGCGGGGTCTAGTGGCGCGGGTGCGGGGGTAGAGCCACCTACGATGGTCGAGGCTCTCCTTCGGAGCGCCCCTGCCGCCCGCTCGAGCATCGACGAGGAGACCCGTGCCGGACGTCGTCGAGCCGGGAACCCGGCTCGTCCACCGCTATCGCCTCGAGGAGCACCTCGGCGGGCTCGAGGACGCCCTGGGCAGCGGGGACGGCACGGCCTTCTGGCGGGCGCACGACGAGCTGCTGGACCGCCCGGTGGGCGTCACCCTGCTGGCCGAGGGAGACCCGCACGCCGAGGACGTCCTGCGCGCGGCCCGGCTGGCCGCGGCCGTCAGCGACTCGCGGTTCCTGCGGGTGCTGGACGCCAGCAAGGTCGACGGCGTCGTCTACGTCGTCAGCGAATGGGTCAGCGGCACCAACCTGGCCGACCTGCTCGAGGACGGACCGCTGCCCGCGCCGGAGGCGCACTCACTCGTCGCCGAGGTGGCCGCCGCGATGGCGGCCGCGCACGAGCAGGGCCTGGCGCACCTGTGCCTGCAGCCCGAGCACGTGCTGCGCACCACGCACGGCCAGGTCAAGGTGGCCGGTCTCGGGGTGGACGCCGCCGCCCGCGGCATCCGGCCCGGGTCCGACGCCGGGCACCGGGACGCGCGTGGCGTCGCCGCTGTGCTCTACGCCGCGCTCACCGCCCGCTGGCCGGGCGAGGTCCGGACCCGGCTGGCCGACGCACCGCGCGACGGCGCCGCGTTGTGCAGCCCGCGCCAGGTGCGCGCCGGCGTCCCCGATGACCTGGACGACGTCGTCTGCCGCGCGCTGGACGTGCCGGACCGCCACCACAACGGTGCCCCGCTGCGCTCCCCGGCAGACCTGGCGAAGGCGCTGTCGGCGGCGCACGTCACCAGCCGGATCCCGGTGATCGGGTCGGCCGGCCCCTCCCCCCGGGAGACCGCGCCGTCGCCCGCCCAGCACGTGTCGCCGTACGACGACCAGGGGCCGCCGCGGCCCCGGGCCGCCCGGCTGGCCTGGGCCGCGGCAGCGACGGTGCTCGTGGTCGGCCTGGTGCTCTTCGGCGGACAGCTGCTGTCGACGTCGCTGACCGGCGGGGACCCCGGCGAGGAGCCGAGCGGCAACCCCACCTCCGGAGAGACCCAGCAGCCGCGCCGCGGCCCGCTGGAGATCGCGTCGGCCACCACGCTGGACCCACCCCCGGACGGCAACGGGGAGGAGAACTCGGACCGGGCCGGTCGTGCCGTGGACGGCGACGAGAGCTCGGCCTGGCCGACCAAGACCTACAACGACCCGTTCGGGCCGAGCGGGCTCAAGGAGGGCGTCGGGCTGCTGCTTGACCTCGGCGAGGTCCGCGCCGTCTCCCGCGTGGAGGTCACCGTGCAGGGCGGGGCCACCGACTTCGAGCTCCGAACGGCCGATGAAGCCGGAGACGCGCTGGAGGACTACGAGCCGGTCGGCCAGGCCAGCGACGTCTTCCCCAGGGCCGTGATCCGGCCCGACGGCGACGTGCGCGCGCGCTACCTGCTGCTCTGGCTCACGGCGCTGCCCGCGCAGGACGGCGGCTACCGCGGCGAGGTGGCCGAGGTCACCGTCAGCGGCTGACCGCCGACGCGCCGCACGCTTGAGCCGCGCCGCGCCGATGCCGACCTAGTCTCGTGGCGTGGACAGCGACCGGCGGAGGTGCCGTGACGGAGCGAGCGGCTGACGACCCAGCCAGAGCCTCCGGCACCGACGACCCGCGCTCGGACGCCGACCTGCTGAGCGCCCATTCCGCCGGGGACCACGACGCGTTCGGCCAGCTGGTCCGGCGGCACCGGGACCGGCTCTGGGCGGTCGCCCTGCGCACGCTCGGGGACCGGGAGGAGGCCGCCGACGCGCTGCAGGACGCACTGGTGTCCGCGTTCCGGGCCGGCTCGTCCGGGACCGCGAGCTCGTTCCGCGGCGAGTCCGCGGTCACGACGTGGCTGCACCGGATCGTCGTGAACGCGTGCCTCGACCGCGTACGACGGCGTGCCGCCCGCCCGGCCGACCCGTTGCCGGAGCACGACGTGCCCGCCCGCGGGCCGGACCCGGTCGCCGCCCGCGAGACCGCCCTCGACGTGGAAGCCGCACTGGCGCAGCTGCCGGTCGAGCAGCGGGCGGCTCTGGTCCTGGTCGACATGTACGGCTGGTCGGTGCAGGAGGCCGCGGAGGTGCTGGACTGCCCGACCGGGACGGTCAAGAGCCGCTGCGCGCGGGGCCGGGCCCGGCTGCTGCCGCTGCTGCGCCCGGACGGGAACCAGCACGCCCCCGGTGACGTCCCACCGCAGACGTCCACCGCACCCGCGTACGACCCGGCCGAGGCAGGTGAGCAGCCGTGAGCCAGCGCACCGTCGGCGACGGCCACCTGTCGCCGGACACCTTGGCCGACCTGGCCGAGGGACTGCTCGACGCCCGCGAGACCCTGGCCGCCCGCGGCCACCTGGTCGGCTGCGCACAGTGCTCGGCCCGGCAGACCCGGCTCGGCGAGGTGTCCCGCCTGCTCGCCGACTCCGGCGACGTCGGTCCGCTGCCGCCGGACGTGGCGGGCCGCCTCGACGACGCGCTGGCCGCCGAGGCAGCCGGGACCGGCACATCGGACCGCCGGCCCGACCGGTCCCCGTTCGGGATGCGGGTGCTGCAGGCGGCTGCCGCCGTGGTGCTGCTGCTCGCGGGTGTCGGGATCGGCGTCTCGGCCCTGCAGGGCGGTGGTGACTCCGAGTCCGCCGAGCAGTCCACCGCTGCCGACGCCGGCGGTGGGGCGGCCGCGCGGCAGAGCGCGTTCACGGTCACCGCGAGCGGCCGGAACTGGTCACCCGACACCGTTGTCGAGGCCGTGCCCGAGCTGGTCTCGGGGGCGTTCCCGGCGGCGGAGTCGCCGCCCGCCGCCGAGGGCGGCAGTGAGGACAGCGGCGCCGCGCGGCCGCAGCTGCTCTCCGGCGACCTGGGCCGGCTCGCCGGCGGACCGCCGCTCGCGGACTGCGTCACCGCCCTCGCGGACGGCCCGGCGGCGCCGCTCGCAGTGGACCTCGCCACCTGGCAAGGCAACCCGGCAGCGGTGATCGTGCTGCCGACACCGGACGACCCGGCCACCGTCGACACCTGGGTCGTGGGTCCCGGCTGCTCGCAGGCCGACGCCCAGGTCCTGCACTTCGCGCGGGTGGCGCGCCCCTGACCGACGGGGGAATGGCGGGCACCTACGATCGGTTCCCTAGGCAGTCCCACGAGCCGTGGGTTCGACGCAGGGAAGGTGCCGCGACCGCCGTGGACGACGTACGCAACGTGATCATCATCGGGTCCGGGCCCGCGGGATACACCGCGGCCATCTACGCGGCCCGCGCCGACCTGAGGCCGCTGGTCTTCGAGGGCTCGGTCACCGCCGGCGGGGCGCTGATGAACACCACCGACGTGGAGAACTTCCCCGGCTTCCCTGAGGGCGTCCTCGGACCGGACCTGATGGACCACCTGCGCCGTCAGGCCGAGCGCTTCGGCGCCGAGCTGGTCACCGACGACGTGACCGCGGCGGACCTCACCGGCGAGATCAAGGTGGTCACCGACGGGTCGGGCAACCAGCACCGTGCCCGGTCGGTGATCGTCGCGACGGGCTCCGGCTACCGCGAGCTCGGCCTGCCGGACGAGAAGCGGCTGTCCGGGCGAGGGGTGTCCTGGTGCGCCACCTGTGACGGGTTCTTCTTCCGCGACCAGGACATCGCGGTCGTCGGGGGCGGCGACACTGCGATGGAGGAGGCGACGTTCCTGACCCGGTTCGCCCGGTCCGTGACGGTCATCCACCGGCGGGACACGCTGCGGGCGTCGAAGATCATGCAGGAGCGTGCCTTCGCCAACGAGAAGATCCGCTTCCTCTGGGACAGCGAGGTGGTCGGGATCCAGGGCGAGGACAAGGTCAGCGGGCTGCGGGTGCGCAACGTGCGTACCGGCGAGGAGTCCGAGCTCACGGTGACCGGCCTGTTCGTCGCCATCGGCCACGACCCGCGCAGTGAGCTGTTCGTCGGCCAGCTGCGCCGCGACGACGAGGGGTACATCCTCGTCGACGCGCCCTCGACCAAGACCGACCTCGCCGGCGTCTTCGCCTGCGGCGACGTCGTCGACCACGTCTACCGCCAGGCGGTGACCGCGGCCGGGACGGGGTGCGCGGCGGCACTCGACGCCGAGCGCTACCTCGCCGCGCTCGAGGACGCCGACGCGACCGACCACTCCGCGGTGGTGGCCCAGGCCGCCGTCGCCACCTGACCCGTACGACAACTTGACACCCTGACACCCTGACACCGCAGAGAGGACACCCCGTGGGAGAGACCACCAAGGCCGTCACCGACGACAGCTTCGCCACCGACGTGCTCGAGCACGACAAGCCCGTCCTGGTCGACTTCTGGGCCGAGTGGTGCGGGCCGTGCCGGCAGGTCTCCCCGATCCTCGAGGAGATCGCCGGCGAGCACGCCGACAAGCTGACCGTCGTCAAGCTCAACGTCGACGAGAACCCCCGCACCGCCGCCAGCTACGGCGTGACCTCGATCCCGACCATGAACGTCTACAAGGGCGGCCAGGTCGTGAAGACCATCGTGGGCGCGAAGCCCAAGGCGATGCTGCTCAAGGACCTCGAGGCGTTCATCTAGACCTCGGCATCACGCCCAGCGGCCCCCGGGCGGTCACCGTCAGGTGCCGGAGCCGGGGGCCGACGTGCGCCGGTCGGGCGGGCGTCAGCACCCTGCGTGACGGGTAGGCTC
>DASTVO010000061.1:0-7326 GCA_035759075.1 Actinomycetes bacterium
GACGTCATGGGCACGTAGTACCGGGCGCGCGCGACCGCAGCGACGGCCAGCAGTCCCTTCGCGCCCTGCTCCGGGTCGGCGAGGAAGCCGGTGAAGAACCGGGGGTTCGCGACCCGCCCCGCCGGCGTGCTGCCGCCGGACGTCTCGAGACTCAGGGCGCGGTGACCGGAGCCCTCGACCAGGGCCGATGGCCGCAGGTAGCTGTAGGTCTGCTGCGCCGAGCCGGACATGGGCGACAGGGTAGGTGCACCCGCTGCAGGTCAGCCCGCTGTTTGCCGCCGGGCGACCCGTTCGGCGGACGGTCGCGGAGCAGCGCATTGCGTGTGGAGCGGGCGGCTGGTCGCGAACCAACACCTCCACCCTGGAAGGGTGGCGCTCTAGCCGGTTGAGCTACGCCCGCAGGTGCCGAACCAGGCTGACCCGGGGCGACAGGGTGGCCACCGTACACGGGCCCTCCCCCGACGGCACACGGCGTTCCCGCGGCCACGCCACGTCCAAGATCCCTGTTTCGGTGCGCAATGTGCCAGTGGACTGCGTTTCGGCGCACCGAAAGAGCGATCAAGAGCCGCGACGTTCCCGCGGAGACGGTTCGGCACGCGGTCGAGCGGACGGCAGCCCTAAGGTCGGCGGTGATGACGACGCCTCAGCAGTTCTACGACCGCGCCCTGGCGGCCGCCGACGCCGACGGTCGGCTGCCGCTGCCCGAGCAGTCGATGTGGGAGATCTTCCCGTTCGAGCACGAGACCCTGACGGTGAAGCCGCTGGAGCCGTTGACGCTGCCCGAGCCGCCCCGCCGCGGCGAGGGCGGTGACGGCTGCTGGCGCTGCGCGAACCCCGAGGAGGGGGCGGCGTGGTGCAACGAGCTGTGGGCCTTGGTCCCCGTGCGGGAGTCCCGGCTGCCGTTCGCGGCGACGCTCTCGCCGCGGGCGCACCTCGACCTGGGCGACCTCGACGACGCGATGGCCGCCGAGCTCGGTGTGATCGCGGCGCGCGTGACGCGAGCGGTGGAGTCGCTCGACGTGGTCGGCCGGGTGCACCTCAACAAGTACGGCGACGGCGGTGCGCACCTGCACGCCTTCCTGGCGGCCCGCCCCGCCGGGATGCTGCAGCTGCGTGGGTCCTGCCTGTGGCTGTGGGAGGAGATGCTGCCGACACTCCCGCCCGACGAGGTCGCCGGCGTGGTGGAGACCGCAGTCGCGGCGCTGGCCGACCTCGGCGAGGTCCGGGTCTGACATGCCTGCCCGCCGACGCACCGACCCCGAGGTTGGCCGGGCCGCCCTGAGCCGGGTCCTCGCCGCCGACACCATGGAGCGGGCCGACGTCCGCGACGCGGTCCGGTTCCTGCTCGAGGAGCTGACGGAACGAGCACCGGGCAGGTCGGTGGAGGTCCGCGTCCCCCCGTACGGCGCGGTGCAGTGCGTCGAGGGGCCGCGGCACACGCGGGGGACGCCCCCCAACGTGGTCGAGGTGGACCCGATGACCTGGGTGGCGCTGGCGACCGGGGGCACCGCGTGGGACGTCGCCGTCGCCGAGGGGCTGGTCCACGCGAGTGGGGAACGAGCGGATCTGTCCGCCTTTCTCCCGCTCGTCTGACACCCTGTCCGGCGTGAACCGCCGCCGGCTCGCCGCCACCGTCGCCGTCCTGCTCGCGCTGACCGCGGCCCCCGCGGCGGCCGGCGAGGAGGCGGTGGTCACGACCCGTGAGGTCGTCGGCACCTCCGTCGAGGGCCGGTCGATCGAGGTCGTGCACCGGGCGCTGCCCGAGGCGGGCCGCCGGGTGCTGGTCATCGGGAGCATCCACGGTGACGAGCGCGCCGGCATGCGGGTGGTCCGCCGGTTGGCGCGACAGGCCGACCTCCCCCGCGACCTGGACCTGTGGCTGGCCAGGACGGTCAACCCCGACGGCACCGCGGACGACCGCCGCACGAACGCGCGCGGTGTCGACCTCAACCGCAACTTCCCCTACCGCTGGAGCACCAGCCCGCGCGGCAGCACCTGGTCGGGACCGGCGCCGCTGAGCGAGCCGGAGTCGCAGGCCCTGCGGACACTCGTCCGCCGCCTGGACCCGTGGCTCGTGGTCACGTTCCACCAGCCGTTGTACGGCGTCGGGGCCAACGACAAGGGGATGCGCACGGTGCGGGCGCTGGCCCGGGGGATGCGGCTGCCGGTGCGCAGCTACGCCTGCACGGGGGTCTGCCACGGCAGCTTCACCAGCTGGGTGAACCACCGGACCGACAGCCTGGCCGTCACCGTCGAGTTCGGCCGCCGGGCGTCGGACTGGCGGATCCGCCGCGCGGCGTCGACCGTGCTGCGGGTCGGCTCCGCCGGCTGACGCCGGTTTGCGGCTGTGTCCCCACTGCGCGGGGTTGCGGGCGTAGAACGGAGAGGTCCACCCCGACCTCGGGAGGCTTCATGCGCCGCATCGTCGTACCGCTCGCCCTCGCCGCCGCCCTCGCCCTGGTGCTCGGGCTGGTCAGCCCGGCGGCTGCCTCGCACAGCAGCGACACCTACCTGATCGACCCGACCGGCACGGCCGCCGATCCCGCCGTCTTCCCGGAAGGCGTAGCAACCGACCGGCAGCACTTCTACGTCGGCAGCACCGCGGACGGCACGATCTACCGTGGCCGCCTGGCCGGCAAGGTCGCGCGGCCCTTCCTCCTGGGGAACGCCGACCGCAGCATGGCGGTCGGGCTGAAGGTCGACCGCGGCCGGCTCTTCGTGGCCGGCGGGATGACCGGGAAGGTCTTCATCTACGACCTCAAGTCGAAGAGCCTCGTCGGTTCCTTCGTGGTGCCCAACCCGGGTGCCCCGACCTTCGTCAACGACCTGACCGTCGCAGCGGACGGCTCGGTGTACGTCACCGACTCGTTCCGCCCGACGCTCTACCGGATCGGGCCCGGCGACTACCGCAACAGCAGCCCGCAGACGCTGGCGGTGTTCCGCGACTTCACCGGCACCGTGCTGCCGCAGCTGCCCGGCTTCAACCTCAACGGTGTCGTCGCGACGCCCGACGGGAAGTTCCTGATCCTGGCGAGCTCCGCGGCGGAGAAGCTCTACCGGGTCCGGCTGCGCGACAAGCAGGTCATCGAGATCGCGTTGCCGCACACGCCGGTCGCAGGGGACGGCCTGGTCCTGCTCGGCCGCCGGCTGTACGTGGTCGAGCGCCAGGACGAGCTCGGCTTCCTGGTGAAGATCCGGCTGGACAGCCAGGTCAGCTCCGGTCGCCTGCTCAGCCGCACCACGTACCCGAGCTTCGACGACCCCACCACCGCCGCGTTCGCCCGCGGTCGGCTGCTCGTCGTCAACAGCCAGTTCGGCGCGCAGGCGCCCGGCGCGACCCCCGGCCCGTTCACCGTGTCGAGGGTCCGTATCCCCTGACAAGAAACCGACCGCGGACGGCACATGCCGTCCGCGGTCGGTTCGTCGCGACCCCTGGGGGTCAGAGGGTCGTGGCGTCGAGCAGGCGCTCCTTGGTGGGGTCGGGGTCGTCCACGTCGTTCCAGTCCAGCGAGCCGCGGGACTGCAGCGCCGACTTCACCTGCGCCGGTGTCGCCGACGGGTTGGTCGCCTTGTACAGCGCCGCGCCGCCCGCCACGTGCGGCGAGGCCATCGACGTCCCGGAGATGGTGTTGTAGCCGCCGGCCATCCAGGTCGAGAGGATGCAGACGCCAGGGGCGATGAGGTCGACGTCGGCGCCGTAGTTGCTGAAGTTCGCGAACGTGTCGTCCACGTCCGAACGGCAGGTCGACGGCGCGCCGCCACCGGGCAGGCCGTTGAAGTCCGCCAGCGCGCTCACCGTGATGACCTCGTCGTACGCGGCAGGAGTGCTGTTCGCGGCGTCCTCGGAGTCGTTGCCGGCTGCGACGACGTACGTCACTCCGGCTGCCACCGACGCGCAGATCGCCTCGTGCTCGGCGTCGCCGATGGTCTGGCCGCAGTTCCCGTCGTCCTCGCCGCCGCCCCCGAGGCTCATGTTCGCCACCTCGATGGACGCCGCGTTGGCGGTCACGTAGTCGATGCCGCACACGATGTCGGAGGTGAAGCCGACGCCCGCGGCGTTGAGCACCTTGACCGGCCAGATGCGCGCGCCCGGCGCCATGCCGACAACCCCCGTGCCGTTGTCGATCGCGCCGATGGTGCCCGCGACGTGGGTGCCGTGGCCATGGTCGTCGTCGGCGCTGAGTGCGACGGCGCAGTTCTTGGCCTTGGTGCGGTTGACGTTGAGGTCCGGGTGGTCCAGGTCGACACCGGTGTCGATGACGGCCACGTCCACGTTGACGCGCTCGTCCACGCCGTTGATCTTCGCGGTGGGGCTGGCGTCGGCGTTCGCCCGGTTGATGCCGGTCGGCGTGGTCTGCGCGAAGGTGCTCACCGCGCGGTCGGCCTGCACGTACTTCACCCGCGGGTCGTCGGCCAGCTTGTCCGCAACGGTGGACGGCATCCGCGCCGCGTACCCGTCGAGGGCGCTGGAGTAGACGTGGCCGGGGTCGACGCCTAGGTCGCGGGCGTGCTCGGCTGAGACTGCCCCGGCGTCGGCGCCCTCGTCGAGCACGACGATGTACCGGCCGAGCGGACCGGCGGCTGCGGTGGCGGGCGTGGCGGTGGCGGCCAGGGCCGTCAGGCCGGCGGCGGCGAGCACGCCGGCTGCCGCAGCCGCCTGTGTCCTGGAACGTCGCATGCGAGACCTCGTTTCGCGTCGGAACCCGGGATCGCCGGGCACGGGCCACCCCGTCGGCGGCCGGTCGGAACTGGCGAACGACGGTAGACCGAAAAGGGTCAAAACGGGGCAAAAGGTGACCCCGACCGGCATCGCCTAGGCTCGATCCCGTGACCACCACCCGGCGCGCCACCCCGCGGTACCTGCGGTTTCTCCTCACCGGCGGGCTGGCCGGGTTGCTCGCCGCCGCTGCGCTGACCGCGGTGCGCGGCGACCTCGTGGACCGGCCCACCGTCCTGTTCTTCTACCTGGCCCTGGTGCTCTCCGGGCTCGGGGCGCTGCTGGGGGCGGTGGTGGCGGTGGTGCTCGAGTCGCGCCGCCGGGGCGCCGGCCGGGACTCGGCCTAGACTGACGCGGTGCCACGCGGCGACGGTCGGCTCGGTCACGACCTGCACCCCGGTGAGAAAGGCCCGCAGGACTCCTGCGGGGTCTTCGGTGTCTGGGCGTCGGCGGCTGCGGGCGCCGACACCGAGGTGGCCAAGCTCGCCTACTTCGGTCTCTACGCCTTGCAGCACCGCGGCCAGGAGTCGGCCGGGATCGCCGTCAGCAACGGCTCACAGATCCTCGTCTACAAGGACATGGGGCTGGTCGCCCAGGTCTTCGACGAGGGCCACCTGAGCTCGCTGCGCGGGCACCTCGCGATCGGGCACACCCGCTACTCCACGACCGGCGCCAGCGTCTGGGAGAACGCCCAGCCGACGTTCCGCTCCACCGCCGCCGGCTCGCTCGCACTCGGGCACAACGGCAACCTGACCAACACCTCCGAGCTGCTCGAGCAGGTCGAGAAGCGGGCGGCCGAGAGCGGGCAGCTGCCGTACGACGGGGCCGCGCCGACCGCGGACGAGACCCGGCGCTGGCGCGAGGGCATCCGCCGCAGCCACGTCGCGCTGCACAGCAGCACCGACACCGAGATCGTCAGCGCGCTGCTCGCGTCCTACCCCGACCGCACTCTCGAGCAGGCCGCGATGGAGGTCCTCCCGCAGCTGCGGGGTGCGTTCTCGCTGGTGTTCATGGACGAGGAGACCCTGTACGCGGCCCGCGACCCGCAGGGGATCCGGCCACTGGTCCTCGGGCGGCTCGAGCGCGGCTGGGTCGTGGCCAGCGAGACGGCGGCGCTGGACATCGTCGGGGCTGCCCTCGTCCGGGAGATCGAGCCCGGCGAGCTGGTCGCCGTCGACGAGCACGGGCTGCGCACGCAGCGGTTCGCCGAGGCCGACCCGAAGGGCTGCCTGTTCGAGTACGTCTACCTGGCCCGCCCCGACACCCGGATCGCCGGCCGGTCGGTCCACGCGACCCGGGTCGAGGTGGGTCGCCGGCTCGCGCAGGAGGCACCGGCGGACGCCGACCTGGTGATCCCGGTCCCCGAGTCCGGCACCCCCGCCGCGGTCGGGTACTCGCAGGGCTCAGGCATCCCGTACGGCCTGGGCCTGGTCAAGAACTCCTACGTCGGCCGCACGTTCATCCAGCCGTCCCAGACGATCCGCCAGCTCGGCATCCGCCTCAAGCTGAACCCGCTCCGGGACGTGATCGCCGGGCAGCGGCTGGTGGTGGTTGACGACTCCATCGTGCGCGGCAACACCCAGCGCGCGCTGGTCCGGATGCTGCGCGAGGCCGGGGCCGCGGAGGTGCACGTCCGCATCTCCTCCCCGCCGGTGAAGTGGCCCTGCTTCTACGGCATCGACTTCGCCTCGCCCGGCGAGCTGATCGCCAACGGCCTCACCATCGACGAGATCCGCGCGTCGATCGACGCCGACTCGCTGGCCTACATCTCCCTCGACGGACTGGTCGCCGCCACCGAGCAGCCCGTCGAGAACCTGTGCCGGGCGTGCTTCGACGGGGTCTACCCGGTCGAGCTGCCCGAGCCCGAGCTGCTCGGCAAGGACCTGCTCGAGGTCGAGCCCGCACCCGTCGTCGGCGGCGGCGGTGCGGCGGACGCACTGCGACGGCCTTGAGCCACCACCGCACGGTTGGCTGACCTGCGGGGGCGCGACGCGGTCGTCGTCGGCGCGGGCCCGAACGGCCTCGCCGCGGCGATCGCGCTCGCGCGCGCCGGCCGGTCGGTCACCGTCCTCGAGGCGGCCCCCACGGTCGGCGGCGGCTCGAGGTCGGCCGAGCTGACCATGCCCGGCTTCGTCCACGACACCTGCTCCGCGGTGCACCCGCACCCGCTCGCCTCGCCGTTCCTGCGCGACCTGCCGCTTGCCGAGCACGGGCTCGAGCTGGTCCACCCCGAGACGCCGTTGGCGCACCCGCTGGACGACGGGCCGGCGGTGCTGATGGAGCGGGACGTCCGGGCCACGGGTGAGTCCGTCGGCGGCCCCGATGTCACGGCGTACGAGAAGCTCCTCGGTCCGCTCGTCCGCGACGCCGAGCTGCTGCTGCCGCAGCTCCTCGGCCCGCTGCGGCCGCCTCGGCACGCGCTGGCCATGGCGCGGTTCGGTCTGGTCGGGATGCGCTCGGCGACCGGGCTGGCACGGTCCCGGTTCGAGGGCGAGCGGGGCCGGGCCCTGCTGGGCGGGGTCGCCGCGCACTCGATGCTCCGGCTCGACCAGGTGCCCAGCGCGGCGGTGGCGCTGGTGCTGATGCTGACCGGGCACGCGGTCGGCTGG
>DASTVO010000062.1:0-8193 GCA_035759075.1 Actinomycetes bacterium
GGCTTCGAGGCCGCGCAACTGGCGCACGGGCGGCGGATGCGCCAGCTCGTCGCCCGGCACAAGGAGTCCGGTGTGCTGGCGGGCCACACCGTCGTCGGGGTCGAGAGCGACCGGCCCTGGTACGGCGACCAGTTCGACACCAGCGTCCTGCGGGAGCACCGCGGGCACCGCCTCGGCCTGCTGCTCAAGATCGGGATGCTGCGCTGGCTGGCCGAGGTCGAGCCGCAGCTGCGCATGATCGACACGTGGAACGCCGGCTCGAACGAGCACATGATCGCCGTCAACGAGGCGCTCGGCTACGAGGTGGTGGCGACCGCGACCGAGTACCAGCGCCACCTCTGACACCTGGGGTTGTGTCCAGGGTCGTTCCTAGCGTCTGACCATGACGAACGGTGCCGGCGACCTCGAACAGGTCGGTCCGGAAGACGCGGAGAGGCCCCGGCTGAGCCGCCAGGGCCTCTCGACAGTCGGGGTGACAGGACTTGAACCTGCGACCTTCCGCCCCCCAGACGGACGCGCTACCAAGCTGCGCCACACCCCGCCGACTGGCCACGACAGCCTATCTGACGACGGCCGCGGAGAGGACGGCGGTGCTGACAGGTCCGACGGCGACGGGCACCACGAGCTCCGAGCCGCAGTCGCGGCCTCTCGCTCGTGGCGAGGGGTCCTCCGGTTGCTGGGCCTGGCCGAGAACAACGGCCACGCCGCACGGACGTTGCGGTCACGCTGCGAGGCGCTCGGCATCGACCACAGCCACTTCGGATGGTCGCGCGGCCGCGCGGAGGAGACCACCCGGCCGGACGCGCCAGGCGCTCCCACCGTCGTCGAACCGGTGGCCCTCTTCGCGCCGCGCCACCTCCGGGCCGCGGGGCCTCTCCTCGTGGCATCGGCGCTGGCGCTCGACGGGCGGCGTGTCTCGTGGCCTCTCGAGCCTGCCGTCTACGACCTGGTGGTCGACGGCGCGACCGGCGTGCGAAGGGTTCAGGTCAAGACCACGACCCAGCGGGCCGGCCGGTCCTGGCTGTGCCACATCACGAGGTCTCGGTACGACCCCGTCGCCAGCGGCCTGCACCGACGACTTCCGTACGACCCGGACGACATCGACGACCTGGCCATCGTGGACGGCGACCTCGTCGTGTACGTGGTCCCGTACGCCGAGGTCGCCGCCCTCGTCACGGTCACCGTGAGCACGGTGGCGCAGTACGCCGTCCGGAGGTTCACCGCTGTCTGACGTTCTGCACCCGGTCGACCGCGGCTGGCAGTGGTCAGTCGTCGGCGTCGGTGCGGCTGCGCTCGGTCACCATCCGGGCGAAGGTGCGCGCCTGCTCCTGCGCGCGCTCCCCCTCGGACCGCTGCACGCCCATGGCCGCGAGCGCGGAGCCGTCGGACACGTCGAGCATCAGCCAGGCGTCGTCGCGCGAGAAGCGCACGCCCACGACCTCGGCCCACTCGAGCCGACGGCGGGTGAGCACGTTGACGACCGTCACGCCCTCCGCGTCGGTCTCGATCCGCACGGACGCCAGCCGGTGCAGGAACCACACGCACGCCACCGCGAAGACCACGACCGACAGCCGCGAGCCCAGCCCCCACGGCTCCTCCCCGCCCTCGGGCAGGAACACCGCGATGCCGACGAGCACCACGAACAGCGCCGCCGCGCACCCGTAGACCACCACCCGCGCGCGCCGCGGCCGGAGCACCAGGCGGCCGGGGCGTTCCGTGGTCGTGCTCCTCACAGCCGGCAGGCGTGGATGTCGGTGACGAGGATGCCGCGGGCGCCGATCTCCCACAGCTCGTCCATGATCCGGTTGGTCTCCGCGCGCGGGACCATCGCGCGCACTGCCACCCAGCCGCGGTCGTGCAGCGGGGACACGGTCGGTGACTCGATCCCCGGGGTGAGCCGTACGGCGCCCTCGACCAGCTCGGCCCGGATGTCGTAGTCCATGAGCACGTACCGGCGGGCGATGATCACGCCCTGCATCCGGCGGACCAGCTGCGCGACCACCGGCGACGACGCGGCGCCGGTACGCCGGACGAGGACGGCCTCCGACTCCAGGATCGGCTCCCCCACGATCTCCAGCCCGGCCTGGCGCAGCGTGGTGCCTGTCGACACCACGTCGGCGATCACGTCGGCCACGCCCAGCCGGACCGCGGTCTCGACGGCGCCGTCGAGCTTCACGACCTCGGCGTCCACCCCGCGGTCGGCGAAGTACTTCGCCAGCAGCCCGCCGTACGAGGTGGCGACCCGCTTGCCGGCGAAGTCCGTGACACTCGTGGCCGAGCCCGGCCGGGCCGCGAACCGGAAGGTGGACGTGGCGAACCCCAGCGGCAGGATCTCCTCGGCGGGCGCCCCGCTGTCGAGGAGCAGGTCGCGACCGGTGATGCCGACGTCGAGCTCGCCGGACCCGACGTACGTCGCGATGTCACGGGGCCGCAGGAAGAAGAACTCGGTGTCGTTGTCGGGGTCGTGGAGCACCAGCTCGCGCGGGTCGGAGCGCTGCCGGTAGCCGGACTCGCGGAGCATGTCCGCGGCCGGCTCGGCGAGGGAGCCCTTGTTGGGCACGGCGACGCGCAGCACGGTGGAGCCTTCCTGACGGGAGCTACAGACGAGCGTAGACGTCCTCGAGCGAGACGCCGCGGGCGAGCATCAGGACCTGCACGTGGTACAGCAGCTGGGAGATCTCCTCCGCCGCCCGCTCGGTCGTCTCGTGCTCTGCGGCCATCCACGCCTCGGCCGCCTCCTCGACGACCTTCTTGCCGATGGTGTGCACGCCGGCGTCGAGGGCGGCGACGGTGCCGGACCCCTCCGGGCGCGACCGCGCCTTCTCGCTCAGCTCGGCGAACAGCTCGTCGAAGGTCTTCACGCCCGGAATCGTCGCAGAGGTCACGGGATCGTCGGCAGGCCGTCCGGGCCCAGCGGCCACGCGGGGTTGTAGGCGACCTCCCAGACGTGCCCGTCCGGGTCCGAGACCGACGCGGTGTAGCCGCCCCAGTCGGCCTCCTCGGGGGCCGACAGCAGGCCCGCGCCGGCGGCCAGCGCCTCGGCCACCACCGCGTCGACCTCGTCCTTCGTCGCGACGTTCACGGCGGTGGTGCTGCGCCGGGGGTGCCCGGCCGGAGGCTCCTCCCCCACCGAGCGGCTGAGCTCGGCCTGCGGCCACAGCGCCAGCAGCGAGCCGGCGGTCCGGAACACCACGTAGTCGTCCATGTCCAGGGCCGGCTCCCAGCCCAGAGCCGTGTAGAACGTGCGCGACCTGGCGATGTCGGAGACGCCGAGCGTCACCAGCGAGATGCGGGCCGGGACCATCTCAGTAGTCCCGTCGCGCGGTCAGGTCGCGGAGCGTGACCGCGGTGGCGACAGCGGCCAGTGCCGCCTCGTGCCCCTTGTCCTCCTTGGAGCCGTCCAGCCCTGCCCGGTCCAGCGCCTGCTGCTCGTTGTCGCAGGTGAGCAGGCCGAAGCCGACCGGCACGCCGCTGTCCACCGAGACCCGGGTGAGCCCCTCGGTGGCGGCCTGGCAGACGTACTCGAAGTGCGGGGTCCCGCCCCGGATCACGACCCCGAGCGCCACGACGGCGTCGTGGTCGCGGGCGAGCCGCGCGGCCGCGACCGGCAGCTCGAAGGACCCGGGGACACGCACCAGCCGCGGGTTGCTGACCCCGCTCTCGGCGAGGCCGCGCAGCGCGCCGCCGACGAGACCGTCCATCACGGTCGTGTGCCAGGAGGCCGCGACGACGGCGACCCGCAGGCCGGACCCGTCGACGGTGAGGTCCGGAGACCCTGCGCCGCTCATGTCGGTGTCCCTTCGTGGACGGACTCGGTGGGCGGACCAAGATCAGGCAGGTCGGGCAGGTCGGGCAGCCCGGGAAGATGGTGGCCCATGCGGTCACGCTTCGTCCGCAGGTACGAGGTGTTCTCGGCCGTGAGGTGCACCGGCAGTTGCACCCGGTCCACGATGTCGAGGCCGAAGCCGGTCATGCCGACCACCTTGGCCGGGTTGTTCGTGAGCAGCCGCACGGTGCGCACCCCGAGGTCGGCCAGGATCTGCGCGCCGATGCCGAAGTCCCGCGCGTCCGCGGGCAGGCCGAGGTCGAGGTTGGCGTCCACGGTGTCCCGGCCGCCGTCCTGCAGGCCGTACGCCGCGAGCTTGTGCAGCAGCCCGATACCGCGTCCCTCGTGACCGCGCAGGTAGACGACGACGCCGCGGCCCTCGTCCGCCACGGCCTGCAGCGCGGCGTCGAGCTGCGGCCCGCAGTCGCACCGCAGCGAGCCGAGCACGTCGCCGGTCAGGCACTCAGAGTGAACCCGGACCAGCACGTCGTCGCCGGCGCCGAGGTCCCCGCGTACCAGCGCCAGGTGGTCCGCCGAGTCCACCGTCGAGCGGTACCCCAGGGCGCGGAACTCCCCGTGCCGGGTGGGCAGGCGTGCCTCGGCGACGCGGGCGACGAGGGTCTCGGTGCGCCGGCGGTACGCGATGAGGTCGGCGATCGAGACCAGCGCCAGCCCGTGCTCGTCGGCGAAGCGGCGTAGCTGCGGCAGCCGGGCCATCGTCCCGTCGTCGTTGACGATCTCCGCGATCACCCCGGCCGGGGTGAGCCCAGCCATCCGGGCCAGGTCGACGGCGGCCTCCGTGTGCCCGGCCCGGCGCAGCACGCCGCCCTCCACCGCGCGCAGCGGGAACACGTGCCCGGGTCGGGTCAGCTCGTAGGGCTCGGTGGCGGAGTCCACCAGGACCCGGATCGTGCGGGCCCGGTCGGCGGCCGAGATGCCGGTGGTGACCCCGTCCCGGGCGTCCACCGAGACCGAGTACGCAGTGTGCTTGCGGTCCTCGTTGACGTAGGTCATGGGCGGCAGCTTGAGCCGGTCCAGCTCCGGCGCCTCCATCGGCACGCAGACGACGCCGGAGGTGTGCCGGATCATGAACGCCAGCAGCTCCGGAGTCACCTTCGAGGCGGCGACCACGAGGTCGCCCTCGTTCTCCCGGTCCTCGTCGTCGACGACCACGACTGCGCGACCGGCCTTGATCTCGGCGACCGCCCGGCCGATCGGGTCGAGCACGACCTCCTCGCTCATGGCGAGGCCACCACGTCGCCGGCCGCGACGGCGTCGGCGGTCACGCGCTCGTCCAGCCGGCGGCGCACCCGCAGCCAGGTCACGAACCCGGCGAGGCAGAAGACGCCGTAGAAGCCGTAGAGCACCGCGGACGGGTAGAACCCGGCGTTCACCAGCGTCGGCACCCCGACCAGGTCCACGGCGATCCAGACCAGCCAGAACTCCACCCAGCCGCGGGCCATGCCGTAGGTCGCGAGGATCGAGCCGGTGAGGATCCAGGCCTCGGTCAGCCGGCCGTACGAGCCGATGATCCCGAACAGCCACCAGAAGAAGGCGGTCCCGACCGCGTACAGCAGAACGAGCTGGGCCCGCTCGGCCCACGTCGCCCACCTCGGCGCGATCGCCCCGCCGTCACCGGCCCCGCCGTGGTCGCGGGACTGCTTCCACCGGTACCAGCCCCAGACCGAGACGGCGACGAAGAAGATCTGCCGTCCGGCCTGGCCCCAGAGGGTGGTCTCCTGCGGGGTGTCGAACACCGCGCCGACGAAGACGGTGAACAGCAGCACGTTGCCGGCGATGCCGACCGGCCACGCCCAGACCCGGCGGCGCATGCCGCCCAGCGCCGAGGCGAGACCGAAGGCGTTGCCGACGATCTCGCGCCAGAGGATCTCCTTGCTGCCGATGTGCAGCGTGGCGTCGAACAACCAGCTCAGGGGGTCCAACTCAGCTCTCCTCAGTCGACGGGCTGCGGGCGGCCAGCAGCCGCTCGACGTACTTGGCGACGACGTCCACCTCGAGGTTCACCGGGTCGCCGGGCTCCTTGCGGCCCAGCGTCGTGAGCTCCAGCGTGGTGGGGATCAGGCTCACGGTGAACCAGCCGTCGCCGACCGATGCCACGGTCAGCGAGACGCCGTCGACGGTGATCGACCCCTTGTGGACGACGTAGCGGGCGAGGTCGCCCGGCAGCGAGATGCGCACGACCTCCCAGTGCTGCGAGGGCAGGCGCTGCTCGATGACCCCGGTGCCGTCGACGTGGCCCTGGACGAGGTGGCCCCCGAGCCGGCCGTCGAGCCGCATCGGCCGCTCGAGGTTGACCGGCGCTCCGGGCGTGAGCGCGCCCAGCGCGCTGCGGTCGAGCGTCTCGCGCATCACGTCGGCGGTGAAGGTGCCGTCGTCGGTGGCCACGACGGTGAGGCAGACACCGTTGACCGCGATCGAGTCGCCGTGGCGGGCGCCGTCGACGACGAGCGGGCCGCGCAGCGTCAGGCGGACGCTGTCGCCGAGGTCGGTGAGCTCGCGGACCTCTCCGAGCTCCTCCACGATGCCGGTGAACACGGCTCAGCCCTCCTGCGGGCGGGGTCGGGCGGTGAGGCGGACGTCCGGCCCGAGCCGCCGGACGTCGGTGATCTCCAGGGCCACGCCGTCGGCAAGGGTGGCGATGCCGGTGCCGGACAGCGCGGCGACCCCGTCCCCGAGCAGGGTGGGGGCGAGGTAAGCGACCACCCGGTCCACCAGCCCGGCGCGCAGGAAGCCCCCGGCGAGGGTGGGTCCGCCCTCGAGCAGGACCAGCGTCCGGTCGCGGGCCCAGAGCGTCTTGAGCAGCGCCGCCAGGTCGACGTGGCCGTCGGAGCCGCGGCCGAGCTCCTCCGCCGTGGCGACCCAGCTCGGCGCGGCGTCGTCCAGGACCCGGGCCGTCGCCGGCGTACGCCCGTGGCTGTCCACGACCACCCGCAGCGGCTGCTCCCGGGCCACCGTGCCCGCGTCGTCCCGCACGGTGAGGTGCGGGTCGTCGGCGAGGACCGTGCCGACGCCGGCGACGATCGTGTCGCACTCGGCACGCAACCGGTGCGCGTCGCGGCGGGACTCCGGGCTGGAGATCCACCGGCTGGTCCCGTCGGCCGCGGCGACGCGGCCGTCGAGGGTCGAGGCGACCTTCCAGACCACGAACGGCCGCTGCCGGCGGACCGACGTGAGCCACCGCTCGTTGGCCGCTGCGGCCTCGGCTGCCAGCAGCCCGCCCTCGACGTCGACGCCTGCCGCGTGCAGCCGGCTCGCGCCGCCGCCGGCGTCGGCCGTGGGGTCGCTGACGGCGTAGACGACGCGGGCGACACCGGCGGCGAGCAGCGCCTCGGTGCACGGACCGGTCCGGCCGGTGTGGTTGCAGGGCTCGAGCGTGACGACCACCGTGCCGCCGCGCGCGCGGTCGCCGGCCGCCGCCAGCGCGGCGACCTCCGCGTGCGGGCCGCCGGCGCGCTCGTGGCGGCCTTCACCGGCGACCCGGCCGCCGGCGTCGAGCACCACGGCCCCGACGTTGGGGTTGGGGCGGGTGGCCTCGCCGACCGACGTGGACAGCTCGACCGCACGGCGCATCGCCGCGGTCTCTGTCTCGCCGGCCACCGGTCGCTCCCTGCTCTCAGGGCAACGCTCCGGGGCGCCGGCGCCCTGGCGGGTCGCCGACGGTCGGTCCGCCGCGCGCCCCGAACGGGACGTCGGCCGACCGGCGTGCTGCCTCCCATCCGGACTCTCACCGTCGGTCCCGGAGTTCCACCGGGTCAACCGCCTCCGTCGACCACGCGGGCCGAGCGGGTGCGGGTCGCGGACTGTGACCGCCGGCTCGGAATTTCACCGACCCCGGAGCACGCTGCTCGTCTCTTGCGCTCACAGTGTGCCACGTGGCGGGTGGCCCAGCGCATCCGGAGCGACTGCGCCACCCGTAGCGGTGTGTGACCCGTAGGCTCGGCTGGGAGGATCGCCATGCTCGCCACCGCACCGTCGCCGACGGTGCCCGACCGAGCCGTCGAGCGTCGAGGAGGGTCGCCCATGAGCCAGCCGGGCGGCCCGAGCCTGCGTCGGGCCCCCGAGGAGCGCGACCACGAGCTCGAGGCGGCGTTCCAGTCGGGCAGCGAGGACGGGCTCGCCGCCGCGTACACCCGCTGGTCCGCGCTGGTGTTCTCGGTGGCGCTGCGCACCCTGGGCGACCGGGACGACGCCGAGGACGTGACGCAGCAGGTCTTCGTCGCGGCCTGGCGGGGACGGCACGGCTTCAAGCCGCAGTCCGGCAGCCTGCCCGGCTGGCTGCTGGGCATCACCCGCAACAAGGTCGCCGACCGGTGGGCTGCCCGGGAGCGGGAGCGCCGGGCGACCGA
>DASTVO010000063.1:0-2181 GCA_035759075.1 Actinomycetes bacterium
GCTGACTCGCCGCTGACTCAGGGACCGCGTCGACGTCGCGGGCTAGGGTGGCCGGTCGTGGACGTCGACGCGGTGGCCGACGAGCTCTACTCGCTGCCGCCGGAACAGTTCGTCGCGGCCCGGGACGACCGGGTCAAGGAGGCCAGAGCCGACGGCGACCGGGAGGCCGCTCGCGCGATTGCGGCCTTCCGACGGCCGACGGTGGTGGCGTGGCTCGCCAACCTGCTCGCCCGTCACCACCCCGAGGACGTCGAGCCGTTCCTCGAGCTCGGTGAGGCGTTACGGGACGCCACCGCGACGCTGAGCGGACCCGAGCTGCGTGAGCTGTCCAAGCAGCGACAGCAGCTCGTGCAGGCGCTCGTGCGGAAGGCGCGGGCGCTGGCCGACGATGTCGGTCACCGGGTCGGGGAGGACGCTGCCCGCGGGCTCGAGGAGACGCTGCACGCCGCGCTGGCCGACCCGGAGGCAGGTACCCGCCTCGTCGAGGGCCGGCTGACCGGCGCTCTGAGCCACACCGGCTTCCAGCCGCCCGTCGACACCGCGAAGTCGTCCCGCCCCTCGACCACTCCGGCGAAGAAGGAGGCGGCCGAGCCGAGTGCCGAGGACAAACGCCGGGCCGCCCGCCGGGAGCGGATCGAGCGCGACCTCGGGGAGGCGTGGGCGCAGGCTCGGCGGGCCGCGGAAGCGCGGGACGCGGCCGAGGGTCAGGTCCGTGCCGTCGAGGACCGTCGGTCGCAGGCCACGAAGGAGCTCCGGCGGCTGCGGCAGGCTCTCGAGGCGGCCGAGCGCGACCTCGCCGACGCCGAGGAGGAGCGAGACCACCTGGTGCGGTCCCGGGACCGGGCCGACAAGGAGGCCCAGCGCGCGCGGCAGCGCGTCGCCGACCTGCAGGCCCGGCTTGAAGAGCTCTAGGCACGGGGAGGCGGTCGTCGACCATCTGACCCGCGCCGGGTCCCGGCTGCGAGCTGCCCTGGGGTCAGCCCACGGTCGGCCCCGCCCGGAGCTGCGGGACTGGGTGCTGTTCATCGACACGTAGAGCCGCAGCTTGTCCATGTTGGCGCTGGGGAGCGAGTGCGCTCGGAGCCACCGCCGATCAAGCGGACGCCCCCAGCCCCCACGCGGCAATGGACCGCCCGCACTCCACCTCGATCAGTAAATGGCCGCCGGCTCGAGGCGTGCGGGTGCCGTCACCGGGCGAGCCGGGTGACGGCACCTGTCGCCTCTAGTGGTGCATGTGCATCGCTGCGGCGCCGTCCATCCGGGTGGCCGGCATCCGCAGGTAGGCCACGACATTGAACGCGACGGCTAGGGCAGCGACCGCCATGAACCCGGCAGTGAACCCGTCGACGACGCCGGCTGCGTCGATGAGGCTGCCGGAGACGGTCGCGACCGCGGACAGGACCGCGACGCCGAGCGCGGCACCGACCTCGTGCCCGGTCATCAGGAACCCCGACGCCATCCCGGCGTGCTGGGCAGGGATGCCGGCCATCGAGGTGACGGCGACGGCGACGAACACGATCCCGACGCCGAAGCCGAGGACGAGCATTCCGGGGAGCAAGTCGGTCGCGAACCGCGCGTCCGACCCGACCAGCGTCAGTAGAGCGGCGCCGCCCGCGACGAGAGTAAGACCGCCGGCCGCGATGTTCCGCGGCGACGTTCTGGCCAGCAGCTTCCCAGCGAGGTGGGTGCCGGCGGTGATGGCAAGGGCAAGCGGGAGGAACGCAACGCCGGAGCGCAGCGCCGAGTAGCCCATCACCGTCTGGAAGAAGATGCTGGTGAGGAACACGGCGCCGACGAGCAGCGCGGTCGCGCCGAGCATCACCGTCGTACCGGACACCAGGGTGCGCACCGTCCACGTGTGCGGCGGGACCAGCGGGCGGGCTCCTCGGCGCTCAACACTGACGAACGCTGTCAGCAGCACGGCGGAGGCCGCGAACGCGACCATGGACCGGGCCGAGAGCCAGCCGTGCGTCGAGGTGGCAGCCAGGGCATACATGAGAGCACCCAGACCACCGATCACGGTGAGCGCGCCAGGAAGGTCGAACTGTGCGAGTCCTGCGCGGGCGGTGACGTCCTTGGGAAGGACCCTCAGCCCGAGGGCGAGGGCGGTGACGCCGATGGGCACGTTGACCCAGAAGATGAGCTGCCAGCCGAACCAGGTGGTCAGCGCGCCGCCGAACA
>DASTVO010000064.1:0-3225 GCA_035759075.1 Actinomycetes bacterium
CTGGGCCGTCGGCTCGCGACGCAACGTTACCGAGCAGCCGAACAATCCAAACCCCGGCGACCAGGAATGACGCTGAGTGACCGCGACCGGGGGGCGCAGAATCACCCGAATGGCCTATTAAGGTCGCGGAAGGCCACTGTCCGTGTGCAGCTGCCGGGTGGGTCAGCCGGTCTTCTCGACCTGCTTGCGCCAGCGGATGCCGGCCTCGATGAAGTTGTCGATCTCCCCGTCAAGCACCGCGCTGGTGTTGCCGGTCTCCTGCTCGGTCCGCAGGTCCTTCACCATCTGGTAGGGGTGCAGGACGTAGGACCGCATCTGGTTGCCCCACGACCCGCCGCTGTCGCCCTTGAGCGCGTCCATCTCGGCCTTCTCCTCGCGCCGGCGCTGCTCGAGCAGCCGGGACTGCAGCACCCGCAAGGCCGCCGCCCGGTTCTGGATCTGCGACTTCTCGTTCTGGCAGGACACGACGATGCCGGTCGGGATGTGCGTGATGCGCACCGCCGAGTCGGTCGTGTTGACCGACTGGCCGCCAGGCCCCGACGAGCGGAACACGTCGATGCGCATCTCGTTCTCGGGAATCTCGATGTGGTCGGTCGTCTCGGTCACCGGCAGCACCTCGACGCCGGCGAACGAGGTCTGCCGGCGGCCCTGGTTGTCGAAGGGCGAGATGCGCACGAGGCGGTGGGTGCCCTGCTCGACCGACAGCGTGCCGTAGGCGTAGGGCACCTTCACCGCGAAGGTCGCCGACTTCAGCCCGGCCTCCTCCGCGTACGAGGTGTCGTAGACCTCGGTCGGGTAGCCGTGCCGCTCGGCCCACCGCAGGTACATCCGCATCAGCATCTCGGCGAAGTCTGCGGCGTCGACGCCGCCGGCCTCGGCACGGATGGTGACGAGCGCCTCGCGCTGGTCGTACTCCCCCGACAGCAGCGTGCGGACCTCGAGCTCGCCGAGCGTCTTGCGGATCGAGGTCAGCTCGCCCTGCGCCTCGGCGAGGGTGTCGGCGTCGGACTCGTCCTCGGCCAGCTCGAAGAGCACCGAGAGGTCGTCGAGACGGCGGCGCAGGGACTCCACCCGGTTGAGCTCGCCCTGCACGTACGACAGGCGGCTGGTCACCTGCTGCGCGCGCTCCTGGTCGTCCCACAGGTCGGGGGCGGCGGCCTGCTCGTTGAGGTCGGCGAGCTCGCGCCGCAGGTCGTCGAGGTCCAGCACTGCCTCGATGCTGCCCAAGGTCTGGTCGAGCTCCTTGAGCTCCTCGGAGACGTCCACGGTGGCCACGTGCAGGAAGACTACGCGAGCGGTGCTGCTCAGCCGCTCCCGCGGGCCCGCGGGCTCGACACGTAGATCAGGCGGTCGCCCGGGCGCAGCTCGGCCACCGCCGGGTCGTCGAAGGGCACGTTCCGGCCGCGCCGGACCACCACCAGGACGGGCGCGTCCAACGAGCGCGGGTTCTTGCCGACCTCATCGGGCTCGATGTCGCGCTCCACCAGGTCCAGGCCGTGCCCGAACGCGATGAGGTCCTCGACCAGGGCCACCGTGCTCGGGTTGCCGGTGGCGAGCCCGAGCAGCCGGCCGGCCGCGTCGGAGGAGGTGATGACGGAGTCGGCGCCGCTCTGGGTGAGCAGGTCCGCGTTCTCCGCTTCGCGGACCGCCGCCACGATGGTGACGTTCGGCGCCAGCTGGCGCACCGTCAGCGTCGTGAGCACCGCGGTGTCGTCGCGGTCGACCGCCACGATGACCGCGCTGGCCCGGGAGACCTCCGCCTCGCGCAGGATCGAGTCAGTCGCCGAGGTGCCGTGCACGGTGGCGAAGCCGGCGGCCGACGCCGCCTCGATGGCGTCGTGGTTCGTCTCGATCACCACGATCTGGTCGCGGGCGACCCCCGACTGCCGCAGCGAGCGGACCGCGCTGCGGCCCTTCGTGCCGTAGCCGCAGACGACGACGTGGTCCTTCACGCGATTCCTCCAACGAGCGACGTGGAACTGGTCACGAGACCGTTCGGTGAGCACCTGGATGGTCGTGCCGATCAGCACGAGGACGAACAGGAACCGCATGGGGGTGACGAGCAGCGCGTTGGTCAGCCGCGCCCCGGTCGTGACCGGGGTGATGTCGCCGTAGCCGGTCGTGGAGAGCGTGACCGTCGTGTAGTACAGCGCGTCGATGACCGACACGGCGCCGTCGCTGGCGTCCTGGTAGCCCTCGCGCTCGACCAGGACGATGAGCCAGTTGAGCAGGACGATCGCCACCGCGATCCCGACCCTGCGACCGATCGCGACGACCGGCGGGATGGGCGGGCGCCGAGGGAGGCGCAGCTTCCAGGTCGGCTCGTCCACGGCGTTATTCAGCCACACCCGGTCCGGTGGCGATGCGTCGACGCCCCGAGATCAGTCCATGAGGTGTTGCTCAGCCGGCCGGTCACGCCTGGCTCACCCGCACTACACGCCTAGTCATCTCCGGCCCCCACCGCGGGTGGCGTTGATCACATCCCACGCGAACGGCGTCAAGCACACCGCTGACGTGACCGAACATTGACGGGACAACGAAAGTCCTCGCCGCCCCGGATGGCGAGGCGGTCTACCGCGGACGCCGAGCCCTGCCACCTCGCGGAGACCTCCCGACGAGCACGTCGACGTGGCAGGGACGGAGAACCCAGCACGGCGGGCGAATGCGGCTCAGATTCGCAGATCGTCCTTGGGGTTAAGTCACCAGCTGGCAACAGCGGTGGCCGGGCAACTTCGGCGCCCGAACCCGACAGGTCATTCTTCGCAGGCGGATACCGAAGGACTGCCCCCGCATGTCGTCGTCCCGATACACCCCTGTCCGCATGCTCACGATCATCCCGGTCGTGCTCGCACTCACCGTCACGATGTTCGCGGCGTACACGGTGAGCCCCGCCGCTCCGCGCGCCAGGGCCGTCGTGAGCGCCGCCAAGGCCAGCAGCGCCGTCAAGTGGGCGGCCACTCGCAAGGGCTCGCCGTACAGCTACGGCGCGACCGGTCCCCGCCGGTTCGACTGCTCGGGCCTGACCCAGTGGGCCTACGCCCGGGTCGGCAAGTCGCTGCCGCACTCGTCCTCCGCGCAGGTCAGCAAGACCAAGCGGGTGTGGAAGAAGGACCGTCGTCGCGGCGACCTGGTGTTCTTCCACAGCCGTGGCGGCATCTACCACGTCGGCATCTACGCCGGCCGCAACAAGATCTGGCACTCCTCGCGCCCGGGCACCCCGGTGCG
>DASTVO010000065.1:0-13815 GCA_035759075.1 Actinomycetes bacterium
GCACCCGCCGGGCGATCGCCCGCAGGCCCTCCGGCCCGTGGTAGACGGCGTACATGCCGGCGATGACGGCGAGCAGCACCTGCGCGGTGCAGATGTTGCTGGTCGCCTTCTCCCGGCGGATGTGCTGCTCCCGGGTCTGCAGCGCGAGCCGGTACCCGGGCCTGCCGTCGGCGTCCTTCGACAGTCCGACGAGCCGGCCGGGCATCGACCGCTCGAGGCCCTGGCGCACGGACATGTAGCCGGCGTGCGGACCTCCGAAGCCCATCGGGACGCCGAACCGCTGCGTCGTGCCGACCGCGATGTCGGCGCCGAGCTCCCCCGGCGACCGCAGCAAAGTCAGCGCGAGGAGGTCCGCGGCGACCGCGACGACCGCTCCCGCGGCCTTCGCCGCCTCGATGACCGGCGCCAGGTCGCGCACCGCTCCCCCGTCGCCCGGGTACTGCAGCAGCACGCCGAAGACGCTGCGCTCCGGCAGGCCGTCCCGGTGCACGTCGGCCACGACCACCTCGAGGCCGAGCGGTTCGGCCCTGGTCTCGATGACCGCCAGTGTCTGCGGCAGCACGTCGGCGTCGACGACGAACACCGCGTCGTCGGCCGCCTTGCTGGTCCGCCGGGCCAGGGTCATCGCCTCGGCCGCCGCCGTCGCCTCGTCGAGCAGCGAGGCACCGGCGACCGGCAGGCCGGTCAGGTCGATCACGACGGTCTGGAAGTTGAGCAGCGCCTCCAGCCGGCCCTGGGAGATCTCTGGCTGGTAGGGCGTGTAGGCGGTGTACCAGGCCGGGTTCTCCAGCACGTTGCGAAGGATCACCGGCGGCGTCACGGTGCCGTGGTAGCCGAGCCCGATCATCGAGGTGACGACCCGGTTGCGCCCGGCGAGCTCCCGCAGCTCGGCGATGACCTCGTGCTCAGCCCGCCCGGGCGGCAGGGCGAGCGGGGTGTCGCTGTGCACCGAGGTGGGGACCGCGGCGTCCACCAGGTCCTCGAGCGAGGAGTACCCCAGGACGGCGAGCATCTTCGCCTGGTCCTCCCGGGCCGGCCCCACGTGGCGCCGGGAGAAGGGCACGCCCGCGTCCAGTCCGGACGCCTCCCGGGTGTCGGCGGCGGTGTTCGTCTGGGCGGTGTCGGTCGAGGCGGTGTTCGTCGGGGTGGTGCTCATGGGCGCGGTCTCCATGACGTCGGCCGGTCCGCACGACGTCACCTCGCCGCGCGGTCCCCCTCTGTCGCGGTTGCTCCAGAGTCGCCTCGTCCGCGTGGTCCGGGTGCCTGAGAGGTTCCGGGGAGGTTGCCCCTTCGGCGCCTCGCCGCCGGTCGGCAGCGAGGTCTCTCCCACACGGGATCGTGAGCTTCGGCGAGTCTAGCCCGTCCGGCGGGCACGACGACGAGCCGAGAGCTCGTCGTCGGTCGCCGGTGCGTCGGAACCCGGCTCGTCGCCGGCGCGCTCACCGGGCATCTCCGCCAGCGAGCCCTCGACCTCGCGCCAGACCCGCCCGACGGCGATGCCGAAGACGCCCTGGCCGCCCTGGACGAGGTCGACGACCTCGTCGGCCGACGTGCACTCGTAGACACTGGCGCCGTCGCTCATCAGGGTGATCTGGGCGAGGTCGTCGACGCCGCGCTCGCGCAGGTGCCCGACCGCGGTCCGGATGTTCTGCAGCGAGACCCCGGTGTCCAGGAGCCGCTTGACCACCTTGAGCACGAGGATGTCGCGGAAGCTGTAGAGCCGCTGGCTGCCGGAGCCGGCGGCCGAGCGGATGCTGGGCTCGACGAGCCCGGTTCGGGCCCAGTAGTCGAGCTGCCGGTAGGTGATGCCGGCCGCGGCGCACGCGGTCGGGCCGCGGTAGCCCATGTCCTCTGGCAGCATCGGCAGGTCGTCGGTGAAGAGCAGCCCCTGCTGGCCCGCCTGCGTGCGGGCCCGCTCCTGCGCCGCCCGGTCGACGCCGTCGCTCGACGCACCGTTGCCCGTGGTCCCGCCCGTGCTGGTCACGCCGACCTCCGTCTCGCACGCCCCTGGGGGAAGGACCGGTGGGCCCACCCTTGCGGGACAGGATCACACGGCTGGAACTACAACGGGGGCGTTCTGGCCTTGACGGTACGCATCCGCACGATCCCGGTCAACGATGACGCTGGCGAGCCGCCCGGCGTGTTGAGAAAGTCTCGACCTCCGGTCGAGGTCGAGGCACGGCGGGCGTTGCGCGGTCAGCCCTGCGGCGGCGGGCCGCCGAAGTCCTCCGGCGAGATCTGGTCGAGGAACTCGCGGAACTTCTCGACCTCGTCCTCCTGCTCGTCGGGGATGCTGATGCCCGCCTCGGCGAGCACCTCCTCGGCGCCGAAGATCGGCGTGCTGGTCCGCAGCGCGACAGCGATCGCGTCCGACGGCCGGGCGCTGACCTCGAGCCCGCTGGCGAAGACCATCTCGGCGTAGAAGACGCCGTCGCGCAGCGAGGTGATACGCACCTGGGTGAGCTCCTGCCCGGCGGCCTCGAGCAGGTCGCGGATCAGGTCGTGGGTCAGTGGTCTCGGCGGAACGACACCCTGCTGGGCGAACGCAATCGCGGTGGCCTCGCCGGCGCCGATCCAGATGGGCAGGTACCGCTCGCCGTCGGACTCCTTGAGCAGCACGATCGGCTGGTTCGACGGCATCTCCACACGCACGCCCACCACGTCGAGCTGGTTCACGTCGACCACCCTACTCGCGGGACCGGGCGCGTCCGGCGGGACTCAGTGTCCGACGACGCCGCGCAGCCGGGCACGGACCAGTGCCGTGTGCAGCCGCAGGGTGAGCGCCCCCATCTCGCGCGCGAGCTCCTCCGCCCGGGCCCGGGCCTGCGGGCTGCGCTGGCGCAGCAACGGCGAGACGACCTGGGCGACGAGGTCGGACTCGCGGTCGGCCGCGGTGCGGAACGCGCGCAGGTGGCGCGGCTCGAGGCCGTAGCCGCGCAGCTCGGCCACGGCGGTCGCGACGGCGAGCGCGTCGGCGTCGTACATCGGTGTGGTCCTGCTGCCCTTGGCCGCCTCGACGAGGCCGTAGCTCTCGATCTGGTCCAGGAGGTCGGCGTCCAGCCCGGCGGCCTCGATCAGCTCGTCCCGGGAGAGCCGCAGCTCGGTCTTCTCGCTGACCAGCGACCGCGGCCCGGGCAGCTCGTCGTCGGCGCTGCGCGGCACCCGGGGCCGCTCCCCCGGGACGGCCGGCGGCTCGAGCCCGCGGTCCAGAGCGTCCAGGTGCTCGCGGATGACCCGCAGCGGCAGGTAGTGATCGCGCTGGGTCGCCAGGACGTAGCGCAGCCGCGCGACGTCGGCGTGGCTGAACTTGCGGTAGCCCGACGGCGTCCGGGCCGGCTCGACGAGCCCCTCGGACTCGAGGAAGCGGATCTTGGAGATGGTGACGTCCGGGAACTCCGGCCGCAGCTCGGCCAGGACCTCCCCGATGCTCATGAGCGAGCTGGCGGGAAGCGCCGAGCTCATCCCGCGGAACCGCCCTGCTGGCTCGGGTAGTAGACGAGGCGGTACTTGCCGACCTGGACCTCGTCGCCGCCGGAGAGCTCCACCTCGTCGATGCGCTCGCGGTTGACGTACGTGCCGTTGAGGGAGCCCACGTCCCGGACCGAGAAGCCGTCACCGGTCCGCACGAACTCCGCGTGCCGACGGGACACCGTCACGTCGTCGAGGAAGATGTCGCTGGACGGGTGCCGTCCCGCCGTCGTGGTGTCGGAGTCCAGGAGGAAGCGGCTGCCCGAGTTGGGTCCGCGCCGGACGACGAGCAGCGCGGAGCCCGGCGGCAGGGCGTCGATGGCGGCCTGGTCGGCTCCGGTGAGCCCCTCCGCCTTGTCGGCGGGCTCACCCGGCTCGATGCCCCCGCTGATGGTGATGGTGGACGTCTCGCCGGGCGACGCGGCGGCCGCCTGTCCGGGGCGCAACGCCGCTCCGCAGTTGCTGCAGAAGCGGGCGTCCTCGGGGTTGCTGTGACCGCACTGGGTGCAGCTCGGCATCAGGTGTGCCTCCGGTGGGCTGGAATGGTGGGACCTTACCCTCTACGAGAGGTCGAGATCTCGGAGTCCGGCGGAACGCGCGCCGGTCAGCCCTCGAGACCGGCCTCGTAGGCCGCGGCGTCGAGGAGCCCGGAGGTGTCGGACGGGTCGTCGGGCCGGATGGTCAGCATCCAGCCCTCGCCGTAGGGGTCGGTGTTGACCAGCTCAGGCGTCGCGTCGAGGCCCTCGTTGCGCTCGACCACCGTTCCCGTGACCGGGGCGTAGACGTCCGACACCGACTTCGTCGACTCGATCTCGCCGCAGGTCTGGCCGGCGGTCACGTGGCTGCCGGCCTCCGGCAGGGTCACGAAGACGATGTCCCCGAGCGCGTTCTGGGCGTAGTCGGTGATGCCGACGCGGACCTTCTCCCCCTCGCCGTCGCTCTCCCTCCTGAGCCACTCGTGCTCCTTGGTGTACTGCAGGTCCTCAGGGATCACCGGTCGGTCCTTCGTGCTGGGAGGTGGCGTGCAGGTCTGGTGAGGCTCCGCGCACCGGAGTCACTGCCCGGCGTCGTCGGCCGGGCGAGCGTAACGAGGCGACGGAGTGGCCCGCAAGGACGTGATCGCCACGGTGTCCCGCTGGCTCACGACTCCCTGGGCGCCGCGCTGGGCCAGCACGTCGAGGACGCCGCCGGGGATGTCGAGGGCGGAGGCCAGGGTGCGGCTCTCCCCGATGACGAGGAAGCGGTACGGCGAGGTCAGCGCCGTCCCGTCCACGGCCACCCCGCCGTCGATGTCGACCAGGGCTGTGCTGGCCACGACCCGGACCGCGGGGCCGCCGACGGTAGAGATCTCGATGGCCTCGGCCCCCGCGTCGCGCAGCTCCTGGAGCGCGTCGATCAGGACGTCGGAACCGACCTTGCCCTCCGGGTCGCTGATCGTGAGCTCGATGCCCGGGCCGGTCGCGGGCAGCGTGCCGGCGAGGATCCCGAGGACCCGGGCCCGGTTGCGGGCCTCCTCCAGGGCCGCCGCGGTGCCTTCCGAGCCCCCGCTGACACGGTCCCGGGTGGCCTGCAGCTCGCGGGCCTCGGCCTGCAGCCGGGCCGCGCGCTCGGACACGTCGTCGAGGATGCGGACCAGGTCCGTCTGGCGCAGGCCGCTCAGGCCGGCGTCCTGGTTCGCGCGGACCTGCACGGCGGCGGCGAACCCCAGGACGCCGAGCAGGAGCGCCGCCACGAGCTGGGCGCGGGTCGCCCGCGGCGTCATGGCCGAGCGGAGCCGGGCCCGGCCGCGGACGACGCCGTCCGACGTCCCGGCCGCGCCGTCCCGGGTCTCCTCGGGCGGCGGGTCGTGCCTGCGGTGCTCGCCGGTCATCGTCTGCTCGGCCCGCTCACGCGCTGAAGACGTGCCGGCGGATGGCCGCGGTGTTGGAGAAGATCCGGATGCCCAGCACGACCACCACACCGGTCGAGAGCTGGGAGCCCACCCCGAGCTGGTCCCCCAGGTAGACGATGAGGGCCGCGACGAGGACGTTGGCCACGAACGACACGACGAAGACCTTGTCGTCGAAGATCCCGTCCAGCAGGGCACGCAGACCGCCGAAGACCGCGTCCAGCGCAGCGACCACCGCGATGGGCAGGTAGGGCTGCAGCCAGGTCGGCACCGTTGGCTCCAGGAAGAGCCCGGCGATGATGCCGAGGGCCAGGCCGATCGCGGCGATCACGGTGTGCGCTCCTTCTGCGGCTGGGGCACCGACGCACCGGAGGGTACGTCGGCCGGAGTGACGGCGTAGCGCACGGCCACACCGGCTGAGGCGGGCAGCACCAGGTCGTCGGAGTCCTGAACCGCGTACTGGATGCCGTAGTCGCGCAGCACCTGCAGGTAGCTCCCGCCGAAGCCTTCGACGAAGGCGGTGCGCATGGACGGCGGACCGACGGCGGCGACGACGTACGGCGGGTTCAGCGGGCGGAAGTCGACCAGGATCGCCTCTCCGGCGGCCCGGATCGCGCTGAGCGCGGTCAGCCGCTGCTCGTTGATCGCGACGGCCTCCGCACCGGATGCCCAGATCTCGTTCACGACGGTCTGCATGTCGCGGTCGGTGACGCGGCCCTCGCCGGCCTCGCCGGCGCGGGGGTCGATGTCGGCGCCGGTCGGGTCGGTCTCCGCATCGGTGAGCCGCACCGCCATCCCGGGCCCCCGGACCGCGGCGGCCCCGACGGCCGCCTCGAGCGTGGTCAGGGCATCGGACAGGCGGGCACCCTCACTGGTGAGCTGCAGCGACTCCTCGCGCTCACGCGCGACCGCAGCCCGCTGGCGCTCGAGGGTGCGCTCGAGCTCCGCGTTGGCGGACTCCCGGTCCTCGATCTCGGCGGTGAGCGCGGCGCGGGCCTCGGCCACCGAGGACGACCGGGCGCGGGCCTCGACGGCCGCGGTGGCCAGCAGGAGACCCACGGCGAGGAGCCCGGCGGCGAGGACCCAGCGGCTGCTCCGCGACGGCGGCTCCCCCGCGTCCCGGCGCGCGGCGGCGCGCGCGTACCCCTGGTCGAGGGAGTCCTCGACAAGGGCGGTGAGCAGCAACATCGAGGCGTCCCGGCGGTCCCCGCCCGCCGTCGTCGGAGGGGCACCGCTCGAGTCCCTCGAGGTGCCACGCGTGGTGGGGGGCACGTCACTCATCGTGGCAGACGCTCGGGAGCCGGGCTCCGGGTGCCGAGCCGGCACCGGTCGACCAGGCGCCGGTCGATCAGGCCTCCGTCCGGCTCACGACGTCGACCCACCGCTCGAGCAGGGCCGTCGCGGTCTGGTCGTCCGCGGCCTCGACCCACAGGTGGGTCACCGGTTCAGAGGGGTCGGGCAGCACGAGCGTCCAGCTGCCGTCCGGCTCGACCACCCGCACGCCGTCGGTGGTGTCCAGCTCGCGGTCGCCGGCTGCCTCGACCACCGAGCGCATGACCATGCCCTTGGCTGCCCACGGGGTGGAGACCGTGCGCCGCGCCAGGTGGCTCTGCGGGATGCGGGCGTCGATCTCGGACAGCCGCAGGTGGGTGCGGGCGACGAGGCCGAGCAGCTGCACGAACGCCGCGATGCCGTCGAACGTGCTGCTGAACTCGGGGACCACGAAGCCGCCGCGCCCGTCACCGCCGAAGACGACGTCGTCGTGGAGGACCGCGTCCGTCAGCGCCGACGACGAGAGCGGGATCCGTCTGACCTCGACGCCGTGGAAGGAGGCGACCTGTTCCGCGACCCGCGTCGTCGTCACCGGCAGCGCGACCCGCCCGCCCTTGAGCTCGGCGGCGACGAGGTCCAGGACCACGAGCAGCGCCCGTTCGTCGTGGATGGCGGTGCCGCGCTCGTCGACGATCGAGATCCGTTCGCCGACGGGGTCGAAGTGCACCCCGAAGTCGGCCCGTGAGGAGGACACCAGACGACCCAGCCGCTCCAGCGCGCTGTGCTGCTCGTCGCGGGTCTCGGTCGGCGAGAGCTCGTCGAGCCCGTTGTTGACGGTGAGGACCTCGATCCCCAGCCGCCCGAGCAGGGACGGCAGGAC
The DNA here is from genome assembly GCA_035759075.1 of Actinomycetes bacterium. Classification (GTDB taxonomy): domain Bacteria; phylum Actinomycetota; class Actinomycetes; order JACCUZ01; family JACCUZ01; genus DASTVO01. The sequence continues at coordinate 7,509 of DASTVO010000065.1, forward strand.
GAGGGAGGCCGTGCCGCCGCCGGTGTCGACGACCACCTTGAGGTTGGCCTCCTTGAGCCCGCTGGTGTCGACGCAGCGCAGCAGCTCCAACGCGTACGCCTCCATGACGCGCGGCGGGAACGACAGGTCACCGATCTCGCCGGGGAACGCGCGGCGGAACTCGCCCCGGGCGAAGACCCGCTCCAGCTTGCGCTGCGCGGCCTGGGACAGGTCCGCGCCCTGGTCGTCGAGGAAGGAGATGTCGACGCTCTCCGGCTGGCCCGGCGTGGTGCGGATGACCACGCCGCCGGCGCGGCCCTGCGAGGTCTCCAGCCGCGCGACCGGGACCGGGACGACCTCGAGGTCGACGACGTTGATGGCGCTGGACGTCAGCGCCGAGATGACGGCGCGCTTGAGGGCGCGGGCGGCCCGCGACACGTCACGGGAGGTCGTGACCGTGACGCCCTTCTTGAGGGTGGACGCCCACGCGGCGGCGAGCCGGACGGCCAGCTGCGGGGTGATCTCGACGTTGACGATGCCGGAGACGCCCCGCGGTCCGAACAGGCTGCGCTGCCCGCGGGACTCGAAGATGACGTCGGAGGTGACGACGGCGCCGACCTCGACGGTCTTGAACGGGTAGATGCGGACGCCGGCGGAGACGATGGCCTCGTCCTCGATGACGCACTCGTCCCCGACGACGGCGCCCTCGTCGATGCGGGCCGAGCGCATCACGTCGGTGTTCTTGCCGATGACGCAGGCACGCAGGTTGGTCTGCGGGCCGATGAACACGTTGTCGTGCACGACCGCACGATGCAGGAACGCGCCGCTCTTCACGACGACGTTGCTGCCGATGACCGTGAACTCGCGCAGCTCCGCGCCCGCCTCGACCTTGGCGTAGTCGCCGATGAAGAGCGGGCCCTTGAGCACCGCGTCCGGGTGGACGTCGGCACCCTCAGCGACCCAGACCCCCGGCGACACCTCGAACGCGTCGAGCTCGACGTCGACGCGCCCGGACAGCACGTCGGCCTGGGCGCGGACGTAGGACTCCAGGGTGCCGACGTCCTCCCAGTAGCCCTCGGCGATGTAGCCGTAGATGGGCTTGCCGTCCTCGACGAGCTTCGGGAAGACGTCGCCGGACCAGTCGACCGGCTCGCCGGCCTTGACGTACTCGAAGACCTCCGGCTCCATCACGTAGATGCCGGTGTTGACCGTGTCGGAGAAGACCTGCCCCCACGTCGGCTTCTCGAGGAAGCGCTGCACCCGGTTCTCGTCGTCGACGATGGTGATGCCGAACTCGAGCGGGTCGGGGACCCGGGTGAGACAGACCGTGACCAGCGCGCCCTTGTCGTGGTGGAACTTCACCAGGGACGTCAGGTCGAAGTCGGTGAGCGCGTCACCGGAGATCACCAGGAACGTGTCGTCCTTCAGCAGGTGCTCGGCGTTCTTGACGCTGCCGGCCGTGCCGAGCGGGGTCTCCTCGGTGGCGTAGTGCAGCTCCATGCCGAGGTCTTCGCCGTCACCGAAGTAGTTGCGCACCAGGCTGGCGAGGAACTGCACCGTGACGACCGTCTCGGAGAAGCCGTGCCGGTGCAGCAGGCGCAGGACGTGCTCCATGATCGGCTTGTTGACGACCGGGAGCAGCGGCTTCGGCATGCTCGCCGTCATCGGGCGCAGCCGGGTGCCCTCTCCCCCGGCCATCACGACTGCCTTCACGGACCAGACCTCCCCAAGGCCAGCTCATCCTCCGCGCGAGCGGCCACGACCAGCCGACGCACCTGCACGACGTACAGCACACCTGCCCACCAGTACAGCGACGTACCCCAGATGGCGAACGCCCAGCCGAAGGCGTGCGCGACCTGGCTCACCACGCTGTCACCTTCGCCGAGCAGCAGCAACGGGAAGCCCGCGAGCAGGTTGAACGTGGCGGCCTTGCCCAGGTAGTGGACGGGCAGCGGGCCGTAGCCGTACCGGCGCAGGACCGGCAGCAGGGTCGCGAGGAACACGTCGCGCCCCACGAGACCGACGGTGAGCCAGAGCGGGACCACGTCCCGGACGGTCAGGCCGACCAGGGTCGCGAGGATGTAGAGCCGGTCGGCAGCGGGGTCGAGCAGGGCACCGACGCGGGACATCTGGTTCCAGGCGCGGGCGATCTTCCCGTCCAGCCAGTCGGTCGCACCGCTGACCATGAGCACGGCCACGGCCAGCACGTCGCGCTCGGTGAGCACGAGCCAGAGGAACAAGGGGACACCGAGCAGGCGCAGCGCGCTGAGCGCGTTGGGCAACGTCACGACGCGGTCGGTCGAGCTCTTGTGGCTCTGCTCGCCGGCCAGCACCGGAACGCCTCCCTCCCCAGGTCGGTTGACCGTCCGAGCCTATCCCTGGGTCGCTCGGACGGTCCGGCGGTCGTCGGGCAGGCGGAGCGTCACCCCGCGCCGGTCGAGCAGCTCGAGCAGCGGGAGGGCGACCCGGCGGGTGGTGGCGAGGGCGGTCCGCGCCTCGGCCGCGGTGAACGGCTGCGGCAGGCGCCTCAACGTGTCGGTCGCGCGCTCGACCGCGTCCGGAGGAAGGACGACGACCTCGGTCAGCCGCATGACGGCGCCGGCGCGCTCGGCCGCGGCCAGCTCGCGCGGCCCGAGCCGCAGCGCGGCGAGCCGGTCGGCGTCCGGGGCGGCGAACGGCGCCTCGCGGAAGTCGGCCGCCAGCGTCTCCAGCGCCGCCGCCAGCTCCGCCGGCAACGTGCTGCGGCTGGTGTCGACGACCCGCCCGGACCGCATCTGCAGCGGAGGTGCCAGCAGGGCCGCGACGAGCGCCGCGTCGGGCAGCTCGAGTGCCCGGCGGACGGACTCGACGGACGGGCCGGCTTCGAGCGGGCGCACCCGAGCGTGCTCCGCGACGGCAGCGGTGATCTGCGCCTGCAGCGTCTGTGCGTGCCCGGGGTCGACCAGCCAGTCGCCCACCAGGGGCTCGACCGGGACCTCCACGCCGAGCCGGCGCAGCTCGGCGACCCGGGCGACACGGCGCCGCCGGAGCTCTCCCGGGCCGTCGAGACGCTCCAGGTCCCGGCCGCGGGCGGAGCCGGCACCGCGCCGGGTCAGCGGCGGCGGGTCGGGGTCCAGCACCGTCACGGCGGAGGCCACCTGGTGCCGGCTCGGCTCCCGCAGCAGTGCGCGGTCGCCGGCCCGCAGGGGCAGCGGGCGCCTCAGGGCCAGTCGCGCGGTAGTGGCTCCCAGCGGGCGGACCCGGACCGGGACCGCCGCGGAGCCGATGTGCAGCATCAGCCGGGCCGGCAGGTCGGGACCGCCGGTCACGCGGACGTCGACGGTGACGGTCTGCGGCCAGGCACCGGGCCGCAGCAGGGCGTCCCCGCGGCGTACGTCGGACGGCTCGACGCCGCGCAGGTTGACCGCGACCCGGGACACCGCGCCAGCGCTCTCGACGCGCTCCCCCAGCGACTCCAGCCGGCGGACGGTGACCCGCCGGCCGGCCACCTCGACCTCGTCACCCGTGCCGATCCGGCCCGCGGCCAGAGTGCCCGTCACGACGGTGCCGGCGCCGCGCACCGTGAAGGACCGGTCCACCCACAGGCGCAGCGGCGCGTCCAGGTCGGGTGCCGGGAGGGCGGCGGTCAGCTGGCGCAGCCCGTGCCGGAGGTCGTCGAGCCCGGCGCCGGTGACCGCGCTGACCGGGACGCAGCGCGCGCCGCTCAGCGACGTCGACGCCAACCGGTCGGTGACCTCGGCGACGGCGGCCGCCGGGTCGGCGAGGTCGATGCGGGTGACGGCGACCACGGCGTGCGCCACCCCGAGCGCGTCCAGAGCGGCGACGTGCTCCGCGGTCTGCGGCATCCACCCGCCGTCGGCCGCGACGACGAGCAGAGCGGCCGGCACCGGCCCGACGCCGGCGAGCATGTTGGGGACGAAGCGCTCGTGACCGGGCACGTCCACGAACGCCACCGTCTCGCCGCCGATGTCGGCCCAGGCGAAGCCGAGGTCGATCGTCATGCCCCGGCGCTGCTCCTCGGCCCAGCGGTCCGGGTCCGTGCCGGTGAGCGCGCGTACGAGGGTCGACTTGCCGTGGTCGACATGACCGGCGGTGGCGATGACGTGCATGTGCCCCGGGTCAGTCCTTCGCGGCCCGGAGCACGGCCTCGACGACCGCGTCGTCCTGCTCCTCCGGGACGCAGCGCAGGTCGAGCAGCAGCCGCCCGCGCTCGACCCGGCCGAGGACGGCGGGGTCGCCGGTGCGCAACCTGGAGGCGAGGTGCTCAGGCAGCCCGACGGCCCATCCGGGCAGGACGGTGCCGGGCGCGCCACCTCCGCCGACCACGCCGTCCGAGGGGACCACGACGGCGGGCAGGCCGTGCTGCCGGAGCCGGTCGGCGACCTCCTCGGCCCGGCGGCGCAGCACGGCGGCGTCGGCGTGCAGAGCGTCCCGCGTGGGGTTGCTCGGCAGGCTCACGGTGGCCTCGAGCGCGGCGAGGGTGAGCTTGTCGACCCGCAGCGCCCGGGCCGCGGGGTGCCGGCGCAGGCGCTCGACGAGATCCTCGCGGCCGAGGAGCAGGCCCGCTTGGGGACCGCCCAGGAGCTTGTCGCCGCTGGCCGTCACGAGGTCGGCCCCCTCGCGCAGGACGGACGCGGCGTCGGGCTCCTCGGGGAGCAGCGGGTCGGCCGCCAGCAGGCCGGAGCCGATGTCGACGACGACCGGGACGCCCAGCGTCGACAGCTCGGCGACTCCCACGCTGGAGGTGAAGCCGCTGACGACGAAGTTGGACGGGTGCACCTTGAGCACGAACGCCGTGCCGGGGCCGATCGCGGCCCGGTAGTCGGCGAGCGTCGTGCGGTTCGTGGTGCCGACCTCGCACAGTCGCGCGCCGGTCGAGGTGAGCAGGTCCGGCAGCCGGAAGCCGTCCCCGATCTCCACCAGCTCGCCGCGGCTGACGACGACCTCGCGTCCCTGTGCCAGCGCCGTCGCGGCGAGGAGCAGGGCGGCGGCACCGTTGTTGACCACGTGGACGGCGGCGGCGCCCGGGACCGCACGGCCCAGCGCCTCGAGGGCCGACCGGCCGCGCCGCGCCCTCCGGCCGCTCGCAAGGTCGAGCTCGACGTCGGTTGCGCCGCTCGCCGCGACGAGGGCTTCGACGGCTCCTGCCGACAGCGGTGCGCGGCCGAGGTTCGTGTGCAGCACGACACCGGTGGCGTTGACGACCGGACGCAGCGCGGTGGCGCGGGTCGGCAGCCGGTCGAGCACGGCCGGAACGAGCGCCTCCGGGGGGAGAGCTCCGCCGCGTACCTGCTCCTGGGCGCGCGCGACCTCGGCCTTGACCCGGGCACGTCCGACCCGAGCGACCCGCTCGGCGACGCGCGGGTCGTCGAGCACCGCGTCGGTCCGCGGCACGGACCGCCGCACGTCCTGCGGTGGCTCGTGGTCGGACATGCCGCGAACTGTACGTGTCGCGCGGGGTGCGAGACCGGTGCCTGCTCGCCGTCAGAGCCCGCGCTTGCGACCCGTCCGCCGGGTGAACAGGGCACCGAGCAGCCGTCCGACCGACAGCAGCGGGCTCCCGCCTCCGTCCATCGAATGCTCACCGAGGAACTGCATGTTGGGATCCTGGTGCGTGTCGAAGTCGTTGCGGTCCCCGGGCCTGCGCCGTACTGGTCCTGTCGATGCCATGAGTACTCGCCCCCGTGAGGTGTCTGCCGCGGCTGCACAACCTAGCGACAGCACAGCTCACCGGAGGTCGGAGCCCGGAACGACGCGTCACTCCGGCGAGAAGGTGGCGAGGGCGGCGAGCTCGGCTCGCCGGATATTTCGGCGCGGGGTCCGGTCCGGGTCGATCCACGGCGGCGGGACGACGTGGATGACTCCGCCGACGAGCTCGACGGACCAGCCCTGGTGGTGGACCACCCGGTGATGGTGGTCGCAGAGCAGGCAGCAGTTCTGCACCGACGTCTCGCCGCCGTCCTCCCAGTGGACGCGATGGTGCGCCTCGGTCCACTCCGGCGGGCGGTCGCAGCCGGCGAACGCGCAGCCTCCGTCGCGAGCCACCAGGGCCCGCCAGATCGCCGCGGTCACCGGGTACGAGGCGCGCCCGACGTCCAGCGGCTGCCCGTCGCTGCCGAGCACCACGGGGACGACGCGGGCGTCGCAGGCGAGGCGACGGGCCGACTCGGCAGAGATCGGGCCGGACCAGTCCAGGGTGGCGCCAGGGGCGCCGAGGCGGCGCTCCAAGGTCTCCAGCGCCATCGTCACCGTGATGGTCGGCCGCGAGCCGTGCCGGGTCGGGACGCCGCCGGCCCCGGCGGCGATCCTCAACAGGTCGGCCAGCGCG
>DASTVO010000066.1:0-7248 GCA_035759075.1 Actinomycetes bacterium
CTTGACCGCGACGATCTCGTCGAAGACGGTCATGTAGCGGCCGGACAGGAACGCGCCACGGTCGATCACCATGTCGATCTCGTCGGCGCCGGCGGCGACCGCGTCCTTGGTGTCGGCCAGCTTGATCGGCAGGGCTGCCCGGCCGCTGGGGAACGCCGTCGCCACGCTGGCGACGTGGACGCCGCTGTTTCCCAGGGCGTCGACGGCCACCGGGACCATGTCCGGGTAGACGCAGATCGCGGCGACCCTCGGCACCGACTGGTCGGAGGGGTCGGGGCGCAGCGCCTTGGCGCACAGCGCCCGCACCTTGCCGGGGGTGTCCTGGCCCTCGAGGGTCGTGAGGTCGATCATCCTGATCGCGAGGTCGATGGCCCACTGCTTGGCGGTGGTTTTGATCGAGCGGGTCGAGAGAGTCGCCGCGCGCGCCTCGGCGCCGACCTGGTCGACGCCAGGGAGGCCGTGCAGGAAGCGTCGCAGCGAGGCGTCGGAGGACGTGATCTCAGCGATGTCGCCCGCTGATGCCTTCTCGGACCGGCGCCCGACCGGAGGGGAAGCGGTCGTGGTCACCGCGTGAGTCTACCGCCGGACTGGTGGACCGGACTCCGCGGTCTCCGAGCGGTGGGCCCGCCGGCGGGTGATGGTGACCGCCGTCCCGACGAGCACTCCGCCCGCGGCGAGCAGTCCGAGCGGGACCACGATGCGGGCGTTGTCGGGGAAGAAGAAGCTCACGATCGACGGGACGACCTGCAGGGTGCCCACCGACGCCACGGCGAGCAGGCCGATGCTGTCGACCCGCACCGCCCACACGAACAGGGCGGCAACCGTGGCCACCGCGACCAGCTGGCCTGCCAGGGTCCCGCCCATCGGCAGCACGAAGACGACCATTCCGACAGCGCCGAGGTACCGGCCGACGAGCGGTGGCGTGACCATCTGCCGCTCGGCCATCACGAACCACGCGACGGTCACCAGCCAGCCGGCTGCGCCGACCCACGTCGGCTCGTCCCAGTCGGGCCGCGCGCCCAGTGCCATGGCCGTGACGAGCGACGCCCCGAAGACAGCCAGCTGCTGGGCGGCCTCGTGGGTGCGGAGGTAGAGCGGCAGGGCGAGAGTCATCGCGCCGAGCCCGGCCAGCAGGCCGGTGTCGTGACCCTCCGCCTCCAGCACCTGGTCACCGAGCACGGCGAAGCTCACCGCCCACGCGACCACGGCCAGCAGCCACAGCACCGAGCGCAGCCGGAGCATGCCCTCCTCGTTCGGGCCCTTGACCGGCACCAGCTCGGCGACGACCAGCAGCAGGGCTGTCGCGACGAGCGGGACGGCCAGCCGGCCGGCGGTCGACAGGTCCTTCCACACCAGCTGCACCAGCAACAGCGCAGCCGCCAGTGCTAGCGCCCCGCCCAGGTAGCCCAGCGCCTCGATGGCCAGCCGGCCACGACCGGGTCCGGGCTCGGGCGCCTGGGGCGCCGCGGCGTACGGCACGGGCCGCGGTGCCGGGACGGGCCCCGCCCGCCCGTGGCCAGGGGTCGCCGGGATGCCTTCGGCCGCACGGATGTTCTCGACCTGCTCCGGGCTCAGCAGACCCTGGCGTGCCCACCGGTCGAGCAGGGCCGGCACATCTTCCCCGCGGACCCCGGCGCCACTGCGGATCTCGGTCATGCCGCCAGTGTGCGGACCCCGACCACGGCACCAGCAGAGGGCAAAGTCCGGACCCGGGCGGTCGGAAGTCCTCCGGCGAGCCAGCGCTAGAGGCCGAGGGCGGCCTGGAGGTCGGCCGTGATCGCGGCGAGAGCCTCTGACGCCGCACGCCGGGCAGCGGCGACGTCCCCGGCTCCCACCGGGACCACCACCTCGAGGTAGCACTTGAGCTTCGGCTCCGTTCCCGACGGCCGCACGATGACCCGGCCGTCGCCCTCGAGCCGGTAGCGCAAACCGTCGGTGGGCGGCAGCTCGATCGAGCCGACGGCGAGGTCCTCGGCGGAGGTGACGGCCCGCCCGCCCAGGCTCGTCGGGGTCGTCGCCCGCAGCCGGGCCATCGCGGCCTCGATCAGCGCCAGGTCCTCGACCCGCACCGCCAGCTGGTCGGTCGCGTGCAGCCCGTGCTCGCGCGCGATGTCGTCGAGCAGGTCGGGGAGCGCGCGGCCCTCGGCCTTGAGCGTCGCGGCGAGCTCGGCGACCAGCAGGGCCGCGGAGATGCCGTCCTTGTCGCGCACGGCGTCGGGGTCGACGCAGTAGCCCAGTGCCTCCTCGTAGCCGAAGCGCAGGCCCTCGACCCGTGAGATCCACTTGAAGCCGGTGAGTGTCTCGACGTAGCCCAGGCCGTTCGCGGCGGCGATGCGACCCAGCAGCGACGACGACACGATCGACGCGGCGAACGTCCCGGTCAGCGCGCTGTCCCGGCGTACCAGATGCGTCCCGAGCAACGCACCCACCTCGTCGCCGCGCAGCATGCGCCAGCCCGACCCCGCGCCGGTGTCGGGCACCGCGACCGCGCACCGGTCCGCGTCGGGGTCGTTGGCCAGCACGATGTCCGCGCCCTCGGCGACCGCCGCCTCGACGGCCAGGTCGATCGCGCCCGGCTCCTCCGGGTTGGGGAAGGAGACGGTGCTGAACTCGGGGTCGGGGTCGGCCTGACGCCTCACGACGGTCGGGGCCGGGAAGCCGGCGCGGTCGAAGGCCGAGAGGACGACGTCGCGTCCGACACCGTGCAAGGGGGTGTAGACGATGCGCAGGTCGCGCGGCGACGCGTCGTCCACCAGGCCCGCGACCCGGTCGAGGTAGGCCTCGAGCACGTCCTCGTCGAGGGTCTGCCAGCCGTCCGCGCGCGGGACGGTCGACATGGGACCGACTGCCTCGATCGCCGCGGAGATCTCGGCGTCGGCCGGCGGCACGATCTGCGACCCGTCGCCGAGATAGACCTTGTAGCCGTTGTCCTGCGGCGGGTTGTGCGAGGCGGTGACCATCACGCCAGCGTCGGCGCCGAGGTGGCGGATCGCGAACGCGAGCACCGGCGTGGGCAGCGGGCGGGGGAGGACGAAGGCCTGCATCCCGGCGCCCTGCACGACCTCCGCGGTGTCGCGGGCGAACACGTCGGACTTGTGCCGCGCGTCGTACCCGATGACGACGCTGGTGCCACCGCGCGCGGTGAGGTACGCGGTGAGTCCCGCGGCCGCCCGCGTGACGACGACCCGGTTCATGCGGTTGGGGCCCGCCCCGAGCGCTCCGCGCAGACCCGCCGTGCCGAACTCGAGCCGGGCGCCGAAGCGGTCGGTGAGTGCGGTGGTGTCACCGGAGTCGAGCAGCTGCTGCAGCTCGGCGCGGGTGTCCGGGTCGGGGTCCTCGGCCAGCCAGGCGCGGGCGACCTCGGTGGCGTCGACGGTGTCGGCGCTCTCGCGGTGCTCGTGACCCTGCCCGCGGCTCCTCGACGGGTCGGTCACAGCTTGCCCAGGACCTGGGAGAGGAGGTCGCCCATCCTGGTCGCGGCCTCGCGGCCGGCGGCCAGGACCTCCTCGTGGTTGAGCGGCTCACCGGTCATGCCGGCGGCCAGGTTGGTGACCAGCGAGAGGCCGAGCACCTCGGCGCCCGCCTCCCGGGCAGCGATCGCCTCGAGCGTGGTGGACATGCCGACGAGGTCACCGCCGAGGGTGCGGACCATGCCGATCTCGGCCGGTGTCTCGTAGTGGGGGCCGGGCAGCTGGACGTAGACACCCTCGTCGAGGGAGGGGTCGACCTCGCGGCACAGCTCCCGCAGCCGGCTGGAGTAGAGGTCGGTCAGGTCGACGAACCGCGCGCCCACGATCGGCGAGGTGGCGGTCAGGTTGATGTGGTCGCTGATGAGCACCGGCTGGCCGGGGGAGTAGCTCGACCTCAGGCCGCCGCAGCCGTTGGTCAGGACGACGACGGCGGCGCCGGCCGCCACGGCGGTGCGGACGCCGTGCACGACGGAGGCGACGCCGCGGCCCTCGTACAGGTGGGTGCGTCCGAGGAACACCAGGGCCCGCTTGTCGCCGCCGACGCGGACCGAGCGCACGGTGCCGGCGTGGCCCTCGACCGCGGCAGCGTGGAAGCCGGGGAGCTCGGTGACGGACAGCTCGGTCACCGTCTCGCCGAGCATGTCCGCGGCGGGCACCCAGCCGGAGCCCATCACCAGCGCGACGTCGTGGCGGTCGACGCCGGTCAGCTCACGCAGCCGCGCGGCGGCGTCTTGGGCGAGGGCGTACGGGTCGGTGCTGGTGTCCGTCACGGCGCGACGATATCGCTCGGCGCGCTGTCACCCTCGCCGGCGGTTCGCCGTGGGTCGACGTCAGGCGGCGACGCTGGCGGTGCCGTGCGAGCGGTCCAGCACCGGGGCCACGGTCGCGACGAACTCGGCGAGCTGCTCCGCGGTGCCGGTGGCGATGCCGTCGACCCAGCGCACCGCGATGCCACGGGTCTCGGCCAGCGCGATCTGGCAGTGCGCGGCGAAGGCGTGCGCCTGCAGCAGCTCGGCGATGGAGGGCCGGGTCCGGACGGTGCTGGTCGAGAACCGGACGCTCATGCGCTGGCCCGCCGGGCAGGCCTGCAGCGCGGCGAGCAGCTGCTGGCCGATCGCGGCGGGTGTCTCGCGGACGAGCTTCATGGGATCAGGATCGGCACCCGGGGTGGCCGGCTGAACCCGCCGCCATGACCTGTCCGTGACGGACAGATGACGTAACCGAGAACCGGTTGGTGCCGGTTTCCGCGACATTGGAGCGCTTTTCCCGCGGCGAGGTGGCCCGAAGCGCATCCGATCCGGCCGGATCGGCGCAGCCGCCGCTGACCGTCAGGTCCCCAGCGATCGGCAGGGGCGGGCGCGCAGCTCGGCGACGTAGTCGTCCGGCGCGCCCGCCGCCTCGGCTGCGTCGGCGATGATCCCGAGGTAGCGCGCCGACGGGAGCCCACCCTCGTAGTCGTCGAGGACGTAGACCCAGGCCGAGACGTCCCCGTCGAGGGTGTGCACCCGGATCCGTACCTTGCGGAAGAGGGCCAGGTCGGCGGCCTCCCACCGGTCCATCCGGATCTCGTCGGCCTCGGTGACGTCGTACAGCGCGACGAAGACCTCGTAGCCAGGGTCCTCGACGAGGGTGGCCAGCGGGCCCTCCCATCCGCGGTCCTCACCGCCGAAGGTCAGCCGCCAGCCGGTGAGCCAGCCGGTACCGCGCAGCGGCGAGTGCGGGGCCCGCAGCGCCATCTGCGCGGGATCCATGTTGCTCGCGTACGCGGCGTAGATCGCCATGCACCGAAGCGTAGGGGTCGCGTGGTCGTGCGGAACAATGGCGCGCGTGACACGTATCGCGATCATCGGCGGCGGCCCGGGCGGCTACGAGGCGGCGCTGGTGGCTGCGCAGCTCGGCGCCGACGTCACGGTCGTCGACCGCGACGGGCTCGGCGGTTCGGCGGTGCTCACCGACGTGGTGCCGTCGAAGACGCTGATCGCGACGGCCGAGGTCATGACCGACGCCGCCGAGTCGGGGGAGCTCGGTGTGCGGCTCGGCGACGAGGGCTCGGCCGCGGCGCCGAACCAGGTCGGTGTCGACATGGCCCGGGTCAACGAGCGGGTCAAGGCCCTGGCCAAGGCGCAGTCCGATGACATCGCCGCCCGGATGGAGCGGGAGGGGGTGCGGGTCCTGCCTGGCCTCGGGCGGCTGGACGGTACGCGGCGGGTGGTCGCGACGTCGCCGGACGGCTCCGAGCAAGCACTGGACGTCGACGCCGTGCTGGTCGCGACCGGAGCGCATCCCCGCGTACTGCCCGACGCGGCCCCGGACGGCGAGCGGATCCTGACCTGGGAGCAGGTCTACGACATCGACTGCCTGCCCGAGCACCTGGTCGTCGTGGGATCGGGCGTCACCGGCGCCGAGTTCGCTTCCGCGTACACCGCGCTCGGCAGCCAGGTGACGCTGGTGTCCAGTCGGGACCGGGTGCTACCGGGTGAGGACGCGGACGCCGCGACCGTGCTCGAGGGCGTGTTCCGCCGGCGCGGGATGACGGTGCTGGGCCGGTCGCGGGCCCAGTCGGTGAAGCGGTCCGGCGACGGCGTGGTCGTGACGCTGGCCGACGGGCGAACTGTCGAGGGCAGCCACTGCCTGATGGCGGTCGGCTCGATCCCGAACACGTCCGGGCTCGGGCTGGAGGAGGCCGGTGTCCGGCTGGACGACGGCGGCTTCATCGAGGTGGACCGGGTGTCGCGGACGTCGACACCAGGTGTGTACGCGGCGGGGGACTGCACCGGTGTCCTCATGCTCGCCTCGGTCGCGGCGATGCAGGGGCGGATCGCGATGGCGCACCTGCTCGGGGACGCGGTGTCCCCGCTGAACATCCGCGCGGTGTCGTCGAACGTGTTCACCGACCCGGAGATCGCCACCGTCGGTTGGCTGGAGAAGGACATCGAGGAGGGCTCGACGTCGACGGTCACGCTGAAGCTGCCGTTGGCGACGAACGCCCGGGCCAAGATGCAGGGCGTGCACGACGGGTTCGTGAAGCTCTTCGCCCGCACCGGGTCGGGCACGGTGGTCGGTGGCGTGGTCGTGGCTCCGCGCGCGAGCGAGCTGATCTACCCGGTCGCGCTGGCGGTGGACGGGCGGCTCACGGTGGACCAGCTGTCGCACTCGTTCACGGTGTACCCGTCGATCAGCGGGTCGGTCGCCGAGGCCGCGCGGCAGCTGCACACCCGGGTCTGGCAGGCCTAGGCGTCACGACCCGGCCGCCGGGCCAGCCACTCCAAGATCGTTCGCACCCGTCCGGAGATCATCCCGCGCTGGATGATCTCCAACCCGGCACATTTGGCGAGGGCGCGGTTGTGGCCGGCCCTTTGGTTGTGAAGCACCTACATCGTGAAGTAGGTTCACGATATGGCGTCCCAGCGCGACCGAGCGGCGGCTCTCGACCGGGTGCTCGAGCTCGCCGTACTCGTCAACGCCGACATGACCAAGGGGCTCGCGCATCTCGGGCTCACCGAGGCCAGGGCTCACCTGCTGTGGGAGCTGCACCAGCGCGGGCCGTCGACCCAGCGTGAGCTGGCGGACGCGCTGCAGGTGAGTCCCCGCAACGTCACCGGGCTCGTCGACGCGCTGGCCGACACCGGTTTCGTGTCCCGCGAGCCGCACCCGACCGACCGCAGGGCCACCCTCGTCGTGTTCACCACCCATGGCGCCGAGGTTGCCGAGGGGCTCGAGCGTGGTCGCTCGGAGTTCGCCCGGGCGCTGTTCGCGGGCATGCCGGGAGCGCAGCTGC
>DASTVO010000067.1:0-2412 GCA_035759075.1 Actinomycetes bacterium
GTTCGACTACGACTACGGCTCGGCCGTCGACCTCGTGAAGGCCACCCAGGACAGCATCAACACCGCGTACGTCGACCTCACCCTCGAGATCGGCCCGCGCCGGGTGCTCGAGGCCGCGGTCGCCGCCGGCATCCCGGAGGACGCGCCCGGCCTGGAGGCCAACGCGGTCATCCCGCTGGGCACGGCGTCGATCCGCAACATCGACATGGCCAACGCCTATGCGACCTTCGCCGCGCAGGGCGAGCGCGCGGAGTGGCACGTCGTCTCCAAGGTCGTGGGCTCGAACGGCGGGACGCGGTACGAGGCCGACACCCGGACAGCCCGCGCGTTCGAGGAGGACGTGGTCGCCGACGTCAGCTACGCGCTGCAGCAGGTGGTGAACAGCGGCACCGGCGCCGAGGCGCGCGCGCTCGACCGGCCGGCGGCCGGCAAGACCGGCACCGCCGCGCTGCGGCCTGACACGACGACGTCGTCGTGGTTCGTCGGTTACACCCCGCAGCTGTCGGCGGCGGTGTCCATCTACAAGGGCACCGGACGGGCCGACCTCGACGGGGTGGGCGGGCTGTCCACGTTCTTCGGCGGTGAGTACCCGGCCCGCATCTGGACCGCCTTCATGCAGGGCGCCATGCAGGGCATGGAGGTCGTCGACTTCCCCGACCCGCAGTACGTCGGGGAGACGCTGAACCCGCCGCCACCGCCGGAGCCCTCGCCCACCGAGACCGAGACCCCGACGCCGAGCGAGACGCCGTCGCCGACCGGGACGGTCCCGCCGTCCCCGTCGCCCGGCCCGCCGAGCACGCCACCCGGCCAGTCCGAGCCGCCGGCGACGATCACCATCTCGCCCGGCGGCTGACCGTGCCACCGGAGGTCGTCGCCCCCTCGCGCGAGGACCCCGTGGTCCGCGCCGGCAGCGAGGTGCTCGGCGGTCCGTCGGGCCGGCACGCCGGCCGCGGCGGGTCGTGGTGGACGCCGGTGCGGGTGCTGCTGGTGCTGACCTTCCTCACCGCCGGCGTCGGGCTCGTGCAGAAGGACTGGTGCCGGGACAACGGGTGGGCGTCGCCGGGCAACTACGTGCACGCCTGCTACAGCGACATCCCGCCGCTGTACTTCGGTCGCGGGCTCGCCGACGGCGAGGTCCCCTACATCGGGCAGGAGGGCGAGCGGCAGGTCGAGTACCCGGTACTGACCGGTGCGGTCATGTGGCTCACCGCCCAGCTGGTGCCGGAGTCGGCGGACCCGGGGGCGAGGTCGCTGCGGTACTTCGACGTCAACGCGCTCGCGCTCGCGGTGTGCGCCGCGGTGGCCGTCGCGGCCACGGCCCTGACCGCTGGCCGTCGGCCGTGGGACGCCGCGATGTTCGCGCTCGCGCCGGGGCTCGCTCTGGCCGGGACGGTCAACTGGGACCTGTGGGCGGTGGCGCTGCTCGCGCTGGGGATGCTCGCGTGGGCACGGCAGCGGCCGCTGGCAGCGGGCGTGCTGATCGGGCTCGCGGCGGCGACGAAGTTCTACCCGCTGTTCGTGCTCGGCCCGCTGCTGCTGCTGTGCCTGCGGGCCGGCCGGATGCGCGAGTTCTGGGCGGCGCTGGTGGCGGCGGTCTGCTCGTGGTCGGCGGTGAACGTGCCGGTGATGCTGGCCGACTTCGACGGCTGGGCGCGCTTCTACCGGCTCTCCGAGGAGCGCGGTGCCGGTTTCAGCTCGGTCTGGTTCGTGCTCGACCAGCAGGGCTCCGGGGTGCCGGCCGGTGCGCTGAACGTCCTGGCCGCCGGGGCGTTCGCGGCGGTCTGCCTCGGGGTCGCGGTGCTTGCGATGACCGCCGAGCGCCGGCCACGGCTGGCCCAGCTGACCTTTCTCGTCGTGGCCGGGTTCCTGCTGACCAACAAGGTGTACTCGCCGCAGTACCTGTTGTGGCTGCTGCCGCTGGCCGTGCTGGCCAGGCCCCGGTGGCGGGACTTCCTGGTCTGGCAGGCCGGCGAGGTCGTGCACTTCGTCGGCATCTGGATGCTGATCGCCGGCTACCCGCCGGGCAACGCCGAGCGGGCGCTGGGCGAGGACGGCTACGGCCTGACCGTCCTGGCGCACGTCGCGGGGACGCTCTGGCTGTGCGCGATGGTCGTCCGCGACGTCCTGCGCCCCGACCTCGACCCCGTCCGGACGGCGCCCGACGGCACCCCGACGGCCGACGACCCGGCCGGCGGCGTCCTCGACGGCGCGCCCGACGCCCTCCGTCTCCGCCGGGCCTGACCCCACTCCAGCAAGATCCCTGTTTCGGTGCTCAGGAAGCGAGTCGACTGCCTTCCAGAGCACCGAAACCGTGATCAAGGCTGTCCTCAGGTGGGCAGCGGGGCGACGCGGTCGGGGTGCAGGGTGGTCATCCGGACCTCGCAGTCGAGCTCGTCGCCGATGACCGGCGGG
>DASTVO010000068.1:0-17038 GCA_035759075.1 Actinomycetes bacterium
GCGGGCTCCCGGAGGCGCTGCGCGCTCCGGACGGCGTCGGGGGGCTGCCGTCGTTCTCCACGCCCGAGGAGGCGGTGCGTGCGCTCGGGGCGGTGGCGACCTACGCCCAGTGGCGCGCCAGGCCGGCCGGCCACACGCTCCAGCCGTCGGGCCTGGACGTACGCGGGGCCCGCGCCGTCCTCGCGGAGCTGCTCGCCGGTCGGGACGAGAGGGAGCTCGACCACGCCGAGCTGACCCGGCTGCTGGCCCACTACGGCATCGACCTGTGGCCGCTGCGGCCGGCCCGGACCCTCGACGGGGCGCAGGACGCGGCCGCCGAGCTCGGGTACCCGGTGGTGCTGAAGACCCAGGCGCCGCACCTGCGCCACCGCGGCGACCTCGGCGGCGTGGCCCTGGACCTGCGCGACGCCGGCGAGCTCGCCACCGCGTACGAGGTCATGTCCCGGCGCTTCGGGCCGGGGTCCGAGGAGCACTTCGCGGTCCAGGCGATGGCGCCGGTCGGCGTGTCCTGCGTGGTCACCGCGATCGAGGACCCGTCGCTCGGGCCGGTGGTGTCCTTCGGGCTGGGCGGGGTGGCGACCGAGCTGCTCGACGACCGCGCGTACGCGGTGCCGCCGCTGACCGACACCGAGCTGTCCGACCTGGTCCGTTCGGTGCGCGCGGCCCCGTTGCTGTTCGGCCACCGCGGTACCGAGCCCGTTGACGTCGCGGCGCTCGAGGACGTGATCGCCCGGCTGGCCCGGCTCGCCGACGACCTGCCCGAGGTCGCCGAGCTCGCGCTCAACCCGGTCCTCGTGGCGCCGGGCTGCGCGAGCGTGCTCACCGCGTACGGCCGCCTGTCCAGGCCCGACGTGCGCAGCGACCGCGGGCCGCGGGCGCTGCTGCCCGGCTGAGGACGACCGCCGCCGCGTACGGGCCGCGGGTGCAAGGATGGGCGCCATGACCGACACATCGCTGGCCGGGCTGCGCGCCGCTATCGACCACGCGGGGTACCACCCCGAGCTGGTGGCCGACGCCGTGGACGCTGCCGTCGCGGGGGAGCCCGTCGAGGCGTTCGTGGTGCATCAGGAGACCACCTTCGACGCGGAGGAGGTCCGCCGGCACATCACCGTGCTCGCGCTGACGCCCGGGCGGCTGGTGCTCGGCCACGCCGACGACCACCCCGCCGACGCGGTCACGCCCACGTCCTACGTGACCGCGTCGACCGAGGCCGTGCCGCTGTCGTCCATCAAGTCGGTGGTGATCAACCGGGTGGTCACCGACCCGATGCGCTACCACGGCGGCATCTCGCCGCAGGAGGTCACGGTGACCATCGGCTGGGGCGCCGTCAGCCGCCTCGACCTCGAGCCGGCCAGCTGCGGCGACCCTGAGTGCGACGCCGACCACGGCTACACCGGCACCGCGTCGGCCGACGACATCGCGCTGCGGGTCAGCGAGGCGGCCGAGGGCGCGGACGCCGTGGCCCGCATGCTCGACTTCGCCGCGGCCCTGTCCCGCGCGACGGGGCGTTGACGCCGCTGCACCTGCCGCTGCCCGACTACGGCAGCGGGTCGCTCGCCGACGTCCTGCCGGCCGTCCTGCACGGCATGGGTCTCCCCGGCGGGTCCGACGCCCTGGCGCTCGACGTCTCGCCCCGTACCTGCGTGCTGCTGGTCGACGGGCTCGGGATGTCGGCGCTGCGGGCCGACCCGGCGGCGGCGCCGTTCCTCACCTCGCTGCTCGACGCCGAGGGCAGCCGGGCGATCACGACCGTCTTCCCGTCCACCACCCCGATCGCCCTCACCTCGCTCGGCACAGGGCTTCCGCCCGGGCGGCACGGGCTCACCGGCCTGTTCATCCGGCTGCCGGACGGGCAGGTCGTCAACACCCTGGCGATCCCGTCGCAGACGGACCTGCGGGCCCTGCAGCCCCATCCGACCGTCTTCGAGCGCGCCGCCGCGGCCGGCGTGGCGGTGACCCGGGTGGGCCCGCGGGCCTTCGACGGCGAGGGGCTGACCGAGGCGGGGCTGCGCGGCGGCGCCTACGCCGGTGCCGAGAGCGTCGGCGAGCGGGTGGCCGAGGCCGCGGCAGCCGTACGCGGGGCAGCGCGCTCGCTCACCTACGTCTACTACGGCGAGCTGGACGCCACCGGCCACCGGCGCGGCTGCCGCAGCGAGGCCTGGCGCCACGAGCTCACGCACGTCGACCGCTTCGTCGAGCAGCTCGCGGCCGCACTGCCGGCCGGCAGCACGCTGCTCGTCACCTCCGACCACGGGATGGTGGACGTGCCGGCCGACCGGCGGGTCGACGTCTCGGCCATCCCGGCGCTGCGTCACGGCGTGGAGGTCGTGGCCGGTGAGATGCGCGGCGCGCAGGTGCACGCGCTGCCCGGGGCCGCCGCCGACGTGTTGTCGGCCTGGTGCGCGGTCCTCGGCGAGGACTTCTGGGTGATGTCCCGCGACGAGGCCCTCGACGGTGGACTCTTCGGGCCGGTGGTCGAGGACCGGGTCCGCCCCCTGGTCGGCGACGTGCTCGCCGTCGCGCGCACGGACGCGGCGGTGGTGGACCCGCGCGTGCTGCCGCCCGCGATCCTGGCGCTGGTCGGGATGCACGGCTCGGTCACCGAGGACGAGCTCGTCGTGCCGCTCCTGCTGCATCAGGTCTGAGCCGCCCGGGACACCTCGGTGACGGGACGGGTGCGGACAGCCGGCATCGCTGAGCCCGGTGGTCACGAAAGGCGACTCAACCTCCGGTGCTGCCCTCAGACGCCACCGGAATGCTCGTTGAGTCGCCTTTCGTGTACGGGGTCAGACCTCGCCGGGCGCCTACTCCGTGTACTCCGGGCAGTGCGGCGCGGTGGCGTCGTACTGCTTGGACGTGTCCTGCGCGACGGCCCGGGCGGCGTCGATCCGGCCGTTGCCGAAGCACTCGTCGTAGCCCGCGAGCCCGATGTCCACGGCGCTGCGCTGCAGCAGCGACTCGACCGTGGTCGGCGAGAGCTTCACGTCCCCGTCCTGGCCGAGCCGGCCGAACTGGCTGACGATGAGCGCGGCGACGCCGGCGGCGTGCGGCGAGGCCATCGACGTGCCCTGGATGCAGCCGTAGCCGCCGGCCGGGAGCGTCGAGAGGATGGTCGTGTTGCAGTCACCTGTTGTGCCGTTGCCGCCCGGTGCTGCGACGTCCGTCGCGCCGGTGCCGTAGTTGGAGTAGCCGGCCTTCTCGCTGTCGCGGCCGAGCGACGCGGTGCCGATGACCCCCTGGGTCTCGGCCGGGACGACCTCGCACTCGTTGCTGATCGGCTGGCCGGACTCGTCGACCGGGTGCGCGAGGTCCTGGTCGGAGTTGCCGAGGGCGGCGACGGGGGTGACGCCCTGGCTGCGGGCGTACTGGATCGCGCGCTCGACGGCTTCCTTGAAGGTCCGCTGCGTCGGGTCGCTGGAGCACTTGAACTCGGTCGACTCCTGGAACTCGTTGTCGTCGACGAAGAAGCTCATGTTGATGACGTCGAACATCTGGTCACCGCTGTAGGTGATGCCGTCGACCACGGCACTGGCGTAGCAGTAGCCGCTGGCGTCGCAGACCTTGACCGGCACCAGGGTGACGTTCGGCGCGACGCCGACCATGCCGATCCCGTTGGCCTGCGCGGCGACGGTGCCCGCCACGTGCGTCCCGTGGAACTGGTTGTCGGTGCAGGGGTCCGGCGTGCCCACGCCCGGACCGGTCGGGAGGAAGGCGATGGAGTTGCGGCCGCGGCTGCAGTCCACGTTGCTGCCGGCTCCATCCACCAGGAAGTCGGGGTGACGCCCGTCGATGCCGGAGTCGAGGATGCCGACGTCGACGGCGCGGATGCCGGCCTGCCTGTCGTGCGCCTCGGGTGCGTTGATCTGGTCCATGTCCCACTGCAGCGCCTCGAGCGGGTCGGCGGTCTGCTCCGGGGCGTCGTTCTCCGGCTGCTTCATGGGAGTGGCGGCCGCGGCGTCCGGCAGTCCCTTCCAGCGCCAGTCCGGACCGACCTCGTCGACCAGCGGGGACGCGGCGAGGGTCTGCACCACCGTGGGGCTGGACGAGGTCACGACCAGCACGCCGATCTGGCGGCTGAGGTCGGCCGTGACCGTGGCCCCCGCCCCGGCGAGCAGCGAGTCGAGGGCGGCGGCCGACCCGGCGGCCGTGAAGCCCGAGTCGCCCTGCGTTCCCTCGAGCGCCACGAGGTAGCGATGGGAGAGGTCGGAGGAGTCCGCGGCGCCGGCGGTGACCGGGCTGCCCAGCAGGACCATGGAGGCGGCGGCCGCGAGCGCTGTGGCGCCGGCCAGGAGGCGTCGAGGGATGTTGCGCATGTCACACCCAACGACGTGGCGGCACCTGTGGTTACGTCGGGGGATGGCACCATGGCACCTCGCCGACGCACTGTGCGTCACACGCTGAGCCGCAGGGAGACGTGGGGAGCCATGGCTGAGCTGGTGTTCTTCTCCGGCACGATGGACTGCGGGAAGTCCACGCTCGCGCTGCAGATGGACCACAACCACCGGCAGCGTGGCCGGGTCGGACTGATCTTCACCCGCCTCGACCGGGCCGGGTCGTCGACGCTGTCGAGCCGCCTCGGCCTGTCGACCCCGGCGGTCGAGGTGACCGAGGCACTGGACTTCTGGGAGGCCGTCGCGCAGCAGCGGATGCGCGGTGGCCGGGTCGACTACCTCATCTGCGACGAGGCGCAGTTCTACACCCGCGAGCAGGCCGAGCAGCTCGCCCGCATCGTCGACGAGATGGGTGTCGACGTGTTCGCGTTCGGCATCACCGCGGACTTCCGGACCCGGCTCTTCCCGGGGTCCCAGCGGCTGATCGAGCTGGCCGACCGGGTGCAGGTGCCGCAGGTCGAGGCCCTGTGCTGGTGCGGGGCGCGGGCGACCCACAACGCCCGGACCGTCAACGGCGTCATGGTGGTCGAGGGTGAGCAGGTGGTCGTGGGTGACACGGCGGCCGGCGACCACGTCGGCTACGAGGTGCTCTGCCGCCGGCACCACATGCGGCGCATGACCGCGGCGTCGGCGGAGGCGCTGGTGCGCCAGGCCGCACTCGCCCCCGACGCCCTGCCCTTCGACGTCGCGGCCTGTGCGGTCTCGCCGCGGCCGACCGGCTGAGCCGTGCCCGGGCCGCTCATCGACGTCGACGGGCTGGCGGCGGCGCTCGCGTCACCGGAGCCACCCACCCTGCTGGACGTGCGGTGGCGCCTCGGCGGGCCACCAGGCCTCGACGCCTATCGCGACGGCCACCTACCCGGCGCGGTGTTCGTCGACCTCGACCGGGACCTCGCCGCCCCGGTCGCCGACGACCGGCGCGGCGGCCGGCACCCGCTGCCCGAGCCCGCCGAGGCCCAGCGCGCGCTGCGCCGGCTGGGTGTCTGGGCGCACCGGCCAGTGGTGGTCTACGACGACGTCTCGGGCACCGTGGCGGCCCGCGCCTGGTGGCTGCTGCGTCACCTCGGCCACCCCGGCGTGCGGCTGCTCGACGGCGGCTTCGCTGCCTGGGTCGGGGCCGGCCGCGAGGTCGAGACAGGCGATGGCGCACGGCCTGGACCGGGGGACTTCGTGGCCCGGCCCGGCGCGATGGCCGTGGTCGAGGCCGACGAGGTGCCGTCGGTCGCCGCCGACGGGGTCCTGCTGGACGTGCGAGCCGCCGAGCGCTACCGCGGCGAGGTGGAGCCGGTGGACCCGGTGGCGGGCCACGTCCCCGGCGCCGTCAGCGCGCCGACGACCGGGAACGTGGACGAGACCGGTCGGTTCCGCTCGCCCGAGGCGCTGCGCGAGCGGTTCGCCGGGTTCGGCGTGCAGCCGGACCGCGCCGTCGCCGCGTACTGCGGGTCGGGGGTGAACGCGGCCCACACCGTGCTCGCGCTGGAGGTCGCCGGGCTCCCCGCCGCCCTGTACGCCGGCTCGTGGTCGGACTGGGTCAGCGACCCCGCTCGTCCGGTCGCGACCGGCGGCGGCTGACCCACCGCGGGGCGGGTCAGGGACCGGCCGGCCGGTCGCCGCCCTCGACGCCGTCGCCCCGGCGGCCGCTGTCGGGGTCCTCGGTGTCGCCGACGTGCTCGGCAGGACGCTCGACGTCGTCGTCGGCGCGGCGGCGCTCCGGCTCGGGAACGGTCTCGGTCATGACCCAGGCCTACCGCGTCAGTCGATGGCGGGCAAGCACCTGGCGGTGCGCTCAGTCGCGCTTGCGGGTGCCGAACATGATGTCGTCCCACGACGGCACGGGTGGACGGCGCCCGGCCCGGCCCGCGGCGACCTGGCGGACCGGTTCGGCCTGCGCCGCGCGCGCCTCGTCCGCCTCGCGGTCGTAGACCTCGTCGGCCGAGCGGGCCTCTGCCGAGCGGGCGTCCACGGAGCGGGCCTCGGCGTCTGCCTCGCCGCCGGGGACAGCCGTCAGCCGGCGGACGGCTGCCGGGGGCTCGTCGGCGTCCCGGTCGGCGCCGCTTCCCTCGACCAGCCAGCGGGCCTCGTCGTCGGCGGGTGCCAGCACCCGGCCACGCGGGTCGAACGCCCAGGTGGCCACCCGGGCCCGGCCACCGGCGAGGTAGGAGAGCCGGACCGTCCAGCGGTCGTCGTCGCCGCGGCACGCGTCCCACTCGACCGTGTCCTTCGCCGCCTGTTGCTCGGCCAGTCTCGACTCGACGAGCTCGACCAGCAGCGGAGCCTTGCCCGCGCTGGCCCGCCGGGCCGGGGCCAGCTGGGCCTGCTCGACCACGTGCCGGCGCTCGGCGATGACGGGGCTCGCGTACCGCTCCACCCGGTCGGCCGAGATGCCCGCGGCGTGGGACACCTCGTCGACGCTGTGCCCCGCCCGGATACGGGCCTGGATCTCTCGTGGGCTGAGCTGACTCTCCAAGGCGATCTCCAGCTGGCCTGGCCGGGAACGGTCACTGCGGGTGCGCTCGCTGCGCAGGGCGGCGGCGAGCCGCTCGTCGACCGGCACCCGGAACTGCCTGCTGCCGGAGTCCTCGAGGACCAGGTGCGAGCGGTCGGGAGTGACCGCCACGAGCCGCAGGTCGGTCACCGTGCCAGTAGCCGCGCCGGCGTGCTGGTCGTCCGTCATCGTCTCGCTGCCTCCGGTCGGGTCGGGACCGACAAGGTGACCCTATGGTCCGGCGCGGCGCCGCACGGGGAGGCGCGCCCGGCGCGCCGCCGACTTGTCGACTTCTCTCCCCGGGCCGTACGCGGGGCGGCTGGTCGCCGGTCAGCGGGGCAGCCGGCGGTACGTCGCCCCGCAGACCGCCAGCGCGCACAGCCCCGACCCGGTCGCCACGGCGAACGCCTGGCTGACGCCGGCCGAGTCGACCAGGTGTCCGGACAGCCAGGTGGCCGCCGAGAACCCGACGATCAGCCCGGTGGTCGCCCAGGTGAGCCCCTCGGTGACCGTGCCGGTCGGGACGATCCGCTGCACCAGCGAGAACCCGCTGATCAGCGTGGGCGCGATGCCGAGCCCGGCGAGGAAC
The DNA here is from genome assembly GCA_035759075.1 of Actinomycetes bacterium. Classification (GTDB taxonomy): domain Bacteria; phylum Actinomycetota; class Actinomycetes; order JACCUZ01; family JACCUZ01; genus DASTVO01. Next base: position 7,466 of record DASTVO010000068.1, read on the forward strand.
ATCGCCAGCGCCAGCAGCCCGACGAGGTCCACGAACGGCAGCGTGGCGACGGTGACCGTCATGGCGGTGGCGCCGAGCAGCAGCCGACGGCGTGCGCTCACCCGCCACGACACGACGCCGAAGAGCAGGCCGGCGACCGCGCTGCCGCCGGCGTAGGAGGCCAGCAGCGGGCCGGCCAGCGCCGGCCGGTCGATGTCGTCGGCGAAGGCGACCGCGCTGATCTCGACGGCGCCGAAGACGCCGCCGATGAAGGCCATCACCAGCATGAGCACGGCCAGCCCGGGGCTGCGCAGCGCCGACGGGTGGCCCTCCTCGTGGCCCGCAGCCGCCGGCGGCTCGCTGGCGCGGTGGGCAAGCAGCGCGACGGTGCCCACGGTGAGCAGGGTGACCGCGGTGAGCAGGCCGACCTGAGGGCTGATCCGGGTCGCGAGGACCGTCACGACCAGCGGGCCGAGCACGAAGATGAGCTCGTCGAGCACCGACTCGTACGCGTACGCCGTCTGCAGGCGCGGGGTCGACCCCAGCACGTGCCCCCACCGCGCCCGGACCAGCGAGCCGATGCTGGGCCCGAAGCAGCCGGCCGCGCCGACCGAGACGAAGAAGGTCCACGTCGGCGCCCCGAGGCTGACCAGCAGCACGAACAGGATGAGCAGGCCCACGTGCGCCGCGACCGCGGGGACGAGGACGGCGGTCTGGCCGTGCCTGTCGACGAGCCGGGCGATGGCGGGCGCGGCCACCGCGTTGAGTAGGGCGAAGGTGGCGGAGACGGCACCCGCGAGGCCGTAGCGGCCGTCCTCGCCGACGATGAGCAGGACGATGCCCAGGCCCATCATGGCGATCGGCATCCGGGCGACGAACGCGGCGCCGGAGAACCTCTTGCCGCCGGGAGTTGCCAGCAGCTCCCGGTACGGCCTGAGCACCTGGGCACGGTACGGGACCGCACCCCCGGTCGCGCTACCGGGTTTGCGACGATGCCGCAGTGACCACCGACCCGACCCGTCCCGACGCCGCCCCCTACGACGCGCTGCTGCTGGTGTCGTTCGGCGGGCCCGAGGGTCCCGACGACGTCCTGCCCTTCCTGGAGAACGTGACCCGTGGCCGAGGCATCCCGCGCGAGCGGCTGCTCGAGGTCGGTGAGCACTACTTCGGTTTCGGCGGCGTCAGCCCGATCAACGCGCAGAACCGGGCGCTGATCGAGGCGGTCCGCGCCGACTTCGCCGCGCACCGGCTCGACCTGCCCGTCTACTGGGGCAACCGCAACTGGGACCCTTACCTCGCCGACGCGTTCGAGCAGATGGCCAAGGACGGTGTCACCCGGGTGCTGGCGCTGCTGACGTCGGCGTACTCGTCGTACTCGGGGTGCCGGCAGTACCGGGAGAACCTCGCCGCCGCGGTCGAGCCCCTGGGTGACGGCGCGCCCGTCGTGGACCGGGTGCGGCACTACTTCAACCACCCCGGCTTCGTCGAGGCGATGGTGGCGAGCACGCGGGCCGCGGTCGACGAGCTGCCCGAGGACGTACGCGGTGAGGCGCGGCTCGTCTTCGTGACCCACTCCATCCCGACCTCGATGAACGACCGCAGCGGCCCGGACGGCGGTGCCTACGAGGCGCAGCACCGGGACGTCGCCCGGCTCGTCACCGCCGGAGTCGCGTCGATGACGGGCGTGCGGCACGGGCTCGACCTCGTCTACTGCAGCCGCAGCGGACCGCCGAGCCAGCCCTGGCTGGAGCCCGACGTCAACGACCACCTCGAGGCGCTGGCGGCGGGCGGCGTGCCGGCGGCGGTCCTGGTGCCGATCGGCTTCGTCTCGGACCACATGGAGGTCAAGTACGACCTCGACACCGAGGCGCTGGCCACCGCCGGGCGGCTCGGCCTGCCGGTCAGCCGGGCGGCGACGGTCGGCACCGACCCGCGCTTCGTCGCGGGCATCCGCGCGCTGGTCCTGGAGCGGGCCGCGCTGGTCCGCGGCGAGACGTCCGAGCGCCCGGCACTGGGCTCGCTCGGCCCGAGCCACGACGTGTGTCCCGCAGGTTGCTGCCCCAACGAGCGCGACCCGCAGCGGCCGGCGCTGTGCGGCGCATGACGCCGGGCGCCCGCGAGCTGCTGGCGCTCGCGCTCGAGGCAGCCCGCGAGGGGGCCCGGCTGGTGGTCGACGAGCGGCCGCGCGGGCCGCTGGCGGTGGCCGCCACGAAGTCGAGCAGCACCGACATCGTCACGGAGATGGACCAGCGCTGCGAGGCGGCGGTCGTCGCGCGGATCCTGGCCGACCGTCCCGACGACGGCTTCCTCGGCGAGGAGGGTGCGTCGCGCGAGAGCACGACCGGCGTCACGTGGGTCATCGACCCGATCGACGGCACCGTCAACTACCTCTACGAGATCCCGGCCTACGCGGTCAGCATCGCGGCCCGGGTGGGTGACGAGGTGGTCGCGGGCGCCGTGGTGAACCCGGTCACCGGCGAGACCTGGACGGCGGCTCGCGGCGAGGGCGCCTGGCTGGGCGACCGGCGGATCCGGGTGAACGAGCCGCCGGAGCTGGCGATGGCGCTGGTCGCGACCGGCTTCGGCTACGCCGCCGGACAACGGGCCCGCCAGGCCGAGATCCTGCAGACCGTGCTGCCCCGGGTACGCGACGTCCGCCGGGCCGGCGCCGCCTCGCTGGACCTGTGCGCCCTGGCGTGCGGCCGGGTGGACGCCTACTACGAGCAGGGGCTCAAGCCGTGGGACCTCGCCGCCGGCGGGCTGGTGGCGCAGGAGGCCGGCGCGGTCGTCGGCGGCCTGGCCGGCCGGCCGGCGGGGGAGGCGCTGGTGGTGGCGGCTCCGCCGGGGCTGTTCGAGCCGCTCGCCGCACTGCTCACCGAGCTCGACGCGGACGCGGTCGCCGAGTAGCCGGCCGGGACGTCGGTCCGACCGGTCGGGGGCCTTGGTCCCTGCCCGCCAGGGCCGGCCCGCGGCGATCCTGGAGTGTGGACGTCCAGGTGCCGAGTGCCGCGACCGGGGGGCGCGTCGGCATCCGTCGCTGGGTGGTGTTGTGCGCCGCCGCCGAAGGCCTCGGCATGACGGCTGCCGCCGCCGCAGCCAAGACGTCCCTCGAGCTCTACGGGGAGCCGGCCGGCCGCCTCGAGGTCACGGTGGCGCTCACGCTGGTCGTCGCGGCCGGGCTCGTCGAGGGGGTCGCCCTCGGCGGCTTGCAGGCGCTGGGGCTACGACGTCTGTGGCCGCGCCTGTCCGTGGCGAGGTTCCTGCTGGTGACGGCTGCGGTCGCCGGGCTGGGCTGGGCCGCGGCCAGCGCGCCCGGCGTGCTGGCCGGTCCGGGTGACGGGTCCGCGCCCTCCGAGCTGCTGGTGCTCACCGGGGCCGCCGCGCTGGGGGCGCTGATGGGCGCTGTGCTGGGCGCCGCCCAGGCCCTCGTCCTGCGGCCGCACGTCCGACACCCCGGGCGCTGGGTCTCGGCCAACGCCGTGGGATGGGCTCCGGCCATGTCGGTGATCTTCCTGGGGGCGACGCGGCCGGACACCGACTGGTCGGTCCCGGCCGTCGTGACAGCCGGTGCCGTGACGGGTCTCACGGCCGGGGCGGTCCTCGGCCTGGTCACCGGGTGGTTCATCCCCTCGCTGGACGGCTCGCCCGCGTACAACCGGGTCGTGCTGGGCGTGCTCTCCTCGCCCGCGCACGGGCTCGCGGACGAGAGGCTCGCGGGGCTGCGGGTGCGCGGACGGGTGACCGGCCGCACGTTCGAGCTGCCGGTGCAGTTCGCGGCCGACGGGTCCGACCTGGTGGTCGTGCCGGCGAGGCCGCAGACCAAGCAGTGGTGGCGCAACCTGCGGCGGCCGGCCCCCGTGGGGGTGCTCGTCCACGGACACTGGGTCGACGGCGAGGCACGGGTGGTCAGCCCGGGTGACCCGGCCCACCAGACCGCCCTGGCGGCCTACCGGCGGCGGTGGCCGAGGGTGAGGGTCCCCGTCGACGTCCCGGTCGTGCGCGTCGACCTGCGGACTGACCAAGGTCATCTCCGGGGTGACGGAGTTCCGCGGTCCGAAGGGACTTCGACCGGTCCGGCGCCGGTCCGCGGCCGGTAGACACGACCTGTGGGCACCGGCGGGGTGAGCGAGGGGAGGGCCGGCGGGCGGCCGGCCCTTCCCTCGTGGCTACGCGACCGCGTGCTCGGAGGCGATGCGCTCCAGCGACTCGAGCTCTCCGAGGCGCACCTGGGCCAGGTAGTCGTCCCCGTCGAGCTGGGCCTCCGCCAAGGACTGGTGGGCCGACTCCAAGCGGGCCTGGATCTCCTGCTGGAACTCGCTCATGCCGGCCACCCTCTCATCGTCACGCCGCGGGGACGAAATGTGCCGGGGGCCTACCCGCCACCCGGATGCCTCGAAACCTCGCCGATCCGGGCGACACGCTACAGACGGGGTGTCCAGGCCACGTTGCGGTCAGACGTCGGTTGGATGAACTTCCGCGGCCGGGGTGTTCAGTCGGCGCAGACCCACGGCGTGGGGTACGCTCCGCCGTCGCCCGGGTGCGTGAGGACCGGAGAAGGTGATCGGCCGGCGCGGGCACAAACCGCGAGCGCAGGGCGTTACATGCGCGCACTGATGGAGACGAACGACCGACCACGGCAGCCGCCGGCACGACCTTCCCCCAGACAACTGACGACGCACCGACGATGTGGCAGCACCGCCACCCTCTCGGCGAAAGGGTGACACCCCATGGCGACCGACTACGACTCGCCCCGCAAGACCGATGACGAGATGTCCGAGGACAGTCTCGAGGAGCTCAAGGCTCGCCGTGCGGACAAGTCCGCCAGCACCGTCGACGTCGACGAGGCCGACCTGGCCGAGTCCCTCGAGCTGCCCGGGGCGGACCTGTCCAACGAGGAGCTCTCCGTCCGGGTGCTCCCGCGCCAGGCGGACGAGTTCACCTGCTCGCGCTGCTTCCTGGTCCACCACCGCAGCCAGCTGGCCGCGGAGAAGAACGGACAGCTGATCTGCCGGGAGTGCGCGGCCTGACCGGTTGGGGCAGGCTCGTCGCATGACGGCCGATCCCAACCGACCCCCGCACGACCCGTCCGCGGACGACGAGACGCACGAGACCGACGGCCCCGACCCGCAAGGGTCCGGGGCCGTCGGCGCGCTCGTGGCCCGGCTCACCGAACGGCCCGAGCTGCCCCGCAGCGCCGCCGAACGCGGCCGCGAGCTCGGCTCGCTCGCCCGGGCCATGGCCGCCTCGGCCCGCACGGCCGGCCGGGCGTCCGTCATCGGTGGCGGGTGGCTGGTCGACCTGCTGGTCGACACCGCACCGCGGATCCCGGTCCGTGACCTCGCCACGCTGCGCCGGCACCATCCCGGCCTCGACCCGGACGACCTGGCCCAGGCGCTGATCTCCGGCGCCGCCAAGAGCACCGCCGCCGTGGGTGCCGCCGGTGGTGCGCTCGCGGCGGTGCAGTTCACCGCACCACCGACGCTGCTGAGCACCCCGGTGCAGATCGCGGCCGAGACGCTGCTGGTCGCGGCGATCGAGGTGAAGCTGATCGCTGAGCTGCACGAGGTCCACGACGCCGCGGTCGTCGGCTCGACCCGGGCCCGGATGCAGACCTACCTCGTCTCGTGGACCGACCGGCGCGGGATCGACCCCTTCGCCCCCGGGGTCCTGCGGCTGTCGCTGGGTACGGCGGCCAAGCGCTCGCTGCGCAACCGCCTGGTCCGCCGGGCCGGCCGCAACCTCGCGACACTCGGCCCGATGATGTCCGGGGCCGTCGCCGGCAGCGTGGTCAACCACCGGGAGACCCGCCGGCTGGGCGAGCAGGTCCGCGACGACCTGCGTCGGCTGACCCGGCGCTGACGCCCCGCGTACGGCTGCTCTCGTTCGCCGTTTGCGACGTTCGACGACAAGTGCACGGCGTGTCGCGCGGCGTGTCACGACAGAACGTCGCAAACGATCTTGATGTGGGGGGGGGGGTCGGTCAGGGACCGGGGATCGTCCGGGCGGCCTCGACGGCGTCGGCCAGCCGCTGCGGGTGCCGGGTGGCCACGAACCAGTACGGCGTCGGATCCGCCGGGTCGACCACCTCGGCCTGCACGCCGGCGGGCACCCAGCCGCGGATCAGGTGGTAGCCCGCGGGGTCGGAGGCCGGGCCGCGCACCTGCCGGGCCTGCTCGGGGTCGAGCACCCGGACCGGGCCGAGCGCCCCGACCGGGATACGCGCCTCCCCGGCGGTGAGGTGCCCGTCGTCGACCCGGACGACCGCCGCGGCCCGCGTCAGCACGACCGTCGCCAGCACGCCCGGCACCCCCAGCGCGAGCAGTCCGGCGACCGGGCCCAGCGCCGCGAAGAAGGACAGCCCCAGCGCGAAGGCCATCACCCAGGCGAGGACGTACAGGCCGGCCGGCGCGGTCAACCGCTCCTCGTACGTGGTCACGGCGTTCAGCCTGTCATCCCGGTGTGGCCCGGTCGCCGTCGGTTACCGTGCGCGGATGCCGACGGGAACTCCGCAGGGCGCTCGCCCCTTCGACACGGTCGCCGCCGACCTGATGGCGGACCAGTTCGCCGCGAACCCGGTGCTCGCCAGCGCCCTCGGCGCCATCGAGCACGACGCTCGCCTGCCCGACCTCTCGGCCGAGGGCATCGCCGCCGCCGAGCGGCGCGAGGACGAGTGGGCGCAGCGGCTGCGTGACCTGCCCGACCACGAGCTCACCGGGGACGAGCGGATCGACCGCGACCTGGCGCTGATGGTGCTGCGCGGCCGGGAGCTGCAGCGCGGCTGGGCGGACTGGCGCCGCAGTGCCGACCACTACGCCGGGACCGCGCTGACCGGTGTCTTCAGCCTGCTGCTCAACCGGCTGCGCCCCGAGCCCGAGCTCGCCGAGGTGGTGGCCGCGCGGCTGCGCGCGACCCCCGAGCTGCTGGAGCAGGGGATGGCCAACCTGGACCCCCAGCTCGCCCACCCGGCGCTGCTGCGCCGCGGCCTGGGGCAGATCGGGGCGGGCGTGGCCTACTCGCGGTCGGTCGCGGACGAGTTCGCCGACGGTCCGGCGCGCACCGCGGTCGCGGAGGCGGGGGAGCAGGCGGCCGCCGCGTTCGAGCGGTACGGCAGCCACGTCGAGGCGCTGGTCGAGAAGGCCACCGGCGAGTGGGCGATCGGGGAGGCGCGCTACGACGCCCTGCTGCGCGAGGCCGAGGGGCTGTCGTACGGCACCCGTGAGCTGCGCGAGAAGGGACAGGCGGCCTACGACGACCTGGCCGCGGACATGACCGAGCGGTCCCGGCTGCTGCGCGGCACCGACGACTTCCTCGCCGTGCTGCGCGACTTCAACGACGACCACCCGGACACGCCGGAGGAGATGCTCGCGCTCTACCGGGAGGCCACCGACGCGGCCCGCGCGTTCTGCGTCGAACGCGACCTCGTGACGATGCCCGCGGGCGAGCGCTGTGTCGTCGCGCCGTCGGCGCCGTTCACCCGCGCGATGCTCGCGGTCGCGCACTACATGCAGCCGCCGCCGTTCGCGCCGGCGCCGCCGGAAGGTGCTCGCCCGGGGCACTTCTTCGTGCCCTACCCGCCCGACGGCGCGACCCCGGAGCAGGTGACCGCCCGGCTCGCGACCAACAACCGGCACGGCGCCTGGTCGATCGCCGTGCACGAGGCCTACCCGGGGCACCACTGGCACTTCGCCTGGCTGGCAGCGAACGCCGCCAGCGGCGGCGCCCGGCCGTTGCGCTTCGTCTTCGGCTCCACCTACTTCGTCGAGGGCTGGGGGCTCTACGCCGAGGACCTGCTACGGGAGCAGGGCTTCTTCGGTACGCCGGAGCAGGTGCTCGCCCAGCGCGACTACCGGCTGTTCCGGGCCGCCCGCATCATCGTCGACACCTCGCTGCACCTCGGCGAGATGACGATCGAGGAGGGCGTCGACTTCATGGCCACCCGGACGTCGCTGTCCCGCGAGACGGCACACGCGGAGGTGCTGCGGTACTGCGCCTGGCCGACGCAGGCCTCGTCCTACCTGACCGGCGCGATGGAGATCGCCCGGATGCGCCGCCGGTGGGAGGACGAGGACCGGGGGTCGCTACGCGAGTTCCACGACCGGGCTGCCGGCTCGGGCCGGCTGCCGATCGGGCTGGTGGAGCGCGCGCTGTTCCGCTGAGCCGGCGGGTAGGGTCGTCCGTCGTGACGTTCGACGGAGCGACCGGTCCGGTCGAGGTCCTGGTGCGACGGCTCGACCCCGAGCTGCCCCTTCCCGCGTATGCCCACCCCGGCGACGCCGGCGCCGACCTCGTCGCCGCCGAGGACGTGCGGCTCGCGCCGGGGGAGCGGGCGATGGTCGCGACCGGGGTCGCGATCGCGCTCCCGGACGGGTACGCCGCCTTCGTGCATCCCCGGTCCGGCCTGGCGCACCGGCTCGGTGTCGGCATCGTCAACGCGCCGGGCACCGTGGACGCGGGCTACCGCGGCGAGATCAAGGTGCTGCTGGTCAACCACGACCTGCACGAGACCGTGCGGCTGCGGCGCGGCGACCGGATCGCGCAGCTGGTGGTGCAGCGGGTCGAGCGGGCGCGGTTCCACGAGGTCGAGTTGCTCCCGGGGTCGGCCCGGGGCGAGGGTGGGCACGGGTCCACCGGTGGCTTCGGTGCCGCGGACGGGACTTCGCGGGGCCCGGCGGCAGCGCCGGACCAGACAACGGTGCAGGGAAAGAACGAGGTGTGATGGTGTTCCGACGCCGACGGCGTGACGACAGCGGCGACGAGGCGGTCGAGGCGGTCGAGTCCGTCGAGACCTCCGACGCGGCCCCGCTCGGACCGGACTCCGACGAGCCGGAGCCGACGGCCGCCGCCGCGCCGTCCGGCCGGGCCCACGGGCCGTGGGACCGCTCCGAGGTGAACGACCCCGCAGCCGGTGGCCGGGTGGACCTCGGCGGCATGTGGCTGCCCGGCCGCCCCGGGCTCGAGGTGCGCATCGAGGCCGACCAGGCCACCAGCCAGGTCGTCGCGGTCACGCTCGTCCTGCAGGACAGCGCGCTGCAGATCCAGCCGTTCGCCGCACCACGCACCGAGAGCATCTGGGACGAGGTGCGCGCTGAGATCCGCGCCGGCATCACCAAGCAGGGCGGGACGGCCGACGAGGTCGACGGCCCGCTCGGCACCGAGCTGCGGACGAAGGTTCCGGTGCGCGCCCAGGACGGCAGCACCGGCGTCCAGCCCGCCCGCTTCGTCGGAGTCGACGGTCCACGCTGGTTCCTGCGCGGTGTGCTGACCGGGCGCGCGGCCGTCGAGGACGGCGCCGACGCCGACCTGGTGGAGGTGTTCCGCGACGTCGTCGTGGTCCGGGGCGACAACCCGATGGCCCCCCGGGACCCCATCCCGCTGGCGCTGCCGGCGCAGCCGGAGACCGCCGAGGCGGCATCGAGCGACCCCGCGACCAGTGACGACCTGCAGCCGTTCGAGCGCGGACCGGAGATCACCGAGATCCGCTGATGTCAGGGTCACCCGGCGGCGGCACCGGCCGTACGCTGTACTCATGAGCCAGCCGCTGGGGGTCGTCCGCCGCGCCGTGAACCGGCTGGCGACGTCGGCCAAGCAGCACGA
>DASTVO010000069.1:0-6301 GCA_035759075.1 Actinomycetes bacterium
GCGCATGGTCGTCCCGAAGAAGCTCTCCTGCGCATACGACCTCACCCATCCCGACGGCCCGGGTTGAGGGAGTGGGACCCGGCCGGCGAATAATCGCGTCCTACCCCCGCCAGTCGACTATCCAGGCGGCGACATAGCCACTGTGCCGGGTGACTGGTCAGCAGCAGAATGGGAACGTAATGGCGCGGAGAGTGGGATCAGTCGATTGTCGTCGACCATGGACCTGGCATACCCGTTCGAGGGCCGCTGGCTGACCCAGAACAGCCCCGCGAATCGAGTGCCCAGTCACGGCACCGCCCTGTTCGCCACGACCTTCGCGATCGACTTCGTCCCAGTCAACGAGGCAGGGCGAACGGCACCAATCACGCTCGGGTCGCTTCTGCGCCCCGAACCAGCGGAGCGGTTTCCTGGCTTCGGGCGCCCCATCCTCGCGCCTGTCCGCGGCGTCGTCGTCGGCGTGCATCACACGGCGCCTGATCATCAGGCCTTCCGTGGGCTGCCGTCCGTTGGCTATGCCCTCACACAGCGCCGCCGGGCAGCAGCGGGTTGGGTGGCGTTGGCTGGCAACCACGTGATGATCGAGACGCATGACGGCCCGGTGGTCGCGGTGTGCCACCTACAGCGCGGCAGTGTCAAGGTGCAGCTTGGTCAAAGCGTTCGGGTGGGCGAGACGCTGGGGCGTTGCGGCAACTCGGGAAACAGCACCGAACCGCATGTCCACCTTCAGGCCATCGACCGCGTGGACGTGCTAAACGCCTCCGCTGTGCCCATCACCTTCGGCGGCAGCCTGCCCCGCGACGGCGAGATCATCGACGCGGGGTAGAGGCAACGCTCCCGCCCTGGCCAACGCGAGCGCCAATCTACGCGTTCCAGCTACGCCGCTGGTTCTCCTGGTGCGAGAGCAACGGCCTCGATCCGTTGATCGGAGTTCAGCGAGCCCACGTCGAGCTCTACGTCCGCCATCTCGGCGAATCCGGACTGATGGACTCCTCGGTGGTCACGATGATGCACGGCGTCCGCGGCTTCTTCCGCTACGCCCACATCGACGGCACCATCGCCTCCGATCCCGCGGTGTACGCACGGCTACCTGAGGTCCACCGCAACGAGTCACGCACCCAAGGCCTGGATCGCCGCGAGTTGATTCGATTCCTCCAGGTCGCTCAGACCCTCACCGTCCACCACGGCGCGCTGGCCTTTCTGCTCAGCATCAACGCCCTTCGCGCCTCCGAAGCAGCGGCGGTGCGGATCGAGGACTACGCCGAGACCTTGCGCGGCCACCGGGTGCTGCGCCTGGTCGGCAAGGGCAACAGGCCCGCCACCATGCCCTTGACCGTGCCTGTCCTGCGAGTCTTGGAGGCCTGTCGCGGCGAACGCGCCTCCGGGCCCCTCATCTTGAGACCGCTGACCGGCAAGCCGATCGACCGACGCGACGTCTATCGGATGGTGCAGCGCATCGCCCGCGCTGCCGGTATCCCCGGGCACATCAGCCCCCACTCGCTGCGGCACGCCGCGATCACCAACGCCCTCGACGCCGGCGTCCCGCTCCGCGACGCCCAGATCCTCGCCCGGCACGCCGACCCCCGGACCACCGAGCACTACGACCGCGCGCGCGGCAACCTCGACCGCCACGGTGTCCACTTCCTCACCGCCTACGTTGCCGGGGTCTGAGCCCTTTCGAAGTCGGCGGCGCACACTTTCAAGCGGGCGGCGGCCAAAGTGGCGGCGCCTCTGGTACCAGACTGGTACCGTTGGCGCATGGCAATGAACCTGAGGCTTACCGATGAGGAGAGCGAGGCCCTGCGCGCGAAGGCCGAACAAGAGGGGCGATCAATGCAGGAGGTCGCGAAGACCGCCATCGCCCAGTACGTCTCGGACCGGCCCCGGCGGCTCCTCTCGGCCATCGAACGGGTTCGCACTGAGGACCAGGAGCTCCTCGACCGCCTCAGCCAGTGACTGACGAGCCACCTGACTTCCTGTCCGTGGCCGACCTCCTCGAGATCGCCGCAGCTGTGCTCGACAATTTGGCAGTACGAGACGCGGGCATGGTCGCCGCGGCGGCGGCGCGGCCCTTGATCACAGTGTTCGGTGATGACGCGTACCCGACCTTCGAGGAGAAGGCCGCTGCATTGCTGCACTCCCTGGTGCGCAACCACGCTCTTGTCGACGGCAACAAGCGTCTGGCTTGGGCCGCCTGTCGCGTCTTCCATCTCATCAACCGGCGCGACCTGAACTACTCCGTCGACCAAGCGGAGAAGATGATGCTGACTGCCGCCGCGGGTGGGATGGACGTTGCGGACATCGCGGCATGGCTGCGCAACCACGCCGCGTCATAGCGCCGCGAGCGTGTGGGGCGTGCTCAGCGGCCGTTCACGCTGAAGTGCTGGTAGTCCTTCAGGCTTGACCAGGCGCCGCCCCACTGCCACCCAATCGACGCGAACGCTCGCAATGCCGGCCCGTCAGCCGTGATCATTCCGGGGCGGAGCCAGTCGCGGTCGAGGTACGCCGACGCCAGCTCGGGGAGAACCAGGTCGCCTCGGTGGTAAGGGTTCTGGAACGGGTTGAGATCCACCGCGAGACCGAAGGCGTGCTGTGAGAAACCCGTCCCGCCCCGAATCGGGCGGCAGGCGAACGACCCGGTGACGTTGCTGTCGCCCGTCGGTGGGGCGTCGAGATCCTGGAGCTCCGCGATTCCCATTGACTCGATCGGGAACTTCACCCGGTAGAGCTGCCGGAACGCGTCGACCAGGTCATCGGCCACTGATCCGTTGACCAGCATTTCTCCTGAGTGGCGGGCGTTGTCGAAGCCCCAGTAGGTCATCCGGATCCAAGCCAGGTCGTCCTTGTCGACGGGGCAACCGGGCTGCCACGTGGAGCGGGCGACGACCTGCTTGGGCGCCGGATTGGTCAGGATCGCCTTGAATCCGGCGCCTGGGAGCATCGGGATCGAATCGCGGGCGTTCCAGCGCCTGACCCGCATGACCCGGGGCGTGGGCCGGACCTGGCCGTAACCGTCCGCGGTCTCGGGCAGCACTCTGGTTCCCAGCCACGATGGCGGTGCGATGCCTCGCGTCGACTGTCGGGAGGCGGCCGAGCTACGGGCGATCGGCGGGCTGCGGGAGGGCGCCGGAGAGACCGGATCTGGCCCATCGGTCGTGGTGAGCGGAGGGCTGGACGGAGTCCGTCGCGCGGCTTGCGGTCCCGCGTCCTGCTCCGTCCCGCACGCTGTCAGACCGCTCGCGAGTACGAGCCCCACCAGCGTCAGCCGGACGCGACGTCCCACGTCGTCCAGGCTAACCACCAACGGCATCCACCGTTGTGGGGGCGCCTTGGACCTGCGTCGAGGACGGGACTGCCGACGGCTAGCTTCCAGGGAGTGGTACTGGCCGCGTCTTCGGGTAGCCGACGGGCAGCACGTAGGTTCCGCGTGCGTGGCGGTAGAAGACCCGCCAGTGCCAGTATGCGCGATAGGCAGACCTCGAGCGCTGCATCGCGCGGGCGTGCTCGCGCACCGCACGCACGTAGCTGCCTGACGGGTTGTAGTGCCACAGCGCATCGGCCATGTCGCCCGGGGCGCCATTGGCCTTCAAGAGACGGGCGGCGGCAAGGATTGCGTCCCGCGGATCAGTGATGTCGCCGTCGTTGCCGTACAAGTCCCAGGTCGACGGGAGGAACTGCATGGGGCCGCGTGCTCCGGCCGTACTCACGCCCCGGATGCGGCCCATGCGCGTCTCGACCAGATGGATGGCCGCCAGGTAGGTCCACGACACACCGGTGCGTCGTTGCGCCTGCCGGTAGTAGCCGAGCAGCTCGCTCGCCGGAGGCGGCGCGACGATGCGCCAACGAGGCAGCCGCTGCTGAGGCTCGCCCAACGATCGGAGAGACCTGGCCGCCCTGACCGAGCTTCGTACCAGCAACGCCGTGTCGTGATCTAGACGGCTCGTCACCCCCCGGCGGAACGAGGCAGACGCAGTTGCCAGGGCGCGTACCGCGAGCTGCTGGAACTCCGCCGCCTGTCGTACCTCGGTCGCCGTGGCATCCCGCTCCCGAATGGTCGCCGTTGCATGGTCGAGCTGGCGGGCAAGTGCGGCTGCGCCTTCCGTCGCGGGCACCGCGGGCAGCTCCCCGAGGGTCTCGTCGGGTGTCGCCTGGGGGGTCGAAGGAGGCCGAGCGGCGGTGTCTCCGGAAGGCGTCGCAGACCCATTCGCGGTGCGAGCAGGCTGGGTCTCATGGTCCACGGTTTCCGGGGTGCTGCAGGAGGCGAGCAGGCTGGCGAACACCGTGAGCGTCACCGCCCATCGAGCCGCTTGACTCATGCGGCGGACTTCTGGGGCCACTTCGCCAACCCATTGCAGCCGGCCAGGGCTGCGATCCCGAACAGAGCGCCGTCGACCACCAGGTTCCATCCCTCCCTTGCCCTGCGCCGCCACGTGACCGTGCAAGCTGCCGGGGTAATCGACCTAGCGCGTCATGCGTGAACCCAGGATGGACGCCGGAGCGGGGAACAGCAAGAGCCGTTGATCAATCGGCTCCGACCTGCGCCCCATCGGCGACGACGCCCCGGCGGCCCTGCTAGCGAGGACATCATCGCCCTCGACCAAGACGCCCAGATCCTTGACACGACCCGCGCCCCGGCGCAGCGTGAGAGCGCCCGTCCATCACCCGACGATCGGGTTCACTGGAGAAGGACCGTGGATTCTTACCAGGGGAACATCGACATCCTCGCTGACGAGCTGTCCCGGGTCGAGCAGCGCTTCCGCGCGTTGACACCAGAGCAGTGGGGGACACCCACCCAGTTGGTTCCAGTCGATCCGGCCCTTCCGCATTGGACGATGTTTGAACTCGCCGGCCACTTCGACATCTCGATCGGGCTGACCCGAATGCTCATTGCCGGCCGGGACGACAGCCAGCCGGCTCGAGACCGCACCAGTTTCTTCATCAACCCGCGTTCGGAAAGCGCGCCGGTCGTCTACGAGTACGCGTACACGATGGTGGAAGGCAAAGCGCCGGCCGACATGCCCGACGTGCTGCACGAGACGTTCTCGAGGACGATCGAAGAGGCTCGAGCAACACCGGCCGACACCGTCGGGCCGGGCTATTTCGCGTCCATGCAAGTCGATGAGTTCGTAGCCAGCCGCATCGTCGAGGCAGTGGTTCATGGCTTGGACATCACCTTGCCCTTGGGCCTTGAAACGATCGCCTCCAAGGAGGGCATCGCCGCTACCGCAGCCATCCTCGACGACCTGCTCGCCCGCCGCACGCTTGGGCGTCGACCGGATGCCCTATCCGACGATCTCGACTGGGTCATTGCCGCCTCTGGTCGGGGGTCGTTCCCGGACAGCCGGCTGCCCCTGATCGGCTGACCCGCACGAGGGCTCCCGGAACGTAGGTCCGGTGGCGCGGCCATCTCGGCGGCGACGGCGTCGACCATGCCCAGCGGCTCGCGGCATGAGCGCGTGTTCCGGTATCGCTGGAGAACCGGCTCTATCCGGCCCGGGCGGCGACAACCGATCGGTAGTGCCGGTTCCGTTCGGCCGCGTCAGCAGGCGCTCAGGAATGGCACCTGTGCGCTCACCGGGAGATGGTCGCGTCACAAGGGCTGACGCCGTAGAGAAAGCAGTCAGCTTCCGACCCATCCCGCGAACCGTTCGGCTGTCACTTCGGGTAGCTCGACGTGCGGGTAGTGGCCGGAGGGAACGCTGTCCAGCTCGGAACCTGCGGCGATCAGCGCTGCTAGAACTTGTTCGGCGTGGCGTCGGGAACGGGCCGCCGCCTCCTCGTTCGGGGCGTAGCGGTGCTCGGCGAGCACCGTGACGGTTCGACAGGTGCTGGCGGTGTAGGCGGGCATGAGCCGCAGGGTCTCGAGATAATGGCCGATCTCGACGAAGCGTTCGATGGTGGGCGAGCTGTGCCAGCGCCCGTCGTCGCCCAGCTGAAACGCCCGGCGGACCATCTCGCCGTCGCGGTCGAGGCGTAATCCGATCGAGGCGGCTTCCTCGACTTCCCGGCTGATCTCGGCTTCGAGCCACTCGGCGTCGCCCTCGTTCACCGGCGCCTCCACCGGCAGCTCCTCCGTTTGCGATTCCGGCTCCCTCTCGGTATCCAGGGCGAACCCGAGACCGTCGACGTTGACGACCACGCGGTAGTCGCCTGGGCGACTGGCCCCGAGCGAGACCGCGAGCATGCCGCCGTAGGAATGCCCGACCAGAGCGGGTTGGTCCAGTCTCAGTCTCTGACGTACTTCGTCCACCGCGCCGAGGTCGTGATCGAAGGAGTAGACGGCCGGCGCGGTGGAGGCTCCGTG
>DASTVO010000070.1:0-8286 GCA_035759075.1 Actinomycetes bacterium
GGTAGTCGTGGCCCGGCCGGTGCGGGCGGCCGGCGGCGATCCGTACGCGGGTGTTCTCCAGCTTGACCCCGATGCAGCGGCCCTTGAGCCGGTAGGGCTCGTCGGCGTTGATCCGGCGTACGCGGGGGTCGAGCTCGGGCAGCGCCTCGAGGTCCCGGTGGATGCTCTCCCAGAGCTGGTCGCTCGCGCCGACCATCCGCGCCGAGGACGAGAGGTCCTCCAGCAGATGCGTGACGATCTGCTGCAGGTCGCGGATGGCGTGACCGTGCTGGAGCACCAGCACGTCGTGCGTGACCTGCGGCGTCACGTTCGGGTTGCCGTCGCGGTCGCCGCCGATCCAGCTGCCGAAGCGCAGCGGCCGGGCGGTGGCCGGCAGTGCGACGCCCAGCCCGGCCAGCTCGTCGGCCAGGTCCTCCAGCACGTCGCCGACGGTGTGCAGCATCAGCTCGTCGAGGTAGTACGCGGCGTTGCGCGCCTCGTCCAGGGGCTCGGGCCGGTCCAGTCGCAGCTCGGCGGTCTGCCAGAGCAGGTCGATGACCTCGGCCAGCCGCCGGTCGGTGCGGCGCTCGTCGCCGGAGTCCGGGTCGGTGTCGAGCAGCTCGGCGACGCGGCGGCGCTTGGACAGGATCGAGCGGCGGGCTGCCTCCGTCGGGTGGGCGGTGAAGACGGGCCGCACGGCGAGCCGGGCGACCACGTCCGCGACCTCCTCCGCGGACAGGCCGGCAGCCCGGATCCGCTCCGTGGTCTGGGCGAGCCAGCCGCCCTTGGTGCGTCGCTCCTCGCGCATCGCCCGCGCACGGTGGACCTGCTCGGTGACGTTGGCCAGGTGGAAGTAGGTGCCGAAGGCCCGGACCAGCCGGGCCGCCGTGTCCACGTCGACCGACTCGAGCAGGGCCTCCAGCGTGCGCGCGTCCTCCGCTGCGTCGCTGCGGCTGAGCCGGCGCACCCGCTCGACGAGGTCCAGGAGCTCCGGCCCCTCCTGGCGTACGAGCGACTCGCCGAGCAGGTTGCCCAGCCGGCGGACGTCGGCGCGCAGGCCGGCCTGCTCGTCCCCAGGGGGCGCTGCGATCGTCACCTCTCCGACCTTAGGTCCGCCGCGCGAGGCGGGTCGGCAGCGGTCGCGATCCGAGACCGCACCGCGTACGCCATCGGCGTGACGGTGCGTACGCACCATCCCGTACTGCAGGGGGCGTACCCCGAACGATCTTCACCCTCCGTGATGTCTAGTCATACCCTCGGCCGAGTCGGCTTCGGAGTGCGACTGACGCGGTACGGCCGGTGACGTCCACCGGACACATCGGGGCGATCTGTGCGGTGTCAGGGGCCGATCGGTGTCCGATCGGCTGCTACGCACAATGACGCATTCTCGTCATCGCTTCGCAGGATCTCCGTACCTATGGTGAGTACCGGGGGATGGGGCGTCCAGAAGGCGGACTTCCGGGGGGGAAGAGCCGACGGGGTTGGCGCACTCCCCGGGGGAAGGGCACGCTCGGGGGAGGGTGGGGTGGGGGGAATGACCGTACCTCTGGAGTCGACTGCGACAGCCGGACGGCGGGAGCCGGACGACGAGGTGGTCAGAGCGCTGTGCCACGACATGCGCCAGCCGCTCGCGACGATCATGGCGCTGTCGTCGACGGCGTCCTGCGGGGGCGAGATCGACGATCGCGTCGCTCTGGTCCTGGGCCGGATCACCACGCAGGCCACGGAGCTGCTCGCCATGATCCGCACGACGCTGGACGACCCCCGCACGCGGGAGCCGGTGCACGTGCCGACGCTGGTCGCCGAGATCGTCGCCGACCGCAGGCTGACCTTCGACGGCGAGCTCACGACGACGTTCCGGCGCGGCGGCCAAGCGGTGGTGATCGCCAGCCCGATCATGCTGCGCCGGGCGGTCGTGAACCTCGTCGACAACGCGACCCGAGCGGCCGGGCCGACCGGAACGGTGCGGATCACCGTGATCGCCACCGGGGCAGCCGTCGACGTGGTGGTCGAGGACGACGGGCCCGGCTTCGGCCGGATCCCGACCGGGACCGGCATCGGGCTCGGTGTCGTCCGGCGCGTCGCATCCGAATGCGGAGGCCGGCTGCAGATCAGGTCCGCCGAGTCCGGCGGTGTGCTGGCGCGACTGCGTCTCGCCAAGGACGACGAGACCAGGAGGCGCCGGAATGAAGATCGTCCTCGGTGACGACCACGAGATGTGGCTGCAGGCGCTCGAGGTGGCCCTGCTGGCCAGGGGTCACCACGTGGTGGCGACCGCCACCACGGCGTCGGGCGCGGTCGACGCCGTCGTCGGCAGCGACCCGGACGTCTGCGCGCTGGACGTCGGCTTCCCGGACGGCAACGGCTTCGAGGCTGCCCGGCGCATCCGGGAGGAGGCTCCCCGGACGCGCGTGGTGATGCTGACCGGCTCCTCCGAGCCCTCACTCGTCGACGCTGCGGTGTCGGCCGGGGCCGCCGGTCTCACCCGCAAGGACCAGAGCGTCACGGCGATCATGGCGGCGCTCGAGCGGGTGGCTGCCGGCGCGAGCGCGTTCGACAGCCGGTGGTCGAGGTCGACGTTCACCCGTCAGCGTCCCGAGTCCGACGTGGCCCGGCTGGTCAACTCGCTCACCACGCGGGAGCGCGACGTGCTCCGCCGGCTGGTGGACGGCTGCACGACGAGCGAGATCGCCCGGGAGATGGGCGTCACGAAGAACACCGCTCGGACCCACATCCAGAACGTCTTGACGAAGATGGGTGCTCACTCGCGTCTGCAAGCTGCGACGCAGGTCGTCCACGCCCAGCTCGTCGACCTGCTCTAGGGGCACACCATGGGGGAGTACGGCGTAGGTCGTATCCAGGAGTCGGCCGACGAACGGTTGTCAGCAGACCTTTCGACCAAAAGGCTTGCACCCGTGTCATCCGTCCGTCTGATGGTCATCGACGACCACCTCGCCTTCGGCGAGGCGCTCGCCGAGCGCCTCCGGCTGGAACCGGGGTTCGACGTGCCGTCGGTAGTCACCACGGCTGAGGCGGCGCGCCGCGAGGTCGTCTCGCGGGACATCGACGTCGCCCTCACGGACGTGAACCTTCCTGACCTCGACGGCATCACCCTGGCCAAGGAGCTGCGGACGCTGCGTCCCGACCTGTGCGTCGTGATGGTGGCAGCCAGCGGCGAGGCCGAGCAGGTCGCGGAGGCGATCCGTGCCGGCGCCACGGCATGGGTCTCCAAGGACAGCTCCATCGACCAGCTGATCGACGCGGTGCGGGCGGCGCTGCGCAACGAGACCCGGTTCCCTGGGCGGCTGCTGACCGACGCCCTCACCGTCCTGCTGAGCTCGGAGCGGGAGCGGGTCGCGGCCGAGGAGACGCTGTCCAAGCTGACGGCGCGGGAGATAGAGGTGCTGGCGTGCATGGCCGACGGGCTGGGCCGGGCCGAGATCGCCGAGCGGCTCTACCTGTCCCCGAACACCGTGCGCACGCACATGCAGAGCATCCTGGGCAAGCTCGGAGTGCACTCCTCGCTCGCGGCCGTGGCGCTCGGTCGCCGCCTGAAGATCTGCTGAACGCCGGGTGGCCGGACCCCGCCACACCGGCTACGTAGGCAATCTCATCACTTCAGCCGAGGCTTCCCTCCGCCCCCCTCCCTAGCGTCGATGACGAGTCCCGACACGGGCAGCAGCCGGCTGTTGCGTCGGGGAGGGGGGTCGTGGAGATGCGTGCTGTCGTGACCGGAGCCGCCGGCTTCGTGGGATCGCACCTGTGCGAGGAGCTCCTCGCAGCCGGCGACGAGGTCGTCGGGATCGACTGCTTCACCGACTTCTACCCGGCGCGGGTGAAGAAGGCGAACGTTGCCGGGATCCTGTCCCACGAACGCTTCACCCTGCACCAGGCGGACCTGCTGACGGCACCGCTGGCCGCGCTGCTCGCCGGGGCCGACGTGGTCTACCACCTGGCCGGCCAGCCCGGCGTCCGGCCGTCGTGGGGCAGCGAGTTCGCCGACTACATGCACCGCAACATCCTGGTCACCCAGCGCCTCCTCGAGGCGCTGCGGGACGTCCGGGTCTGGAAGCTGGTCTACGCGTCCAGCTCCTCGGTGTACGGCAACGCCGAGTGCTACCCGACCGCTGAGACCGTCCGCCCCCAACCGGTCTCGCCGTACGGGGTCACGAAGCTGGCCGCCGAGCACCTCTGCGAGCTGTACCGGCTCGAGCACCGGGTGCCGGCCGTGTCGCTGCGGCTTTTCACCGTCTACGGCCCGCGGCAGCGGCCGGACATGGCGTTCTCCCGGCTGGTGCAGGCCGCGCTGACCGGCGAGACGTTCCACGTCTACGGGGACGGGGAGCAGACCCGGGACTTCACGTACGTCGGTGACGTCGTGCGTGCCTTCCGGACGGCGGCCGAGTCGACCTGGACCGGTGTCGCCAACATCGGCGGCGGGTCCCGCACCTCGATGAACCAGGTGATCCGCACGGTGTCCACGCTGGTGCGACCCGTCAACGTCGTCCACCAGGCCATGGGCCGAGGCGACGTCCGGCACACCGGTGCGGACACGACCCGCGCCCACGACGCCTTCGGCTACGCGCCGCAGGTGCGCCTCGAAACCGGTCTGCTGCGCATGCTCGAAGCCGCTGAACCTGCGCCCACGGCGGCGGCGTCCTAGGGGTCGACGTCATGGCGACCCAGTCCGCCACGTCGGCCAACCCGCAGGTCCTGCCGCGGCCGAGACCGACCGACCAAGGCCCGGACGTCGAGCTCGTCGTCGTCCCGGACCTGACCGCCGGCGGCGTCCGGCTCCCCCTGCGGCTGTGGCGGGCGGCCACGGCCACGCTCACCCGCCGGGTGACCGCCGTCGCGTCCCGCGCCGGCGTCGCCGCGATGACCCTCACGGCGGACGTCTCGGCCATGGTGGCGGCCGTCCTCGTGGTCGGCGTGCCTGTTGCCGAGGCGGGCCTGCTCGCCGCTGTCACGGCCGCGCTGTTCCTGGCCGGCCGGTTGTACCGGCCGCGGCTCACACCGTCCGCGCTCGACCAGCTGCCACGGCTGGTCGGTGCGGCCCTGGTCGCGGGCGCGGCGGTGGTCGCGCTGCAGGTGGCGAGTGGGCACGCGGCCGGGCATGACGTCCTCGCGGCGGCGGCACTGTTCGCTCTCCTGGTCGTCCTGGCCCGGGTGACCACCAACACGGCCGTCTTCCGGCTGCGCCGCAGCGGGGTGCTGTCGGAGCGGACGCTGATCGTCGGCGCGGGCCAGGTCGCGGGCCAGGTCGCGGAGGTCCTGCTCGACCACCCCGAGTACGGGCTCCGGCCGGTCGGCCTGATCGACGGCGACCCGCTGCTCGACGACGGGGAGCTGCCGGTCCCGCACGTCTCCTACGAGCTGGACCTCGCCCGGCTGGTCGAGGAGAACCGCGCCGACTCCCTCGTCGTCGCGTACGGGTCGGTACCCGAGTCCTCGGTGGTCGACCTGATCCGCGGCTGCGACCGCCTGCCGTGCGAGATCTTCGTGGTGCCGCGTCTCTACGAGCTGCTCGCCACCACCGACGACGTCGAGACGGTGTGGGGCATCCCCCTCGTGCGGCTGCGCCGGGCCGCGTTCCGGACGGCTGCCTGGCGCGCCAAGCGTGCGATGGACGTGCTGTTCTCCTCGCTCGCGCTGGTCCTGCTGTCCCCCCTGCTCCTGCTGTGCGCCCTGCTGGTGCGCCTCGAGACGGGACCGAACGTGCTGTTCCGCCAGGAGCGGATCGGCCTCGACGGGCGCCCGTTCGTCCTGCTGAAGTTCCGCTCGCTCAAGCCGCTGGACGAGGCGGAGTCCTCGCAACGATGGAACGTCGCCGACGACGAGCGGATCGGACCGGTCGGCCGGGTCCTGCGCAAGACCTCACTGGACGAGCTGCCGCAGCTGTGGAACATCGTGCGCGGCGACATGAGCCTCGTCGGGCCGCGGCCCGAGCGACCGCACTTCGTGTCGCAGTTCGGGGAGCGCTACCCGCGCTACCTCGCGCGTCACCGGCTGCCGGCCGGCCTGACCGGCTGGTCCCAGATCCACGGCCTGCGGGGGGACACCTCGATCGCCGACCGCGCTCGCTTCGACAACTGCTACATCGAGAGCTGGTCGCTCTGGCTCGACGTCAAGATCATGCTCCGGACCGTCGCCCAGGTTCTCCGGTTCGCGGGGCGATGATGCACACCGACGCCGGGTCGCTCGCGGCGACCCAAGAGGCCCTCGCCGCACTCGACGAGCCCGGTGCCCATCCCGAACGCCCGGAGCTCGAGCTGGTGCGCTTCCTGTGCCAGGCGCTGCTGCTCAACGGGGTGTCCTACTGCCACTGGAAGAGCAACGACGCGCTGGACCGCTCGGCCAGCGGCGAGAACGACCTCGACCTGCTGGTGGACCGGGCGCAGGCGGCGACCTTCGAGCAGATCCTCTCGCGGCTCGGCTTCAAAGAGGTGCGGCCGCCCCGGCGACGGCAGTTCCCCGGTGTCTTCCACTACTACGGGGTCGACGGACCGACAGGTCGTTTCGTGCACGTCGACGCGCAGTACACCCTGCAGCTCGGTGACGACACCACGAAGAACGTCCGGCTGCCGATGGACCGCGCCTACCTGGCGTCGGCCCAGCAGCGGTCGCTGTTCGCGGTGCCGACCCCCGAGATGGAGCTGGCCGTGTACGTGGTCCGGCTCGCGCTCAAGCACGGCACGTGGGACGCCGCGCTGTTCGGGCTGGCCGGCCTGAAGGAGAACGAGGTCCGCGAGCTCGACCACCTCGGCGAGGCCGTGGACGTCGATCGGCTCCGAGAGGTCGTGGAGAGCCACCTGCCGTACGTCGGCTGGGATGTGTGGTCGGACTACCTCGAGGCGTTGCTGCGCGGTGCGCCGCTGCGGGAGCGGCTCGTGAAGGGCCGACGGCTCGTGTCCCGCCTTGCCGGCTGCACCCGGCGGCCACCTGCGCTGGACACCCTGGTCCGCTGCACACGGCGGATCACCTGGGGCTTCCGGCACTTCGTGCTCGGTCAGCGCGCGACCAAGAGCCTGGTCAGCGGCGGCTCGCTGGTCGCCGTCGTCGGCGGCGACGGCGCCGGGAAGACCACGGCGGTCACCAGCCTCGGCGACTGGCTCGGCGGCCCGTTCGAGGTGCGCCGGCTGCACCTGGGCAAGCCGCCGCCATCGGTCCTGACCATTGTCGGGAAGAGCCTGCTGGTGGTGGCGCGGCTGCTCGGCCTCGTGCGCTGGCTGCCGCACTACCCCACGCCGAGCGAGCACCAGTACGTCTTCCCGGGCTACCCGTGGCTGCTGTGGCAGGTGCTGACCGCCCGGGACCGCCGCCGGCTGTACCGGCGCGCGCGGCGGCTGGCGGCGCGCGGGAGCCTGGTGGTCTGTGACCGGTACCCGCTGAAGCAGATCACCCTGATGGACGGGTCGCGCACCGGGTGGGTGCCGGTCGAGGGGCTGCCGCTGCTGGCGGCCTGGCTGGTCCGGCACGAGCAGCGCTGCTACGCCGAGATGGCCGAGCCGGACGTCCTGCTCGTCCTGCGCGTCGAGCCCGAGATCGCGGTGGCACGCAAGCAGGGCGTCGACCCCGAGGGGTTCGTGCGCCCGAGGTCGGCCGAGGTGTACCAGGCCGACTGGAACGCGACGCACGCCTGCGTCATCGACGCGTCGCGGCCGAGCGAGGAGGTCGTCGCCCAGATGCGGACCGCGGTCTGGGAGTGGATATGACGGGCCGTGCGCTCGTGCGCGTCGAGCTCGCCGGGATCCCGGGCGCCGGCAAGAGCTGGCTCGCCGCGTACCTCGCGGCCGAGGTCGAGCGCGCCGGGCTGAAGGTGGCGGAGCCGGGCCGGCGGGTGGGCCCGGACGTCGGCGCCGTGCAGAGGCTGTCGCGCAAAGCGGCGACCGTTGCCGCGGCGGCGGTACGCGAGCCCGCGCTCACCCGAGCGCTGGCCCGGGCGGTCGCCGCCTCCGGCCAACCTGGTGTCCAGGACGTGGCCGCGCGGATCGTCCAGTGGCAGGTGGCGCAGGGCGCCCTGCGCCACCTGCCACCGGACGACGAGCAGGTGTCGGTGCGGCTGCTGGACGAGGGCCTGGTGCAGAGCCTGTGGTCGATCGGGCTGCGGGGCGACGTGCAGCCGTCGCTGGCGACCCTGGACGCCAGCGACCGCTGGCAGGCAGCGGACCTCCTCGTCGTGGTGCGCACGCCGCCAGCTGTCGCGGCGGCCCGGCTGGCCTCGCGGGCGTCACGGCACAGCCGGTCCCAGCAGCTGTCGCCGGAGGACCTGCTCGCCGAGCTGCAGCGCGGGGACCAGCTGCTCGG
>DASTVO010000071.1:0-2272 GCA_035759075.1 Actinomycetes bacterium
CGCAGCAGTACCACCGTCGAGGCGGACGGGGCGACGCCGATCCTCACCGCCGCCGAGGACGCCGGCGTGCTCATGCCGTCCGGCTGCCGGATGGGCATCTGCTACGGCTGCGTGCTGCCTCTGCGCCAAGGCGCCGTGCGCGACCTGCGCACCGGGGAGATCACGACCGCCTCACGCCAGCAGTCCGGCACCGGCGGCGTCCCCATCCAGACCTGCATCAACGCGGCCGCCGGCGCCTGCGACATCGACCACTGAGCACCGTCCCCACGAAGGAGACAAGGAGACACGATGACCGTCCTGCAGAAGAAGACCGACAACCCGATCGCGCACCTCACGCCGGAGGACATCGAGACCCTTGGCGTCGAGCTCGACGCGATCCGGCAGTCGATCATCGACTCACGCGGCGCCGACGACGCGGCATACATCCGCACGGTGATCGACGCCCAGCGCAAGCTCGAGCTCGGCAGCCGCGCCCTGCTGCTCGCGTCGATGTTCCCGCCCGCCTGGGTCGTCGGCACCGCCGGCCTGTCCATCGCCAAAATCATCGAGAACATGGAGATCGGCCACAACGTCATGCACGGACAGTGGGACTGGATGCGCGACCCGAAGATCCACTCGACCACCTGGGAGTGGGACAACGCCTCCCCGTCCGAGCAGTGGAAACACTCGCACAACGAGCTGCACCACACCTACACGAACGTCATCGGGAAGGACAACGACCTCGGCTACGGCATCATGCGCGTCGACGAGGACCAGCGCTGGGTGCCGCTCTACCTCGCGCAGCCGCTGTGGAACTTCCTCAACGCATGCTTCTTCGAGTACGGCATCGCCGCCTACGACCTCGAGCTCGGCAAGAACCTCACGTCCGAGAAGCGCCGCTCCAGCCCCGAGTTTCGTGCCCGCGCGAAGCAGACCCTGACGAAGATCCGGCGGCAGATGACCAAGGACTACGGGGTGCACCCGCTGCTGTCCGGTCCATCGGCGCTGACCACCCTGACCGCGAACATGTCGGCCAACCTGGTCCGCAACCTGTGGACCCACTCGGTCATCATGTGCGGCCACTTCCCCGAGGGCGTGCAGACCTTCGAGCGCCGCTCGATCGAGGGTGAGACGCGGGGCGAGTGGTACCTGCGGCAGATGCTCGGCTCGGCGAACATCAACGGCAGCAAGGTCATGCACTTCATGACCGGCAACCTGTCGTTCCAGGTCGAGCACCACCTGTTCCCGGACCTGCCGAGCAACCGCTACGCCGAGATCGCCCCGCGGGTGCAGGCGCTGTTCGCGAAGTACGACCTGCCCTACGTCACCGGCTCGCTGCCCCGCCAGGTCGCCTCGGCGTGGCACAAGGTCATCCGGCTCTCGCTACCCAACGACCTCGCCGCGAAGGCGCAGGCCGCCGTGCTCGACATCAGCCGCCCCGACGCCCGTCGTCCCGCGAAGTCCGCCGCGGCCTGATCCCCGCAGCGACGCCGCCCCGAGACGCACGACTGGCGCTGCACATTGGACGGATCTAAGGCGATGAGGGCACCACCCTCACGGCTATCACGCGGAGGAGGGTGGGTCCAGCTCCGTAACGGTGGTGAATGATCGTTTCATCTCGTTGCGTGACATCGCCTGCTCGGTCGCGGAGTCCAAGCCGCAGACCAGAGTCAGGGCTTGCTGTCGGGACCCTTGCCGGGCCTTGACCCCCGGGAGCAGGGCCAGGCCCTGGTTGGACAGGTGGTCCACCCCGCGCATGTCGATGACCAGGTCGTGAGGCCGCCCCTCTAGGGCGGCCAGGATGCCCTGGCGCATCCCGCGAACCGACAAACCCTGCCCGACATCGACGACGACCCGGTCCCGGGCATGGCTGGGAAGCGGAACTTCAACCACGACAAGCGTCCTGTCTCCCGGGCAGTCGCCGGGCTGTGACCTGTCACTCGCCGGGGCGACGGAACAAGGCAGTTCGCGAGGCGGGACCCCGTAGAGTCCGCTTTCATGGCGGAGATCGTGCTGCGCGTCCGGCTCACCGGAGGCGCACACATGGACATCACCTACGAGGAACCCAACACGGAGAACGTCGACGAGGTCATCGGGCACGTCATCTCCACGCTTTCGGAGGACTCCGGTGTCCTTCAAACCAGACACGGTGACCGGCTCGTCGTCCTGTACGGGCGGGGCGTTGCCGCCGTCGAGGTGGCGCCGCGCGGTGCGGTCCTGTGAGGGAACCATCAACCGAGCCGGCACCTGATCGCAGAGGTTCGAAGCTCGCGCTCGACCAGGTGTCAGTACC
>DASTVO010000072.1:0-11943 GCA_035759075.1 Actinomycetes bacterium
GCCGGTTCCGGCGGCCTCCTGGACGAGGTAGTAGCGGCCTGGCCCTAGCGTCCCCGTGAGGGCAGTTGTCTGCCAGGTGCTGCCCGTGCTCGATGCGTACTGCACGCTCTTACCCGCGAGGCTCGCCGGTGCCGACCCGCGGTTGTAGATCTCGATGAAGTCGTGCGTGTACGTCGCCCCGGAGTTGCCACCGCCCCCGTAGACCTGGCTGATCACCAGGTCGGGAGACACGGCCGCGGCAGGCGTCGCCAGCACGAGCGGCAGGAGCAGCAGCGGGGCGACGAGCAGGGCGGCGAGGCGACGGGGGGTGGCGACGCGGGTCAACGGCATGAGCACGACTCCGGGATGTGGGAGGGCACGGACCGATCTTGATCGTTTGGCGCGAGCCTAGGCCTGGCCCGCCGGGCCCGCCAGAGGACATCGGGTGAAGAACCGGGCAAGCCCGGGCGCCGACGATCGAGCCGCTGCGGCGTGGCGTGGGATGATGGAGCAGTTCCCCGGCGTACGCGCCGAAGCCCTCGCACCCCAGCATTGGACCCTGCGTGCCCGCCAGCCCCTCGAACGCCCGCCACCCGGCGCCGAGCCGCACCGATCCCGGGCTCATCCGCAACTTCTGCATCATCGCGCACATCGACCACGGCAAGTCGACGCTGGCCGACCGCATGCTGCAGCTCACCGGCGTGGTGGACGACCGCACGATGCGCGCGCAGTACCTCGACCGGATGGACATCGAGCGCGAGCGCGGCATCACCATCAAGAGCCAGGCCGTCCGGCTGCCGTTCGAGGCGGAGGACGGCCAGGTCTACGCGCTGAACATGATCGACACCCCGGGGCACGTCGACTTCACCTACGAGGTCTCCCGCAGCCTCGCCGCCTGCGAGGGCACGGTGCTGCTCGTCGACGCCGCGCAGGGCATCGAGGCCCAGACCCTGGCCAACCTCTACCTCGCGCTCGAGAACGACCTGCAGATCATCCCGGTGCTGAACAAGATCGACCTGCCGTCGGCGCAGCCGGAGAAGTACGCGGCCGAGCTCGCCCACATCATCGGCTGCGACCCCGACGACGTGATGAAGGTCAGCGCCAAGACCGGCGAGGGCGTGACTCAGCTGCTCGAGCAGATCGTTCGCCAGGTACCGGCACCGGTCGGCGACCCGGACGCACCGGCCCGCGCGATGATCTTCGACAGCGTCTACGACGTCTACCGTGGCGTGGTCACTTACGTCCGTGTCATCGACGGCCACCTGAGCCCGCGGGAGCGCATCCTCATGCTCTCCACCAGGGCGCAGCACGACCTGCTCGAGATCGGCGTCATCTCGCCCGAGCCGAACCCGTCCGACGGCCTCGGCGTCGGCGAGGTCGGCTACCTCATCACCGGCGTGAAGGACGTCCGCCAGTCCAAGGTCGGTGACACCGTCACCAACGCGGCCAAGCCGGCCGCGACGGCTCTCGGGGGCTACAAGGACCCCAAGCCGATGGTGTTCTCCGGGCTGTACCCGGTCGACGGCGACGACTACCCGGACCTGCGGGACGCCCTCGAGCGCCTGCAGCTCAACGACGCCGCCCTGGTGTGGGAGCCCGAGACGTCAGCGGCGCTCGGGTTCGGCTTCCGCTGCGGCTTCCTCGGACTGCTGCACCTCGAGATCGTGCGCGAGCGGCTCGAGCGCGAGTTCGACCTCGACCTCATCTCCACCGCGCCGAACGTCGTCTACCGGGTGGTGATGGAGGACGGCGACGAGCACACCGTCACCAACCCGAGCGAGTTCCCGGAGGGGAAGATCGCGGAGGTGCACGAGCCGGTGGTCCGCGCCACCATCCTCGCGCCGAGCGACTACATCGGGGCGATCATGGAGCTCTGCCAGTCGCGCCGCGGTGCGCTGCTCGGCATGGACTACCTGTCCGAGGAGCGCGTCGAGCTGCGCTACACCTTGCCGCTGGCCGAGATCGTCTTCGACTTCTTCGACAACCTGAAGTCCAAGACCCGCGGCTACGCCTCCCTCGACTACGAGGTCGAGGGCGAGCAGGAGAGCGCGCTGGTCAAGGTCGACATCCTGCTGCAGGGCGAGACCGTCGACGCCTTCTCCGCGATCGTGCACAAGGACAAGGCGTACGCGTACGGGGTGCAGATGACGCAGCGCCTGCGCGAGCTGATCCCGCGCCAGCAGTTCGAGGTGCCGATCCAGGCGGCGATCGGCGCCCGGGTGATCGCCCGCGAGAACATCCGCGCGATCCGCAAGGACGTGCTCGCCAAGTGCTACGGCGGTGACATCACCCGCAAGCGCAAGCTGCTGGAGAAGCAGAAGGAGGGCAAGAAGCGGATGAAGATGGTCGGCCGCGTCGAGGTCCCCCAGGAGGCGTTCATCGCCGCGCTGTCGACCGAGGGCGGCGGCGAGAAGACCAAGAAGTGACCGCCGCCCGGGTTCTCTCCGTCAACGTCGTGCACGCCGTCATCCCCGACGTGCGGGGCGACCTCGACCAGACCGCCATCGACAAGCGGGGCGTCGACGGCCGGGTCCGGGTGCGGCCGGCGGACGCGGGTGAGGCGGGCCTCGACGGCGACCAGGTCGTCGACACCCGCCACCACGGCGGCGCGGACCAGGCCGTCTACGCCTACGCGGTGGAGGACCTGCGCTGGTGGGCCGGTGAGCTCGGCCGCGAGCTGACGCCGGGCACCTTCGGCGAGAACCTCACGACCGAGGGCCTCGACGTGAGCGGAGCTGCCATCGGCGAGCGGTGGCGCGTCGGGTCGTCGGGCTTGCTGCTGGAGGTCACGGTGCCGCGCATCCCGTGCAGGACCTTCCAGGGCTGGATGGACGAGCCGCACTGGGTCAAGCGGTTCACGGCGCACGGCGCGCCGGGGGCGTACCTGCGCGTCGTCGTCGAGGGCGACGTCGGGGCCGGGGACGACGTCGAGGTGGTGAGCCGGCCGGACCACGGGGTGACGGTCAGGGACGTGTTCGTCATCCGTAACGCTCCGGCGGCCGGGCTGCTGCGCCTGCTGGAGATGCCCGGGCTGAACCACGAGCTGGCCGCACACGCCCGCAGGGACCTGGCCGCCCGCACCCGCTGACCGACCAAGATCCTCCCCGCTGTGCTCAGGAACGCAGTCGACTCGCTTCCTGAGCACGGAAACGGAGATCTCGGGCGGTGGCGATGCGTGTGCCGCGCGTCGCGGCGCGTGAGTTCGCGCTAGCGTCACGACCAGAAGGACGTCGAGCGGGAGGACCGCGGTGTCATCAGTCACGGCGCAGCAGGAGTCGGTCGGGAAGCGGCCGCCGTCGGTCGGGCGGATGTTCCTGGACCGGGTGGCGGCGACGCCGACGCGCGAGGCCTACCGGCGCCCGGTCGACGGGCCCGACGGGACCACGAGCTGGCACTCGATGACCTGGGCCGAGGCCGGCGACCGGGTCCAGCAGCTCGCCGCCGGCCTGGTCGCGCTGGGCATCGAGCCCGAGCAGCGGGTCGCCATCATCAGCTCGACCCGGGTCGACTGGGCCCTGGCCGACTTCGCCATCCTCTGCGCCGGCGCGGCGACCACGACGGTCTACCCGACCACCAATCCCGAGGACGTCGCGTACATCCTCGCCGACTCCGCGACCCGGGTCTGCTTCGCCGAGGACGACACGCAGATCGCCAAGCTGCGCGACCACCGCGACGAGCTGCCCGAGCTGGCCAAGGTCGTCACCTTCGACGGCACCACCGACGGCGACTGGGTCATCGGCCTCGACGACCTCGCCCGGCTCGGCGAGGAGCAGCTCCGGCGCGACCCCGCCACGGTGACGTCGCGGGTCGACGCCACCCGGCCCGAGCACCTCGCCACGCTGATCTACACCTCCGGCACGACCGGCCGGCCGAAGGGTGTGCGGCTCAGCCACGACTGCTGGGTCTACGAGGGAATGTCCGTCGACACGGCGCAGCTGCTGACCCCGGACGACGTGCAGTACCTCTGGCTGCCGCTGGCCCACTCCTTCGGCAAGGTGCTGCTCGCCGCGCAGGTGGCCACCGGCTCGGCCGCAGCCATCGACGGCCGGGTCGAGAAGATCATCGACAACCTGGCCACGGTGTCGCCCACCTTCATGGCCGCCGCCCCGCGCATCTTCGAGAAGGTGCGCGGCCGGGTCGTCACGATGGCCCACGAGGAGGGCGGCCCGAAGCTCAAGATCTTCACCTGGGCGATGGGCGTCGGCCGCGAGGTCTCCCAGCTGCAGTTGGCGGGGAAGGCGCCGGGCGCCCTGCTCAAGGCCCAGCACGCGGTGGCCGACAAGCTCGTGTTCTCCAAGCTGCGTGCCCGCTTCGGCGGCCAACTGCGCTTCCTGGTCTCCGGCAGCGCGGCTCTCTCACGCGACGTCGCGGAGTTCTTCCACTCCGCCGGGATCCTCATCCTCGAGGGCTACGGCCTGACCGAGACCAGCGCCGGCACCTTCGTCAACCGGCCCGAGCTCTACAAGTTCGGCACCGTCGGCATCCCGTTCCCCGGCACCGAGGCCCGCATCGCCGACGACGGCGAGATCCTGCTCAGGGGACCCGGCGTCATGCAGGGCTACCACAACCTCCCGGACCAGACCGCCGAGGCGCTCGACGCCGACGGCTGGCTGCACACCGGTGACGTCGGCGAGATCGACGCCGACGGCTACCTGCGCATCACCGACCGGAAGAAGGACCTCATCAAGACCTCCGGCGGCAAGTACGTCGCCCCGCAGGCCATCGAGGTCCTCTTCAAGGGTGCCTGCGCCCTGGCCAGCCAGATCGTGGTGCACGGCGACGGCCGCAACTACTGCACCGCGCTGGTGACGCTCGACCCGGACGCCCTCACTCAATGGGCCGCGCACCGGGGCGTGCAGGGCGACTACGCCACGCTGACCGCGCACTCCGACGTGCGGGCCGAGGTGGCGGCGGCCATCGAGCACGTGAACGAGAAGGTCAACCGGTGGGAGACCGTCAAGGACTTCCGGATCCTCGACCACGACCTCACGATCGAGGACGGCGACCTCACGCCGAGCCTGAAGGTGAAGCGGCGGGTGGTCGAGGACAAGCACCGGGCGCTGCTGGGCGAGATGTACCCCGGCGGCTGACCGTCCGGCTCACGCCTCGCGCGGCAGGGCGGTGCCGATGCGCACCTGGTTGCCGGACGGGTCGCGGAAGGCGCAGTCGCGCACGCCGTAGGGCTGGTCGATCGGCTCCTGGAGCACCTCGGCGCCGGCGGCGCGGACCTTCTCGAAGGCGGTGTCCACGTCGTCGGTCCGGAAGATCACGCCGGCGAGCGAGCCCTTGGCCATCAGCTCGCGCAGCACCTGATGGTCCGTCGGCGGGCGTCCCATGTCGACGGTCTCGAGAGTGATCTCGATGTCGGGCTGCGACGGCGGGCCGACGGTCAGCCAGCGCATGCCGTCGAACTCCACGTCGACCCGCACCTCGAGGCCGAGCGCGTCGCGGTAGAACGTCAGCGCCTCGTCCTGGTCGTGCACCTGGACGAATGTGTGGGAGAGCTTGAGATCCATGTCGCCGACGCTACAAGCGCGACCCGTCAGCCCGCTTCTCGAATCCTGCTCGGTCGCGTGACGGCCTTGGCGTAGCAGGCGGGGACCGGCGCTCCGGGTGCGTGGTCGCGGGCTCTGTAGGCGCTCGGCGTCTCCCCGACGAGCTCGGTGAACCGCGAGCTGAACGAGCCGAGCGACGTCGCGCCGACGGCCAGGCAGACCTCGGTGACCGTGAGGTCGCCACGCCGCAGCAGCGCCTTGGCCCGCTCGACGCGGCGGGTCACCAGGTAGCCGTACGGCGTCTCCCCGTAGGCCATCCGGAACAGCCGCGAGAAGTGCGCCGGCGACATCAGGGCGGCCCGCGCCATGGTCGGGACGTCGAGCGGCTGGTCGTACTCCCTGTCCATCAGGTCCTTGGACCGCCGCAGCTGGGCCAGGTCCTCGGGCGTCACACGGTCAGCATGGCACGACAGGGGACACTGGGTGGGTGCCGTCGACGCTGCCCGAGGGGGAGGACGTCCCGCGCGCCGGGACGCTGCCCGAGGATGCGCTGGCGCGGCTCGGCGAGCGGCCGTTCGGGGTCTACGTGCACGTCCCGTTCTGCCTGACGCGGTGCGGGTACTGCGACTTCAACACCTACACCGCCGTCGAGCTCGGGGGCGGCGCGTCGCAGGCGACGTACGCGGCGACCGCTGTCGAGGAGATCCGGCTCGCCCGCCGGGTGCTCGGTGACGTCGCCCTGCCGGCGGCCACGGTCTTCTTCGGCGGCGGCACGCCGACCCTGCTCCCGCCGGCCGATCTCGGGCTGCTGCTGGGCGCGGTCCGGGACGAGTTCGGGCTGGCCGCGGACGCCGAGGTCACCACCGAGGCCAACCCGGACAGCGTCGACGCCGAGTCGCTCGAGCGGCTGCGCGCCGCGGGCTTCACCCGGGTGTCGTTCGGCATGCAGTCGGCGGTGCCGCACGTGTTGGCCACCCTCGAGCGCACGCACGACCCCGACGGGGTGCCGCGCGCGGTGCAGTGGGCGCGGGCGGCCGGCTTCGAGGGGATCAGCCTCGACCTGATCTACGGCACGCCGGGGGAGTCGCTCGAGGACTGGCGGACCAGCCTCGAGGCGGCGCTGGCCTGCCGGCCCGAGCACCTCTCCGCGTACGCCCTGATCGTCGAGGAGGGCACCCGGCTGGCCGCCCAGGTGCGCCGCGGCGACGTGCCCGCCCCCGACGACGACGCGCTGGCCGACCGGTACCTGCTCGCCGACGAGGTCCTCGCCGGTGCCGGGCTGGGCTGGTACGAGGTGAGCAACTGGGCGGTGGACGACCGGCAGCGGGCGCGGCACAACGAGGGCTACTGGCTCGGTCACGACTGGTGGGGGGTCGGCCCCGGTGCGCACAGCCACGTCGGCGGCACCCGGTGGTGGAACGTCAAGCACCCGCGGGCGTACGCCGACCGGGTCGCGGTGGGCGCCAGCCCGGCGTACGCCCGCGAGGTGCTCACCGACGAGGAGCGCCGGACCGAGCGGGTGCTGCTCGGGATCCGGCTGCGCGAGGGGCACCCGCTCCACGACCTGACCTCGACCGGCCGCGAGGCGGCGCACCGGGCCGTGTCCGACGGGCTGCTGGACCCGGCCGCACATGCGAACGGCCGCGCAGCGCTGACGCTGCGCGGCCGCCTGCTCGCGGACGCGGTGGTGCGCGACCTGCTGGACTGAGCCCGGCTACTTCACCAGCCGGATGTTGAACGGGTAGCGGTAGTCCTCACCACGGTTGGCCGCCAACCCCGCCATGATCGTGAGCACCAGCCAGGCGATGCCCACGGCGAGCAGCAGGAAGAACCCGATGATCACGATGATCAGGATCGCCGACACGATCGCGGCGATGTAGGTCGTGATCTGGAAGTTCAGCGCCTCGACCGCCTGCTTGCGCACGAACGGGGACTTGTTGCCCTGGACCAGCAGCACGATCAGCGGCCCGAGGAACGACAGGGCGACGATGGCGCCGAGGATCGCACTGATGTGCGCGAGCATGCCCCAGGTGCGCTCGTCCTGAGGGCTCAGCTGCCCGGGTGCGCCGTAGCCGGCAGGCGGCTGGCCGCCGTACTGCTGCTGCCCGTAGCCCCCGCCCGGTGGTGGCGAGGACGGCGGAGGCGGCGGTGCGGACGACGGCGGTGGGGCCGAGGACGGCGGAGGCGGTGGTGCGGACGGCGGTGGTGCGGACGGCGGCTGCTCCGAGCCCGGGGGCTGCGGTGGCCGCTGGTTCGGGTCCTGCTCTGACATGGCGAATCCCTCCCGGTTCCCAGGCTATGCCCGGCCGTCACCGGCGGCGACGAAATCGATGAGCTCCTCGACCCGGCCGAGCAAAGAGGGCTCGAGGTCGGCGTAGGTACGCACCGCGCCGAGGATCCGACGCCAGGCCGCCGGCGGGTCGACCGGCCAGCCGAGCGCGGCGCACACCCCTTCCTTCCACGGCACGCCGCGCGGAACGTCCGGCCAGGCCGCGATGCCGAGCACCGACGGCCGTACGGCCTGCCACACGTCGACGTAGGGGTGGCCGAGCACCAGCACGTGCGGCGAGCTCACGGTGGCGGCGATGCGCGACTCCTTGCTGCCCGGCACGAGATGGTCGACGAGCACACCCAGCCGTCGGCCGGGCCCAGGCCCGAAGCCACGGACCTCTCCGGCGAGGTCGTCGATCCCGCCCAGGTGCTCGACGACCACACCCTCACCGCGCAGGTCGTCGCCCCAGACCTTCTCGACCAGCTCGGCGTCGTGGCGGCCCTCGACGTAGATGCGGCTGGCCCGGGCGACCCGCGCGCGCGTCGTGGGGGCGGCGACCGACCCCGAGGCCGTACGCCGGGGGGTGGCGGGCGGGGCTGCCACCACCGGCCGGACCAGCCGGACCGGCACGCCCTCCACCAGGAAGCCGTACCCGGCGGGGAACACTCGGTGCTTGCCGTGCCGGTCCTCGAGGGTGACGGTCATGCCGCCGGTCGTCTTCTCGACGCGGACCACCGCACCGCAGAAGCCGGTCTCGACGTCCTCGACCACCAGACCCTGCTCGGCGGCGACCTTGGGCACCTCACGGGCAGGGCGCTGCCAGCCCGATGCGAGCACGTCTCCTGCGTAGCGGTCCACGGGCGCCAGCCTGTCGGGCCGGGTGGCCGTCGCGCCACGGGACGCGCCGGGGGCTCCCGTCGTACACTTGGCACTCCGACAGATCGAGTGCCAGCCGTGGCCGGCCGGTGCGTCCGGTACTCGACGCCCAGGGCCAGGCCGACGTCCGAGGAGGTGCGCGTGCTCGACGACCGCAAGCTCGACGTGCTGCGCGCCATCGTCGAGGACTACGTCTCCACCGAGGAGCCGGTCGGCTCCAAGGCCCTGGTGGAGCGCCACAACCTCGGTGTCTCGCCCGCGACGATCCGCAACGACATGGCCGCGCTCGAGGACGAGGGCTACATCGCGCAGCCCCACACCAGCGCCGGGCGCATCCCCACCGACAAGGGCTACCGGCTCTTCGTGGACCGCCTCTCCACCGTCAAGCCGCTGTCGGTGCCGGAGCGCCGGGCCATCCAGTCCTTCCTCGAGGGCGCCCTCGACCTCGACGACATCGTGGCCCGCACGGTCCGCCTGCTGGCGCAGCTCACCCGGCAGGTGGCGGTGGTGCAGTACCCCTCGCTGTCCCGCTCCGGGGTCCGCCACGTCGAGCTGGTGCCGCTCACGTCGCACCGCCTGCTCGTGGTGCTCATCACCACCACCGGCCGGGTCGAGCAGCGGGTCGTCGAGACCTCCACCGAGGTCCCCGAGACGCTGCTCGGCGAGCTGCGCGCCCAGCTGAACGCGCTCACCGTCGGGGTCCGGCTGGCCGAGGCCGCCGGCAAGCTCAGCGACCTGCCCGACCGCTTCACACCCGAGCAGCGTCCGGTCGTCGCGTCGGTGCTCTCGGCGCTGCTGGAGAGCCTGGTGGAGGAGCACGAGGACCGCATCGTCCTCGGCGGCACGTCGAACCTCGCGCGGTTCGGCCCCGACTTCCCGCACAGCATCCGGCCGGTGCTGGAGGCCCTCGAGGAGCAGATGGTGCTGCTCAAGCTGCTCGGTGAGGCCGGCGACCCGTCCGTGCTCACCGTGCGGATCGGGGCCGAGAACGCCCACGAGGGCCTGACCGGCACCTCGGTGGTGAGCACCGGCTACGGCACCGAGAGCGAGATGCTGGCCAAGCTCGGTGTCATCGGGCCGACCAGGATGGACTACCCCGGCACGATGGGAGCGGTACGCGCAGTGGCCCGGTACGTCGGCAAGATCGTGGGAGAGAGCTGAGTGGCCAACCAGCAGCTGGACTACTACGAGGTCCTCGGTGTCTCCCGCGACGCCACCACGGACGAGATCAAGAAGGCGTACCGTCGGCTGGCCCGCAAGCTCCACCCGGACGTGAACCCGGGGGAGGAGGAGCGGTTCAAGGAGGTCACCAAGGCCTACGAGGTGCTCTCCGACCCGAAGAAGCGCGAGCTGCACGACCTCGGTGGTGACCCGTTCTCCAGCGGAGGCGGCTTCGGCCAGGGCTTCGGCTTCTCCGACATCATGGACGCCTTCTTCGGCGGCGCCGGCGCGACCCGCGGCCCGCGGCCCCGGCAGCGGCGCGGGCAGGACGCGCTGATCCGCGTGGACATCGACCTGTCCGAGGCGACGTTCGGCGTCACCCGCGAGCTGACCGTCGACACCGCCGCGGTCTGCCCGACCTGCCAGGGCGTCGGCGCGGCGGCCGGCACCTCACCGCGGACGTGCGACATCTGCGGCGGCCGCGGCGAGGTGCAGCAGGTGACCCGCAGCTTCCTCGGTCAGGTGATGACCGCGCGGCCGTGCGCGGCCTGCCAGGGCTTCGGCACCGTGATCCCGCAGCCCTGCCCCGACTGCGGCGGCGACGGCCGGGTGCGGACCCGGCGGTCCCTCAAGGTCAAGATCCCGCCGGGCGTCGACACCGGCACGCGGATCCAGCTCAGCGGCGAGGGCGAGGCCGGTCCCGGGGGCGGCCCGACCGGCGACCTGTTCGTCGAGATCGTGGAGCGGCCCCACCCGACCTTCCGGCGCCAGGGCGACGACCTGCACTGCACCGTGACACTGCCGATGACCGCGGCGGCGCTCGGCACGACCGTGACGCTGGAGACCCTCGACGGACCGCGCGCGGTGGAGGTCCGCGCGGGCACGCAGTCCGGCCAGGTCGTCACGCTCGACGGCCTCGGGGTGACGCACCTGCGCCGCCAGGGCCGGGGCGACCTGCTGGTGCACGTCGAGGTGCAGACACCGACCCGGCTCGACGCCGAGCAGGAGGAGCTGCTCCGCAAGCTCGCCGGCCTGCGCGGCGAGGACGGGCCCGACGTCGGTGAGGTCTCGGGGCAGCAGCAGAGCTTCTTCAACCGGCTGCGCGACGCGTTCAACCAGCGCTGACCGGCGTGCGCCAACTCGCCGTTTCCGCAGGATCGGATGCGCGGCCGCGCGTACGGCTGGCTCAGAACGCATCCAATGACCGCGAAAGGCCGGCGTCTCGGTCGTGAGCGCGCCGGTGTTCGTTGTCCCGACCGACCGGCTGGTCGCCGGCACCGTGGTCCTCGACGGCGCCGAGGGCCGGCACGCCGCGACCGTCACCCGTCTCGGCGTCGGGGAGCGGCTGGTCCTGACCGACGGCGCCGGCCGCCGGGGCGACGGAGTTGTCGCCTCGGTCGGTAAGGACCGGCTCGAGGTCGAGGTGCCGACGGTGTCCGAGGAACCCGCGCCCCGGCCGCGGTTCGTCGTCGTCCAGGCCCTGCCCAAGGGAGACCGCGGCGAGCTCGCCGTCGAGACCCTGACCGAGGTCGGGGTCGACGTCGTCGTGCCCTGGGCTGCGTCCCGGTGCGTGACCCGCTGGCGGGACGCCCGCGGCGCGAAGGCTCTGGGGCGGTGGCGCAGCACGGCGGTGGCCGCGGCCAAGCAGTCCCGCCGGACCCGCGTCCCGCAGGTGGACGATCTGGCGAGCAGCCGGGACGTCGTGGCGCTGCTCGAGTCCGCGGCGGCCGGCGTCGTCCTGCACGAGGAGAGCGACCAGGCGCTGGCCGGTCTCGACCTGCCCGGCACCGGGGACGTCGTCGTGGTGGTCGGACCGGAGGGCGGGGTCAGCGCGGAGGAGCTGGAGATGTTCCGGAGCGCCGGCGCCACCGCGTACCGCCTCGGCGAGACGGTGCTGCGCACCTCGACGGCCGGCACCGCCGCTCTGGCGGTGCTGCTGGCCCGCACCCGCTGGCGCTAGGTGCGGGCCGTCGGCCCTACGAGACCGTGAAGACCTTGCTGTCGACGTGCAGCGGGCTACCGTCCTGCGCCGAGCTCTCGAAGGCGCGCATCTCGTAGGTGCCCGGCGGCAGCTCGACGGTGTCGGTGAACTCACCGAACTCGCCGTTGGACCCGGCCTGCGCGAAGCCCTCCTTCACGACCTGGTCGGAGCCCTCCCGG
>DASTVO010000073.1:0-5800 GCA_035759075.1 Actinomycetes bacterium
GGCGTCTCGATTCGAGGAGCTCGTGGCCGAGGCGCTGGACACCGTGCCACCGGAGCTGGCTGACCTCATGGACAACGTGGCGGTCTTCGTCGAGGACGAGCCGCCGCCGCACGACCCCGACCTGCTCGGCTGGTACGAGGGGACGCCGCTGACCGAGCGCGACTGGTCGTACGGCGGGGTGCTGCCCGACCGCATCGTCATCTACCGCGGCCCGACCCTGCGGATGTGCGCCGACGAGGACGAGGTCGTCGAGGAGGTGCACGTGACCGTCGTGCACGAGATCGCGCACCACTTCGGCATCGACGACGACCGGCTGCACGAGCTCGGCTACGACTGACGACCTCATCCGAGGGGCACCCTGCGGTCCGAGATCATCCCGCGCAGGTCGATCAGCGGGGCCGGAGCGCCGGTCAGGTAGCCCTGCACGCTCTCGTAGCCCATCTCGCGCAGCACCCGGAGCTGCTCGGGGGTCTCGACGCCGGCCGCGAGCGGGTGCCGTCCGGCGGTACGCGCCGCGGTCGCGACCGCGGCCACCACCGCCGAGTCCTCCGGGTCGGTGAGCAGGCCGGCGACGAAGGAGCGGTCGACCTTCAAGGTGTCCACCGGCAGCCTGCGCAGCCCGGACAGGGAGGTGGCGCCGGTGCCGAAGTCGTCGATGGCCAGACCGACCCCGAGGCGGCGCAGCCGGTCCAGCTCGTCGGGGAGCCCGGGCCCGGCGTCGGGCAGGTCCTGCTCGTGCAGCTCGAGGTAGAGCCCGCGGGCCTGCAGGCCGGCCCAGGTCAGCAGCATGGCGACGGTGTCGGCGTACCCGGGACGCGCGACCTCGCTCGCCCACACATTGACGCTGACCCGAAGGCTGGGGTCGCGCCATGACGAGGCGTCGCGGATGGCCGCGCGCAGCACCCAGTCGGAGAGCGGGCGGGCGACGTCCGAGCCCTGCACCCGCGGCAGGAAGTCCCGCGGCAGCAGCAGCCCCAGCCGCGGGTGCGGCCAGCGGACCAACGCCTCCAGCCCGATCAGCCGGCCGTCGAGCCGCACCACCGGCTGGTAGTGCAGCTGCAGGTTGTTGGCCTGGATGTCGTGGCGCAGGTCGCTCAGCAGCGCACCGCCGCGCGCGTCCTCCTCGCCCAGCTGGGCCTCGATCGCCTCGTCGGCCATGACGTAGGAGACGTCGGGCCGGCGCTTGGCCTGGAACATCGCGACGTCGGCCAGCCGGATCAGCTCGTCGGCGGAGTCGGCCCGCGGGCCGGCGATGGCGATGCCGATGCTGGCCGCGACCGAGACGCTCCGTCCGTTGACGGTCACCGGCCGGCGGATGTGCTGCTGGATGCGCTGGGCGAGCTGGACGATCGCGTCCTCCTCGGTCACGTCCTCGCAGACGACGACGAACTCGTCGCCCCCGAGCCGGGCCACCGTGTCGCTGGACCGGAGCGCCATGAGGATGCCGTTGGCGACGCTCACCAGCACCTCGTCACCGACGTCGTGCCCGTACGAGTCGTTGACCTCCTTGAAGCGGTCGAGGTCGATGAAGAGCACGGCGACGGTGCTCGGGCTGCG
The DNA here is from genome assembly GCA_035759075.1 of Actinomycetes bacterium. Lineage (GTDB taxonomy): Bacteria > Actinomycetota > Actinomycetes > JACCUZ01 > JACCUZ01 > DASTVO01. The sequence continues at coordinate 1,558 of DASTVO010000073.1, forward strand.
CTTCGAGCGGGCGAGCGCCGTGTCCAGCCGGTCGCGCAGCAGCCGGCGGTTCGGCAGGTTCGTGAGGCTGTCGTGCAGCGCGGCGTGCAGCAGCATCCGCTCCGTGTTGCGCCGGCCGGTCGCGTCGTCCAGGCACACCAGCAGCGCGCCCGGCCCGGCCTCGGGCAGCGGCACCGCGGAGACCACCGTCCACACGTCGTGCCCGCGCTCGTGGCGGAGCCGGCGCTCGTCGCTGCCGGGGCGGAAGCGGCCGACGTCCTCCGCGACGGCGAGGTCGTGCAGCGGGGTGCCGGCCAGCTCGGCGACCTCCCTGCCCAGCAGGTGCCCGAGAGCCGGGTTGGCCTCCGTGACCCGCCCGGTGCCGTCCAGCAGTGCCATCGGGACGGGGTTCCGGGCGAAGACGGCCCGGTAGTCCGCACCGGCAGCGCGCAGGCTGAGGACGGCCTCGGCTGCGTTTGCCGGACCGTCCTCGGGCTGGTCGCGCGCCAGGTGTCCTCCCCCCTGCGATCTCCATGGTCCCCGTCACGCAGCGTGTCTGCACATGGCGACACGAACGATCACCCCAACGCTCGCATTGTCACGGTTGAGTCAAATGACGTCACAGTGCGTGACGACCAGGCGCTAGCGTCGGTTTAGAGAAGCGGACCCGGCGACTGCTGCCACGACCCCTCGTCGACGCGCGGGCGCGGCACGCCGTGCCGGCGCGTGGTCGCCCCCGGGACGGCGACCACGGGGCACTCCGCATGCGCCAGGCAGTAGTGGCTCACCGACCCGGCGACGAGCCGGCGGAGCCCGACGTGCTCCTGCGTGCCGAGCACGAGCAGGCCAGCGTCCCGGGAGGCCTCGACGAGGACGTGCGCCGGCTCGCCGTGCACGATCTCGAGCGTCCCGGGAAGCTCGGACGTGCCAAGCGCAGCCTCGGCCCAGCCCACCGCGAGCTCGGCGGCCTCCGCCTCCGTCGCCTCGCGCAGGTCGGCGCGGGCAGTCATCGCCTCCACCGCCGGGACGTCCCACGTGTGCACGATCCGCAGCGGGGCGCGGCGCAGCCGGGCCTCCTCGGCTGCCCAGCGCAGGGCACCCGCGGCGCCGGGGGAGCTGTTCAGCCCGACGACGATGTCCCGTGAAGTCATGTCGGCCTTCTCTCGCCACGCGACACGCCTATGGCTCCACTGTGTCCCAGGCCGGTCGCCTCGACAATGGCTCAGGCGCGGGCTCAGGCGAGCGGGAGGACGATCTCCGTTCGCTGCGACTCCGGGTCGGTGCCGTCCATGTCGGCCACGACGTAGGACTCCCACGGCGCACCGCCGACGGCCAGGCCCTCGCGGCTCACCCAGTCCATGGCAGCGGCCCAGGCGGCGGGGAGCCCGTCGTAGGGACCACGGTGCACCGCGACTGCTGCCCGTACGCCGGGCAGCTCACCCGCGTACACGGTGTCTGTCGGCTCGAACGGCGTTGCGACCGGCACACCGAGCGTCACCCGCCACGCGGTGTCGTCGGCGACGTCGAGGTAGCGGGCGAAGGGCGGCGCGGTCGGCGTGACGCCCTGGTCTGCCAGCGTCGACATCAGCCGCTCGTAAGCGGGACCGAAGACCTCGCCCATCCTGTCCTTGGCGACGGTGACGTCGGTCTGCGCCGTCGTCTGCGGCACGAGCTCACGGATCTGCGGCTCGGACTCCTGACCGGCACCCGCTATGAGCCGGAAGGCGTGCTCGGCAAAGTGCTCGACGGCATCCCAGTCGGTGTAGTCGTAGTCGCGTGAGGTGTCGGTGTCCTGACCCGCTCCGGCCATGATGCGGCGCATCATGCGGCGCTTCAGCCAGCCGTACCGGGTGTAGACGACCGCGCCGGCGAACAGCCCGACGATGTCGGGGTCGAAGCCGGTCTTCTCGAGCAGCTGGTCCACGTACTTCCGGACCTCCGCCGCGCTCTTCTCGTCGGTCTTGGCCGAGGTGAGGCTCACCTGGAAGAGGGCGTTCGGCATGGTGCGGATCTCGTCGACGTGCCGGGTCAGGTAGCGGGTCAGCGCCCGGCTGTGGCGGCCGGCGTGGATGGAGTCGCCGAGCACGACGCCGTCGTGGCCCGTCGGCGCCGGGGCGTGGGCCGCGTCGACGAGGTCCACCGACGCGCCGGACTTCTCGAACAGCTGGGCGATGCGGGTCGCGATCTCGGTGGTGTGCCCGTCCGACGAGTGGTACGCGACGAGGATGCGGGGTGCAGGCATGGGTCCAACCTTCCGCGAGAGGCGTCCTGCTCCCAGGCTGGCGCAGGCGTCCGGTCGTGGGCAGGGTCGGAGGACCCGGTCGAAGGCCCTCACCATGCCTAGGCTCGGGCCATGATCCGCGGTGTCGTGCTGCTGCTCGGCATGCTGGTGGTCATGGCCGTGGTCGGGCTGGTCGTCTGGTCGGCGCGGGAGGCCCTGTCGGCCGGCCGCCGCCGGGTCGCCGCTGGGACTCAGGCGAAGGTGATCGTTGCCGCCCGGTGGGTGGCCGGGCACGACGAGGTCGCAGGCCGGACCCGGATCCTGTTGCAGCGCGCGGCGACGGGCCGGGACGGGTCCCGGCAGGTGGTGGAGGAGCGGGTGTTCCGCGAGTTCGCGGCGGACGACCCGCTGTGGGAGGCACGGTTCACCGAGGCGATGGCCGAGGCCCGGTTCCGGTGCGAGGTGCTCAACGCCGAGGAGTGACGTGAGCGACCTCGGTCATCGGGCCCGGACCTGGGCGGCCGACGCTGAGCGATGCACCTGGTAGGCGAGGTCGACCATCGCCTCAGCCGTCGGCTCCGCGGCGAACGCGCCGGGCCGGTCGAGGCGGAGCAGCCCGTTCTCGAGCACGAGGTCCAGGCCCGGGCTGTCCAGCAGCCGTGCCATCACCGCCGGGTTGAGCACGACCCGCGCACGGATCGGGTCGACGCAGTAGACGTTGTACACGTCGTTGAACGCGCCGGACTCGAGCTGCACCTGGTGACCGATGTGCCCCCAGTGGACGCCCGCGCCGATCCGGTCGGGGACGACCGCCAGCCGGAACGGGGCGGCGAACGGGATCACAACGCTGGTCGCCGGCTGGAGCGTCATGGTCACGTTGTCGTTCACGGTGGTCTCGGTGGCGGCCACGTCGTCGAACGCCGCGAACGGGATGCCGTCGCGCGCACCGCGGACGACGTTGAGCACCAGGTGGCGACCAGCTCGCAGCGTGGGGTCCACCCGCCGGAACTCCCAGCCACGCCGGTGGGCGAGCGCCGCGACGGCCTCCTCGCGGGCCAGCAGCGTCCTGTGGTGCCAGGCCCACAGCCTTCTGGCCTGGGCGGTGAGTGCCGGGTCCTCCATCCGCTCCCGAACAGCCGCCGGCGGGTCGCCGGTCGGTCGGTCGGCGCGCAGCCCGGAGGCCCCGGGCGGAGCCCAGTCACCGGCGACAGTCTGAGCGCTTCGCCGGCGCGGCAGCACGTACACCACGACGATGCCGCTAACAACGAGAGCGAAGGCGGCGACCCTGAGCAGGGCAGGGAAGGGCAGGAAGAGGACGACCACCAGCACCGCGAGGGCGATGAGCGGTGAGAACTGCATCCAGGACCGGCTGGTGCCGTCGGCCTGGACGGCCGCGGCGTCCTGCGCGGTGGCCGCGCGTCCCATCCGCGCGATCAGCACGGAGTCGTGGGTCTTGGCGCGCTGTTTCGCTGTGGACGCTCGCCACACCAGTCCGGCGACCACCGCTGCGGTGCCCGCCAACCCGGTGAGCAACGAGCCCAAGAAGAGCAAGATCATGGGGACGTCGGCGGAGTCGTCCGAGGTGATGCCGACGGCCACGAACCCCACGAGCATGACCGGCGAGGCGAGTAGCAACAGCCCGCCAACGACGAGGACGCGGCCATTGCCGGACCTCGGGCGGAGCACGCCGAGAACCGTACCGTCGGGGCGGCGCGGTCAGCCCGATTGCTCCTCGACGCCTTTCACCGTCAGGCCCGCCTGCAGGGTCACGAGGGGGGAGGTCCCCGGCGACCTCGTAGGCTGCTGACCGCGGTGGGTTCCTTCCAGGGATGTTCCCTGCGTTCCCCAGGTCGTTCCCATCCACCGGGCCTCTAGCTCAACTGGCAGAGCAGCGGACTTTTAATCCGCGGGTTGTGGGTTCGAGCCCCACGGGGCCCACCCGGTCCGAAGCCTGTGCCGCCGCATCGATTCATTGTGCTTCCGTGACGGTCAGTCGCACCGATCGGAACAGAGCCGGGGTCGACTCGAGCACCCTCTGCCTCG
>DASTVO010000074.1:0-2292 GCA_035759075.1 Actinomycetes bacterium
GCGGTTTCTCCAACATTGGAGCGGATCTGAGCCATCGCGGAGCGCGGAAACCGCTCCAATGATGCGCAAACGGCACCTGTGGAGCGGTCTGCCCGCCGCGGTGCGGTCCGGAGGGCTCTCCCGGCCGCGGGGCGCGGTTTCTCCGACATCGGAGCGGGTCTGAGCCAGGGCTCAGCGTGAGAACCGCTCCGATGATGCCGAAAACGGCGCGGTCAGCGGACCGAGAAGCCGTCCAGTCCCTCGGGCGGCTCGTCGTGGACCTCGACCGCGTCGACCCACGCGTCCCGCGGACCGCGCCGCGCCCACGACACCATCGCCTCGACGGCGTCGGGCGGTCCCTCGAAGACCGCCTCGACGCTGCCGTCGGCCCGGTTGCGCACCCAGCCGGACACGTGTCGCGCAGCGGCCTCCCGGCGGGCGGAGTCGCGGAAGAACACTCCCTGCACCCGACCGGTCACCACCACCCGGCGCCGCACGGTGTCAGCGGCCGTCACGGCGCGAGCTCCTCGAGCACCTCGTGGGCGTGGCGCATCGCGCGGTCCGGGTCGACCTCCTCGCCGGTGACGTGCGCGTCGAAGTTGAGGTCGGCGAACACCTCGGTCACGCCCTGGTCGGCCAGCAACGACAGGTCAGAACGGATCTCCTCGTACGACCCGGACAGCGGGCGCCGATCGGCGGCACCGGCCGGCCGGACCCGGACCACCCCGCGGCAGACGTACCGCATCGTCGCCGGGTCCCGGCCGGCCTCCGTCGCGCCGGCCGCGACCTTCTCGATCGCCGCGCCGATCGAGCGCAGGTCCTGCCCGCTGCTGCTGATCCACCCGTCCGCGATCCGTCCGGCCCGGTGCAGGGCGGCGTCGACGGTGCCGCCCAGCAGGACCGGCGGGTGCGGCTGCTGCACCGGTTTCGGCGCGACCCGCACGCCGCGCAGGTCGTACAGCTCGGTCTTCATCGTGACGACGTCCTCGGTCCAGCAGGCCTTGAGCATCGTGACGAACTCCTCGGCCCGGGCGCCCCGCCGTCCCGGCGCAGCGCCGGTGGCCGCGTACTCCTCCTCGGCCCACCCCAGGCCCAGCCCGAGGTCGAGCCGGCCCTCCGAGACGGTGTCCAGGGTGGTCGCCTGCTTGGCCAGCAGCACGGGGGAGAACCACGGCATGTTCAGCACGGCGACGCCGAGCCGGATCCGGGCGGTGTGCGCGGCGACCCAGGTCAGGGTCACCAGCGGGTCGTGGACGCTGCGGTAGACCGGCGGCCAGCGGTTCGGCTGCGCGCTGTGCTCGGGATCGGCGGGGTAGAGCAGCCGTTGGAAGGTCCACAGCGACGCGTACCCGAGCTCCTCCGCCCGGCAGGCCAGCTCGACCTGGTTGGCCGGCGTCGCCCACGCCCCGGCCAGCGGCACCGCGAACCCGAGCTGCACCTGTCCTCCGGCGAGTCGTCCTCTAGTGGTCCGGGAAGCAGCGTCCCAGACCGAGCTGCTCGAGCCCGCGCCGGTCGCCCGCCCGGTAGGAGGCCAGCGGATAGGAGTTGGTGTCGTACATGACCTGGTACGGGTCCGCGACGTGCCCGAGCCCCACCAGGTGGCCCAGCTCGTGCAGCAGCACCGCGCGGGCCTTCTCCTCCTCGCCGCTGCGCAGCTGCGCGTCCAGAACCGGACCGTTGAAGACGGCGCTGCCGGTCACGAACCGCTCGTCCTCGTCGCTGGTGCCGAAGGAGTGCGGCCCGGCCCGGCCGAGCACGTCGCCGGCGAGCAGCGCCGACTCGGTCGGGGTGGACCAGGCGATCAGCACCGGCGCCCACCGGTCGCCGTACCGCTCCGGCTGGTAGCGCGCGCGGTCCTCGCTCGGGGCCTCGTCGGTGCTGCCGTCGTCGACGAACTGCAGCCCGGTCAGCGCGGTCACGTCGGCCAGCGCACCCAGCAGCAGGTCCCGGCCGCCGGCCGGCTCGTGGTCGGGGCGTACGACGAAGTGGATCGGCCGGCACGGGTCGAAGGTGACGGGAGACCCGTCCGGGCGGGCGCGCAGGAACGCGTAGCCACCCTCCCCGGCCGGCGCCAGGGCGGGTGTGCCCAGCGGCGTGGTCGTGGTCGCGGCGGACTCCCGGGGCACGTCGACACCCGGGCGTCCACCGACGGGGGCCACGACGGTCTCGACCAGCGCGCAGCCGGTGACGGCCCAGACCAGGGACGCGCCGAAGAAGGCCCAGTGCGCTGCGGTACGTCGCCGTGCCCGGTCCACGATGGCCCTCCTGCCGTCCGGTTGGTCTTCGGCAGGAAGGGCCGCGTACTCCAGCGCA
>DASTVO010000075.1:0-11500 GCA_035759075.1 Actinomycetes bacterium
CCGCCGTTCCGTGCACCGGCCGTGGCAGCCGGACGACGAACGCCGACCCCACCCCGTTCGGACCTGGTACGCACCAGACGGCGCCACCGTGCGAGCGGACCGTCTCCGCCACCAGGCTCAGTCCCAGGCCGGCGCCCGGCAGCGAGCCGCGCGAGCCGCCTCGGACGAAGCGGTCGAAGATGCGTTCGCGCTCGTCGCTCGGCACTCCCGGCCCCTCGTCGGTGACGGTGATGAGCACCCCGTCGTCCGCCGGCTCCACCCTGACCGACGTGAGCCCGCCACCGTGCAGGTCGGCGTTCTCGAACAGGTTCACCAGCGCTCGGTGCATCTGCGCCTTGTCGACGTCGACCAGCAGCTGGCTGTCGTGGCCCGAGGCGTGCAGCAGCCGCACCGGCCGGCCGCCGTTCTCGAGTGCGTGCCGGACGAACTCGCAGGCATCGACGGTGGTGGTGACCAACGGGGACGTCCCCGCCTCGAGGCGGCCGAGCTCCAGCAGGTGCTCGAGCGCCCGGTGGAACCGGTCGAGGTCCGTCTTCACGACGTCGAGCACCTGGCGGGAGCGCTCGGAGAGCTCGTCCCGGCGGCCGTCGAGGACCTGCACGCTGGTCATCAGCGCCGTCAGCGGAGACCTGAGCTCGTGGCTGACGTCGGCGGCGAAACGGGCGTCCCGCTCGATCCGCTCGTTCACGGCGTCGACCATGCTGTTGAACGAGCCGACGATGGTGGCCAGGTCAGGGTCCTCCGTGGTGCGCAGCCGGGTGTCCAGGTCACCACCGGCGATGCGGGCGGCCGCGCCCGCGACGTCGTCGAGCGGTGCGACGACGCGGCGGGCGGCGTACCAGCCGAGCACCGCCCCCGCGGCGGCCGTGGCGACGGCCATGACCGTCAGGACCACGCGTAGGGCGTTCAGCGTCCTGGCCAGCTCCGGCGTCCCCGCGATCTCGAAGAACTGCGCCTCGACGGCCGGCAGCGGCACCCCGACGGTCAGCGCCGGCTCGCCCTGCGCCGGCTCCCAGGAGACCACGACCGAGCCCTCGGAGACCGCGTCGCGGACAGCGGCCGGCACGTCTCGTTCTCCCACCTCGAGCGACGAGGAGAACCACCGGTCGGCGCGGCGGACGAGGAGGGTGGCGTCCGCCGGCGGTGACGTGTCACCGAGCACGTCGCTGACCTCGGCGCCGGATGTGAGCAGGCCGTCCCGGACGAAGGAGGCGTTGGCGAACGCCTGCTGGACCGCGGTTCGCTCGCGCTGGTCGACCAGGTAGTCGCGCGCCGCGAGGTAGGTACCGATCGCCATGGTGGTGGAGAGGACCAGGGCCCCGACGGCGAAGGACAGCGTGATCGTCGTCCGCAGCCCGACGGGGCGGACCGGACGGTTCATCTCTGGTCCAGCCGGTATCCCAGGCCGCGGACGGTGACGACGATTTCGGGGTCGCTCGGGTCCTTCTCCACCTTGGTGCGCAGCCGGCGGATGTGGACGTCGACGATGCGCTCGTCGCCGAAGAAGCCCTTGTCCCAGACGGCGTCCAGCAGGGACTGGCGGCTACGGACGCGTCCAGGGGGCGAGGCCAGCTCGCACAGGAGCCGGTACTCGGTGACGGTCAGGTGGATCTGCTCGCTGTCCCGGCGCACCGTGCCGGCGCCCATGTCGAGGACGAGCGGCGGGTGGCCGGCGTCGAGAACGACCACGTCCGGCGGGTGGGTGTCCTCCGTCGGCGGGCTGACCCGTCCGCGACGGAGCAGCGCCTTGAGCCGGGCGCTGACCTCCTTGACCACGAACGGCTTGGTCACGTAGTCGTCGGCACCGGCCTCCAGCGCCGCCACGATGTCGACGGTGTCGTCGCGAGCGCTGACCACGATGATCGGGGCGTCGCTGGTCGGACGGGCCCGCCGGATGAACGTGTAGCCGTCCATGCCGCCCAGCATCAGGTCGACCAGCATCAGGTCGACCGTCTCCTCGGAGACCAGCCGCAGCGCGTCCTCGGCCTGGGCGACGTCGAGGACGCGGTAGCCCTCGTCCTCCATCGCCATCCGCAACGCGGTCCGGATGCCGTCGTCGTCCTCGAGGATCAGCAGCGTGGCCGGCACGCGGCCATGCTGCCAGTCTCGGCTCAGCGTTTGCGCGTGACCCGCAGGATCATGCCGTCGTTCCCGGTCGTGACCGTGACGCCGTCCCGGGTGAGCCGGGTGCGGTGCGGCTGGTTCGGGTCGGGCTGGACGTCCTGAGGGTCCTCGAGGACGGACCGGATCTGGGCGTCGGAGATCTTCATGCCCGCGGCGGCCTGCCGTGCGCCCCGGAGCATCCGGAGGGCGGTCGGGCCGCCGTGCGTGCTGCCGGCGTCACGCGGCGAGCCGCGACGGACCGGCGGCTCCGAGCCGCCCGGCGCGTCGTCGACGTCGACGTCGTCGTCGGGCAGGCTCGGCGGGGCCTGGAAGAGCAGGTCGGTGGTGCCAGCAGGAGTGGTCGCCATGGAGTCCTCCCCGCGGCTCACTTGTGTCGGTAGACCAGCCGGCCGCGCGACAGGTCGTAGGGGCTGAGCTCGACCACGACCCGGTCTTCGAGGAGTACGCGGATGTAGTGCTTGCGCATCCGACCGGACAGGTGGGCGAGCACCTTGTGCCCGTTGGTCAGGTCGACCCGGAAGTACCCGTTGGGCAGCGCCTCGGTGACGATGCCCTCGACCTCGATGCCATCAGCCTTCGCCATGCACAGTCCTTTCGTCATCACGGGAGTCTCGCCCGCGACGCGTGTCCACGACGTCGACGAGACCTACCACGCGGCCGCAGCGCACCTCGCGTGCGCATGTGTTCGACGGCCACAACCATGGCGACCACCAACCGGCCGCCCAACCAGCGCGCGTCCTGGACCCGGGGGCCCATGGCTCACGCCTTACGAACGGAAACACGCCCGTCCACGGGCTTGTTCCCTCGACCACGGTACCGGAACCGCGGACAACGCGGTGACAACGTCAGGATCGTCCCCCTGGCCACGGCGCGACTTCTTACGACCGGATGACGGCTTCACGACATCCTGATGTCGCCCCGCCGGTCCGGCGATCCGGTCGACAGACTGTCGGCCACGGGACCGTCCCCCACCCGAAAGGCTCTGTCGTGCCCACGAGGAGGCTGGCGGTCCCGCTCGTCGCCCTCGCGGTCGCAGTCTCGACGCTGGCGCCCACCAGCACCGCCGCCGAGGGAGCTCCCGCCGCGGACCACGTCGTACTCATCGCCTTCGACGGCTTCGACGCCAGGTACCTCGACCGCGGCGTCCGGACACCGAACATCGATGCCCTCGCCCGACGCGGCAGCGTCACGACGGCGACCGGTGTCATGCAGTCGATCACCAGCCCGTCCTGGGCGTCTGTAGCGACCGGGGCCTTTCCGGAGAGGCACCTGAACACTGCGTACTGGTACGACGCGACGGCGAACGTGGTCCGCGGGCAGGGCCGTCGGCTCGCGGTGGAGACGCTCGGGGAGGCGTTGCGCGCCGAAGGCCGCACGGTGGCGTCCGTGCAGTTCTTCATGGAGCGCGGCAAAGCCGTCACGCACGGCGACCCGGAGGCCCTGTACACGCAGCCGGCCGGCAGCTGCGCCGAACGCGTGGACGAGGCCGTCCCGCTGCTGCTGCGCAAGCGGGTCCTGTCCGGCGAGGACCTGGTGTCGGTGCCGCGGGCCCCGGCCTACCTCGCGGTCTACTGCAGCGACCTCGACAGCAAGGGACACCGCGTCGGCGGCGGCCACCCGGCGATCGACCGGATTCTGGCAGACCTGGACGAGCAGGTCGGCCGTCTGGTCCGTGCGACGCAGCGCGCCGGTATCTACGGCCGGACGGTGTTCGTGATCACCGGCGACCACGGGATGACCACATACGACAAGGCAATCGGTCCGTACCTCCTCGCCGCTGTGGAACGCGCCGGGTTCGCCGGGGAGTTCGTGGCCGCGCACGCGTCCCCCGCTCCGGAGACCGACGTCGTGATCGTGGTCGGCGAGGGTGCCAGCGTCCACCTGCGAGGCGCGGCCCGCGCGGACCCGACAGCGGTCCAGCGGCTGGAGGCGGAGCTGGAGCGGGTGCCGCACGTGGCCCAGGTCCTCGACAAGGAGGAGCAGGCGGAGCTGCGGATGAGCCCGTTGATGGGCGAGCTCGTGGTGGAGCCCGCGGACGGCTGGACGACAGGGCTGACGGCACCTGCGGGCCCGGCCGGCAGGCACGGCACCACGCGGGAACGGTTCGTCCCACTCGTGCTGGCAGGCGCCGGGGTCCTGCCGGAGACGCCGCCGGCCGCGCCGAGGCTGGTGGACATCGCGCCCACGGTTGCCTACCTGCTCGGCGAGCGGCCACCCGCAGGGTCGCAGGGCCGGGTGCTGTTCGAGGCGCTGCAGCAGTAGCCGGATCATCGCCGTGGGCTGGCCGGACACGGCTCGTGCGACGGGCCGTCCCCCGGAGGGGAGGACACGGCCCGTCGCACTGTCAGCCGAGGCGCAGGGTCACCAGCGCACCGTCGCGTCGAACGTCGCCTGCGCTCCGGTGAACAGCTGCCCCGCGCCCAGCAGGCCGTCGCCCACCACCTTCACCTTCGAGTGCTCGCTGCCCGCGTAGGTGACGTCCTTCTTCCCGAAGTACGCATTCACCGAGAGCGTCCCGCCGAACTGGTGGACGCAGGCCTCGCCGTTCGAGGTCTCGACGGTGAGCACCTCGCCGGGCGAGACCGTGAGGACGGCGGTCACGTCGACGGCCTCGCAGGCGCCCGGGGCGGTGGGCAGGGTCCCGTCGGCAGCGGTCGCTGTGACGTCGAGGTAGCCACCGAGCGGGCCGGCGGTAGCGCCGTCGATGCGCCAGGTGCCCGCGGTCCGCTCGGGTGCGCTGTCGTAGGTGCGGCGGCTGAGGTTCTCCGTCGTGGTCGTCGCCGCGGACGCGGCCGTCGGCAGCAGGACGGAGAGTGCCGCCACCGCCGCGGCGGCGGTGGTCTGGGTACGGCTGAACATGTGGGCTCCAGTCAGGGTCGGCCGGGGGTGCCCGGCCTCAGGGGATCGGACGCCTGCGAGCGTGCCCGGCGCCGCTTGGACCCGGCTTGCGCCAGACTTGCCACCGACTTGACCGACCTGCAGAAGGAAGGTGCACGTGGGCCGTTCGGCCCTGTCCCAGGGCCGGCAACTCGGCAGGAGACTGGCTCATGACCGCGCCCGACGTCCGTCCGACCCGCGCCGACCGGGTCGCTCGAGGCACTCGCATCGACCTCGACGACGTGTCAAAGCGCTACCGGATCGGCGGCACCGAGGTCACGGCACTCGACGACGTGAACCTGCACGTGGACGAGGAGTCCCTCGTGGTCATCCTCGGCCCCTCCGGGTCGGGGAAGACCACGCTGCTGAACCTGATCGGGGCTCTGGACACCGCCACCAGCGGGACCGTACGGATCGCGGGTGAGGAGGTCACCCGCGCCTCGCAGCGGCACCGCCAGGAGGTCCGCCGGCACACCGTCAGCTTCATCTTCCAGAGCTTCAACTTGTTTCCCGGCCTGACGGCCGCGGAGAACGTGCAGTTCGGCGCGGACGTGGCCGGCCGCGGCGACCCGGCGGCGGTCGCGCTGCAGACGCTCGAGCAGGTCGGCCTCGGTGACAGGGCACGACACTTCGCCCATCAGCTCTCGGGCGGCGAGCAGCAGCGGGTCGCGATCGCCCGGGCGCTGGCGACCGGCAACCCGATCCTGCTCGCGGACGAGCCCACCGGTGAGCTCGACTTCCGCACCGGGGTGGCCATCCTCGAGCTCCTGCAGGCCCAGGCCGACCAGGGGAAGACCGTGCTCGTCGTGACCCACAACCGCGAGATCTCCCGCGTGGCCGACCGGGTCGTGGAGCTCTCGAGCGGACGCATCGTGGCGGACGGCCCTCCGGGCGGCGGGCGGGCAGCCATCCAGGATCTGCACTGGTAGCCCGGTGATGCATCGGTGGTGGCTCTGGGTCCGCTGGTCGGGCCGGGACCTGCGTCGGCGCTGGGTGCTGGTCGTGGCCATCGCGATGGTCATCGCGATCGGCACCGGTGCCTACGCGGCCTTCACGGGCTCGGCGACCTGGCGGCGGGTGTCCAACGACCAGAGCTTCGCCTCGCTCAACACCCACGACCTGAAGGTGCGGCTGTCCGCGGGCACGACTGCCGCCGAAGGCGCTCTGCTCGACCGGCTGCTCTCCCTGCCCAGCGCCGGCTCGGTGACCGCCGCCGAGGAACGGCTGGTCCTGCCGGCCCAGGTCGAGGTCCGCGAGGCCGGCAAGGACCTGCTGGTGACCGGCGAGGTCGTCGGCACCGGCGTCCCCGCCCGCGGAGAGGTCGTCGACGACGTCTTCGTCGCCGCCGGGCGCGCGGTCGACGCCGGTGACACCGGTCCCGTCGTCGTGCTGGAGCGAAACTTCGCCGAGTACCACGACCTGCCGGAGCGGGGCGCGCTGCGGGTGAGCGGCGGGCAGGAGCTGCGCTGGGTCGGGCACGGCCAGGCACCGGAGCACTTCATCCTCACCGGCGAGGGAGGCACCGGCTTCTTCGCGCAGTCGACGTACGCGGTGCTGTTCGCCTCCTTGCGGACCGCCCAGGACGCCGCCCAGGCGCCGGGGCGGGTGAACGACCTCGTGCTCACCCTGGCGGGCGGCACCGACGTGGCGGCGGTGCAGCAGCAGCTCGAGAGCGCCTTGCTCACCGGAGACGAGCCAGTGAGCGCGACGGTGACGACCCGGGACGAGATGCCTGCCCACCGGCTGCTCTACCGCGACATCGACAACGACCAGAAGGTCTGGAACGTCATCGCAGGCCTCATGCTCGCCGGCGCGGCCTTCGCCGCGTTCAACCTGACCGGGCGCGTCGTCGAGGCGCAGCGGCGGGAGATCGGCGTCGGCATGGCCCTCGGCGTGCCGCGGGCGGCGCTGGCGGTCCGCCCGCTGCTGCTCGGGGTGCAGATCGCGCTGCTCGGCGCCGTGCTGGGCGTCCTCATGGGAGCCGCCATCGGCGCGGCCCTGGCCGACCAGTTCCGCACGCTGCTACCGCTGCCGGTCTGGCAGACCGACTTCCAGGTCGGCGCCTTCGCCCGGGCAGCGGCGCTGGGGTTCACCCTGCCCATGCTCGCCGTGCTGTGGCCGGTGTGGCGGGCCGTACGCGTGGAGCCGGTCGAGGCGATCCGGGTCGGCCACCTGGCCGGCCGCAGCCGCGGGCAGGGGCTCGTCCCGCTGGCCGGACGGCTCCGGCTCGCCCGCTCGACGCTCCGGCAGATGCCGGTGCGCAACGTGCTGCGCACCCCGCGGCGCACGCTGCTGACCTCGCTGGGCGTCGCGGCAGCCGTCACCTGCCTGGTCGCGATCTTCGGGATGCTCGACTCGTTCGCGCGAGCGGTCGACGAGGGCGAACGAGAGGTCACCCACGCGGCTCCCGACCGGCTGTCGGTGCAGCTGACCGGGCTGCAACCGGTGGACTCCCCCGCGGTCGCCGCCGTCACCGGCGCCGCCGGCGTAGCCCGCGCCGACCTCGGCCTGACCCTGCCGGGCACCGCCCGCGCGAACGGCGCCGAGGTCGACCTGGTGCTGGAGACGCTCGGACCGGACGCGGTGTGGACGCCCACCGTCGTGGACGGGACCGCCGCCGGTGGCCCCGGCGAGCTGGTCCTCGCGTCGAAGGCAGCCCGGGACCTCGGACTGCGGCCCGGCGACGAGGTGGTGGTCAGCCATCCGCAGCGAACCGGTCCCGCGGGCTTCCGCACCGTCGAGACGACGATGCGGCTGGTCGGCGTCCACCCGCACCCGCTGCGGGTCCAGGCCTACGCGGACTCCTCCACGGCCGAGCTGTTCGGGCTCAGCGGAGCTGCCAACGTCGTCCGGGTGGTGCCGGCGACCGGGGTCGCGGCGCTCGACCTGCAACGGGAGCTGTTCGCCTCACCGCTGGTGGCCTCGGCCCAGCCGGTCACCGTCGTCACCGATGCGCTGAGAGACGCGCTCGACCAGTACACGGCGATCCTCGCAGTCGCGGCAGGGATCACCCTGCTGCTCGCCCTGCTCATCGCGTTCAACGCGTCCAGCATCTCGGTCGACGAGCGGGTGCGCGACAACGCGACGATGCTGGCCTTCGGCGTGCCGGTGCGGGGGCTGCTGGGCATCCAGACAGCCGAGAGCGCGATCACCGGCCTCATCGGCACCCTGATCGGGCTGGTCGCCGGCTTCGGGGTGCTCGCCTGGATCACGAGGAGCCTGCTCGCGGACACGGTGCCGGACTTCGCCATCGACCCAGTGCTCTCGGCGGGCACCCTGGTCACGGCCTTCCTGCTCGGGGTCATCGCGGTCGGTCTCGCGCCGTTGTTCACGGCGAACCGGCTGCGTCACATGGACGTGCCCTCGGCGCTGCGCGTCGTCGAGTGAGCGGACCGTCACCCGCCGTCAAGCCGATGCGTCACCATGCCGATGGACAGAGGATGCTGAGCGAACGCCTCCCCGCCGGAACGCCGTTGTCCGTCGACCAGGTGGCCGAGGCGTCCCGGCGCGACCGTCAGGACGTTCTGCGCGCCATCGAGTCGAAGAAGCTGCGGGCCCGGCAGGACCGCGGCGAGTGGGTGGTCGTCGTCGAGGACATGCGGCGCTGGCTCTCCCGCGGCTGACCGCGCCCCAGTGCTCGGGAGCATCACCTACGCTCGGTCCGGTCACGCGGGGGGGGCGTTGGCGGTGCCGAACGAAGGAGTGGCCAGATGCCGCGGTACCTGATCTCGTTCGACGACGGCTCGATGGACCACATCCCCGACGAGGACTGGCCCGAGGTTGGCCGGGACGCGCACGGAGTGGTCCAGCAAGCCAAGGACGCTGGTGTCTGGATCTTCGGCGGCGGCGTCGAGCGCCAGCAGGCGACCATCGTCGGCACCGACGGGTCGATCACGGACGGCCCGGCCCGGGAGACGAAGGCGGTCATCGGGGGGTTCGCGATCATCGAGGTGTCGTCGCGGCAAGAAGCGCTGGACTGGGCTGCTCGTATCGCCCGGGGCTGCCGCTGCGCGCAGGAGGTCCGGGAGATCATGTACGACCCGGCCTCCTGAGAGCGGACGGGAGCGGCACTTCCGCGCGCTGTCCCGGCGGGCATTCTCTCGGGGCGAACGGCCCTACCGGGATCGGTGGCCCTCGACTGGGCTGAGACCGGAGCCAGAGCCCGATCTTGCCGGAGGTGGCGGATGGCCGGGCAGTCACGGTTGACGACCACGCGCTCGCAGGCCGCCTGGGCCGCGTGGGTGGTCTTTGCGCTTCTGCTGATGCCGCTCGTCGGCGAGTGGGTCTGGTTGTACGTGGGATGTGTCGTCGGCAGCGCCCTCCTCCTGAGCTTGCTGACGCAGACCGGACGAGCGCAGCCGGCCAGCGGTGCGGCAACCCGCGATCTGAGCGTGATCGCCGTCCTCTACGTCACGGTTGTCGCGTTGATGGGCCTGGCCTTCGTCGGCTTCGGTACGGATCACATCCCTGGCCTGTTCCTGAGCTTCGCGGCGGCCCTGCTCCTCGGGTCTGTCGGCCCCGTGATCTACACCGTGTGGCTGAGGGGTGGCTCGCTGCGTGATCTCGGGATCCGCGTCGACCACTGGCAGCCCACAATGGTGCTCGCCCTGCTGTTCGCCGGCGTCCAGTTCGCGATCACGCTGGCGGGGTACGGCCTACCAGCTCCCGTCGACTGGGTGCCGCTGCTCGTCATGGCGCTGGTCGTCGGGATCTTCGAGGCGATCTTCTTCCGGGGGTTCATCCAGTCACGGCTCGATGACCGGTTCGGTCCACGAGTGGGGGTCGGAGGGGCCGCTGTCCTGTACGGGGTCTACCACGTCGGCTACGGAATGGGCCTGGCGGACATCGCGTTCCTGACCGGCCTCGGAGTGACCTACGCGGTGGCTTTCGCTGTGGCTCGCAACGTGTTCGTGCTGTGGCCACTGCTCACACCGCTCGGCTCGTTCTACGCCCAGCTCGAGGCTGGGGACATCGAACTGCCCTGGGCGTCGATCCTCGGTTTCGCCGACGTCGCCGCCGTGATGATCACGGCGCTGTGGATCGCGCACCGGCACGAGGTGAAGCGCCGGGCGGTCACCGGGCCCCCGCGGCCCGCCGAACCCCGTCGAGGCCCGGACCTGGTGCCGCACACCGTCCACAGCGGCTCCCAGCCGGGCGCCGGCTCCCCCGGACGGTAGGGGGCGGCGGCTCACAGGTCGCGGCGCTGGAAGACCATGCCCGCGAGCCCGAGGACCAATGCAACCCAGAGCACGATCCAGGCCTGGTACGCAGGAGCGAGTGTGGCGTCGCTCAGGAACGGGAAGCCGCCCTCGACCGCCGGACCGCCGAACTGCGCGACCGCCACCGGGTCCTGGAACGCGTGCATCGCTGCGCGCCACAGGCCGTCGGTGGGGAGCACCATGCGGGACACCGTGCCGACCTGCGCGACGCCGTCGTTGCCGAGCGCCTCGCCGACCCCGCCCACCACGCCGGCGATCCAGGTGGCTCCGAACAGGCCCACCGCCACTATCCCCGATGCCATCGGCGAGATCACCGTGGAGAGCAGCAGGCCGAGGGTCAGCAGCACCGCGGTCTGCGCAGCGAGCAGCGCCAGGCCGGTCACCGGCTGGGGCGGCCAGTAGCCGACGGTGACCTGGACGATCAGGAACTGCGCCAGCCCGGCGACAGCCACGAAGCCGCTGCCGAACGCGACCAGGCCCAGCCACTTGCCGACGAGCACCGCCGATCGACGGACCGGTCGCGCCAGCACCGCCAAGGCCTGCCCCGACTCGATCTCACCGGACAGCGTGGGACCGGCCAGGAACGCGGTACCCAGCGCGGCGATCAGGCTGAGTCCGAACATCACCAGGTTGAGCACCTGGGCGGCCACCAGTCGCTCCTCCCCGGTGGTGAGCGATCCTCCGTCGGCCTCGATGCCGGACAGCTCGCTGAAGCCCCAGGCGCTGAGCGTCAGCAGCACCACGGTCATGCCGGCGAGCGCCCAGAGCACCCGTCGCCGCGCAGCCTCCTTCAACGTCAGCCCGGCGACCGTGAGCACGGTCGAGGTCGTCATGTCCGCTCCCCGTCGCCGTGCCGGAGGATGCCCAGCAGCCGCTCCTCGAGGCTCATCCGCCCGGGCTCGACGGCGTGCACCCGCACCCCGAGACGGACCAGGTCGGCCACCAGGCCCGGCACCGTGGCGCCGCTCTCGACGAGCAGCTCGACGGTGAACGCGTTGCCGTCGCGGGTGAGCCGGCCGGTCTCGGCCAGTCGCGCCTCGGCCTCCGCGCCGACCCCGTCGAGGCGCAGCCGCACCTCGCGCCGGCCGAGCAGCTCGTCGAGCGTTCCGGACGCGACGACCTTGCCTCGGTCGAGGATCACGACCCGGTCGCAGACCCGCTCGACCTCGCCGATCAGGTGCGAGTTGAGCAGGACCGAGACGCCGCGGGACTTGAGCGAGAGCAGGAGGTCCCGTACGTCGGCCCGGCCGACCGGGTCCAGTGCGCTCGTCGGCTCGTCG
>DASTVO010000076.1:0-7758 GCA_035759075.1 Actinomycetes bacterium
CGCGCGGTGGTCGCCGCCGTGCGAGCTGCCGGACAAGGGCTTCTGGTTCCCGCCGACGGTCTTCACCGGCGTCAGCCAGGCGCACCGGATCGCCCGGGAGGAGATCTTCGGTCCGGTGCTGTCCGTGCTGACGTTCCGCACTCCGGCCGAGGCGGTCGAGAAGGCGAACAACACGCCGTACGGCCTCTCCGCCGGCGTCTGGACGGACAAGGGCTCGCGGATCCTCTGGATGGCGAACCAGCTGCGCGCCGGCGTCGTCTGGGCCAACACGTTCAACCGCTTCGACCCGTCGTCGCCGTTCGGCGGCTACAAGGAGTCGGGCTACGGCCGTGAGGGCGGCCGCCACGGGCTGGAGGCCTACCTCGATGTCTGACCGGCTCAGCGTGAAGAAGACCTACAAGCTCTACGTCGGCGGGAAGTTCCCGCGCTCGGAGAGCGGGCGCTCCTACGAGGTGACCGACACCAAGGGCAGGTTCCTGGCGAACGCTGCCATGGCCTCCCGCAAGGACGCTCGGGACGCCGTCGTCGCGGCGCGCGCGGCGTTCCCCGGCTGGTCGACCGCCACCGCGTACAACCGCGGCCAGGTGCTCTACCGCGTCGCCGAGCTGCTCGAGGGGCGGCGCGGCCAGTTCGTGGACGAGGTCGTGGCGGGTGAGGGGCTCTCGAGGTCCAAGGCCGAGTCGGCCGTCGACGCGGCCATCGACCGCTGGGTCTGGTACGCCGGCTGGTCGGACAAGGTCATGCAGGTGCACGGCTCGGCCAACCCGGTCGCCGGCCCCTACTTCGACTTCTCGATCCCGGAGCCGACCGGCGTGGTGGCGATCCTCGCGCCGCAGGAGTCGTCCCTGCTCGGCCTGGTCTCGGTGCTCGCCCCCGCGATCGTCACCGGCAACACGACCGTCGTGCTGGCCAGCGAGCACGCACCGCTGCCGGCCGTCACCCTCTCCGAGGTGCTCGCGACGTCGGACGTGCCGGGCGGCGTGGTCAACCTGCTCACCGGCCGGACCGAAGAGGTCGCGCCGTGGCTCGCGTCCCACATGGACGTCAACGCCATCGACCTCGCCGGCGCCCCGGCGGGCCTGGTGACCGACCTGCAGGTCGCGGCCGCCGACAACCTCAAGCGGGTGGTACGACCCGAGGCGACCGACTGGTCGGTCACGCCCGGCCCGGAGCGGATGTTCGCCCACCTCGAGACCAAGACCGTCTGGCACCCGATCGGCGTCTGAGGGTGCCGCTGTCGGCGCGGGTGATCCTGCTCGCCGGGCCGTCAGGGTCCGGGAAGACCCACCTTGCGGAACGCTCCGGGCTCCCACTTCTGGACCTGGACCACTTCTACAAGGACGGCGGCGACCCGACGCTGCCGCGGCACTCCAGCCTCGGGATCGTGGACTGGGACCACCCGCACTCGTGGGACGCGACGGCCGCGATCTCCGCGCTGGAGGCGATCTGCTCGGTCGGCGCCGCGGAGGTGCCGGTCTACGACATCTCCCGGGACGGGCGGGTGGGGACGCGCCGGTTCGAGCTGGGGGCGGCGACCGCGTTCGTCGGCACGGGCATCTTCGCCGCCGAGCTCGTCGGGCCGGCCCGCGAACGGGGTCTGCTCGCCGACGCGGTGGTGGTCCGGCGGTCGAGGGTCAAGAACTTCCTCCGCCGGCTCGGCCGCGACCTGGCCGAGCGGCGCAAGCCGCCGCTCACCCTGGTCCGGCGCGGGCTCGCGCTGATGCGTACCGAGCCGCACGTGGTCGCCCGTCAGGTCGAGCTGGGGTGCCGGCCGTGCGACCGCGCGCAGACGCTTGCCGCGTTGCGCGCCGCTACGACGCCAGCCACTCCTCGCTGAGCTGTTCGCAGACCTCCGCCGCGAGCTCGACGAAGTGCTCGACGTGCGGACCCAGCTGCCGGTCCGCGTGCCAGACCACGGCCAGGTTGCGCGGCGGCATGCCGGTGACGGTCGCGATGACCGACACCTCCGGGTCGTCCTCGTCGACGGTGAGCCGGGGCATGAGCGCGTAGCCGAGCCCGGCCGCGACGAAGCCCTGGATGGTCGGGTTGTCGTTGGAGCGGAACACGAAGGTCGGCTCGATGCCCGTCCGCCGGATCTCGTAGTGCAGCTCCTCGAACTCCTGCGGGTCGCTGAACCCGATCAGCGGCAGCCGGGCCGCCGCCCGCAGGCTGATCGACTCGCTGCCGGCCTCCGGGGCGTCCGCCGGCGCCAGCAGGACGTAGGGGTCGTCCAGCACGCGGCGCACGGCGAACGGACCCTCCGGCAGCGGCAGCTGGGCGAAGGACAGGTCGAACCGGCCGTCCTCGACGGCCTCAGCGAGCGCGGGCAGGTCCCAGGTCTCCTGCGGCACGAGCTCGATGCCGGGGTGCTCCTCGCGGTAGCGCCGGAGCAGCCGCGGCAGGACCTTGGTGCCGATGCTCTGCATCGTGCCCACCCGCAGCGACCCCCGCTCGCCCGCGCGCACGGCCGCGACGTCGGCGGCCGCGGCGTGCAGCCGGGCCACGATCGCCTCGGCGTGGCCGACCAGGACCTCGCCCAGCTGGGTCAGCCGGACGTGGGTCGGTCCCCCCGGCCGGTCGAAGAGCGGCGCCCCCACGGCGCGTTCGAGCGCGGCGATCTGCTGGCTGACCGCCGACTGGGTGTATCCCAGCTCGGACGCGGCGGCGCTGAAGGTGCCGGTGTCGACCACCGCGAGCAGCGCCAGGAGCTGCTTCGAGTCCCAGGTGGGAGCATAAGGTCTACTAATGGGTACCTCCAGGAATAGTGGTTGGACTTATGATGTCACGCTGCCGACACTAGAGACATGTTCCTCACCGACTGCCAGGCGTGCGGCCTGCGCGAGCTGCGCGGCCCTCGCTCCATCGAGCTCCTCGTCAACACCGACCACGGCATCGACATGGTCTACCGCTGCAACCGCTGCGAGGCCAGCAACGTCGTCGGGGCCTCCCGCCCCACGCGGGCGTCCGCCCCCCTCGTCGCAGCCTGACAGCACGCATGATCTCGACGAGCGTGCTCAGGAAGGCAGTCCACTGCCTTCCTGAGCACCACGACGAGGATCTTGCCGGGGTGAGCGGGGTGAGCGGGGTGAGCGGGCCGGTCAGGCCTGCAGCGCGGCGTACCCGGGCTTGATCACGTCGTTGATGAGCGCCAGCCGCTCGTCGAACGGGATGAAGGCCGACTTCATCGCGTTCACCGTGAACCACTGGAAGTCGCGCAGGTCGTAGCCGAACGCGTCGCGCAGCTGGACGAGCTCCTTCGTCATCGAGGTACCGCTCATCAGCCGGTTGTCGGTGTTCACCGTGACCCGGAAGTAGAGCCGGCGCAGTAGCCCGATCGGGTGTTCCTCGATCGACTTGGCCGCACAGGTCCTGACGTTGGACGTGGGGCACATCTCCAGCGGGATGCGCATGTCCCGGACGTACGCGGCGAGGCGGCCGAGCCGGACGTCGTCGCCGTCGACGGTGATGTCGTCGATGATCCGCACGCCGTGCCCGAGCCGGTCCGCGCCGCACCACTGGATCGCCTGCCAGATCGACGGCAGGCCGAAGCCCTCCCCGGCGTGGATCGTGAAGTGCGCGTTCTCCCGCTGGAGGTACTCGAACGCGTCCAGGTGCCGGGTGGGCGGGTAGCCGGCCTCCGCCCCGGCGATGTCGAAGCCCACGACGCCGTCGTCCCGGTAGCGCACCGCCAGCTCGGCGATCTCCATCGACCGTGCCGCGTGCCGCATGGCCGTGACCAGCGCACCGACGCGGATCGGGGTGCCCGCGGCGGCCGCCCGCCGCTCCCCCTCCCGGAAGCCGTCGTTGACCGCCTCGATGACCTCCGCAAGGGTCAGCCCGCCCTCGAGGTGCTGCTCCGGGGCGTAACGGACCTCGGCGTAGACCACGCCGTCGGCGGCCAGGTCCTCGGCGCACTCGGCGGCCACCCGGACCAGCCCCTCACGGGTCTGCATCACCCCCACCGTGTGGGCGAAGGTCTCCAGGTAGTCCTCCAGGGACCCCGAGCTCGCCGCCTGGACGAACCACCGGCCCAGCGCGTCCACGTCGGTGGTCGGGAGGGCGTCGTACCCGGTCTCCAGGGCCAGGTCGACTACCGTCCCGGGGCGCAGCCCGCCGTCCAGGTGGTCGTGCAGCAGCACCTTGGGCGCCTTGAGCAGGGTCGAGTCGGTCGGAGAGTTCGTCACGAGCGCACGGTACCGTCTGCGAGACTCTCAACTTCGAGGTCCTGGAGCACGAAGAAAGAGGCATGACGGTGGGTGCACGCGAGGACGTCCGGATCATCCGGCCCGCGGCCATCCTGGACGAGCGCGCCGCGGCGCAGGTGCTCCAGCAGCTGCGCCGCCTCGACGTGTCCGCCGGCGGCGTCTGGAACGCCACGTCCTCCCTCTGGCAGCGCTACGACGCCCCCTGGGACGGCGTCGGCGGCACCCGCGGGGAGGCCAAGCTGCTGGGCTCGATCGCGGTGATGTACGACAGCCCGCACCGCCACGAGATCACGATCTACAAGGTCACGGTCACCGAGAACGGCCTCGACCAGGGCTGGACCGTCGAAAGCCTCTGCGACGACGCGCTGATCTGGGCCGGGCTCACGATCGGGACCTGCCCGCGGGCCGAGCTCGGCGAGCCGCCCGTCGCCGACCCGTTCCGCCGCCCCTGACGGCGGCCGCTCAGGCCTCCGGGTCGCGGTGCGCGAGGTCGGGGTCGAAGGCCGGCAGGCACACCGCGACGTACTCCGCGCCGTCCGCGCCCACCGAGTAGCGCACCCGCTCACCCGACCGGGTGAGCACGGCCTGACCGGCGGGTACCTCCAGCGAGCCGCCGTCGTGCTCGACGACCACCGAGCCCCGCAGCACCAGCGTGACCTCGTCGAACTCCGGGGTCTGGGCCGGCTCCTCCCACCCGGCCGGCGCCGTCATGTGCGCCACCGAGACCGTGCTCGTCCCGGAGGTGACCCGCCCGACGTACTCGTCGATGACCTTCCCGCCGGGCACCGGGATCCGGGTCGGGCTCTCGATCAGCTGGGGCACGGGCTCCTCGCTCCTACTCGGCGATCCGGTCGAGGACGAGGCTCGGCAGGTCCGGCCGGGAGTCCTCCGGCGCGATGGTGACCGCGGACTCCAGAACCTCCTCGGCCCGGGCGAACCGGTCCGGCTCGTCGGTGTGCAGCGTGAAGAGCGGCTCCCCGCCGCGGACCATGGCGCCGGGCTTCGCGTGCATCTCGACGCCGGCCCCGGCCTGCACGGGGTCCTCCTTGCGGGCCCGCCCGGCACCGAGACGCCAGGCCGCCACGCCCACGGCGTAGGCGTCGAGCTCGACCAGGACACCGTCGGCGGGCGCCGGCACCACCTGGGTCTCGCGCGCTGTCGGAAGGGTTGCGTCCGGGTCGCCGCCCTGTGCCCGCACCATCCGGCGCCACACGTCCATCGCGGTCCCGTCGGCCAGGCGCGCGGCCGGGTCCTCGCCGTCGAGCCCCGCCGCGGCGAGCATCTCCCCCGCCAGCGCCAGCGTCAGCTCGACGACGTCCTGCGGGCCGCCCCCGGCCAGCACCTCGACCGACTCCCGCACCTCGAGCGCGTTGCCGGCGGTGAGCCCGAGCGGGGTCTGCATGCGCGTGAGCAGCGCCACGGTGCGGACGTCGTGGTCGGCGCCGAGGGCGACCATGGTCCGGGCCAGCTCGCGGGCCGAGTCGGCGTCCTTCATGAACGCGCCGGAGCCGACCTTCACGTCGAGCACCAGCGCGCTGGTCCCCTCGGCGATCTTCTTGCTCATGATCGAGCTGGCGATCAGCGGGATGGCCTCGACGGTGCCGGTGACGTCGCGCAGGGCGTAGAGCTTCTTGTCCGCGGGCGCGAGGTCGTCGCTGGCGGCGCAGACGACGGCCCCGACGTCGCGCAGCTGCGCGAGCATCTCGTCGCGGGACAGGGTGGCCCGCCAGCCAGGGATCGACTCGAGCTTGTCCAGCGTCCCGCCGGTGTGGCCGAGCCCGCGGCCGGAGAGCTGCGGCACCGCGGCCCCGCAGGCGGCGACGAGCGGGGCGAGCGGCAACGTGATCTTGTCTCCGACCCCGCCGGTCGAGTGCTTGTCCGTGGTCGGTCGGCCGCCGAGCTGCGCGGCGGGGAAGGACATCCGGATTCCCGAGGCGATCATCGCGTCTGTCCACCGCGAGATCTCCCGCCGGTCCATCCCGTTGAGCAGGATGGCCATGGCCAGGGCCGACATCTGCTCGTCGGCCACCTCGCCCCGGGTGTAGGCCGCGATCACCCAGTCGACCTGCTCGTCGGAGAGGGTCTGTCCGTCGCGCTTGGTGCGGATGACCTCGACGGCGTCGAAGCTCATGCTCGGGTCTCCAGGTCCTCGGGGCCGAACGCGTCCGGCAGCACCTCTCGCATCGGCCGGACGCCGCGCACGGTCTCGAGCAGCATGTCCGGGCCGCCGTTCTCCCACAGCAGCTGCCGGCACCGCCCGCACGGCATCAGCGGCTGACCGTGGCCGTCCACGCAGGACACCGCGACCAGGCGGCCGCCGCCGGTCGCGTGCAGCGACGAGACCAGGCCGCACTCGGCACATAGCCCCACCCCGTACGCAGCGTTCTCGACGTTGCAGCCGGACACGACCCGCCCGTCGTCGACGAGTCCGGCCGCGCCGACCTTGAACCGGGAGTACGGCGCGTACGCGTGGCTCATCGCCTCGGTGGCGGCAGCGCGCAGGGCGGGCCAGTCGACCGACCCGCCGTCAGACACCCTGTCCCCGCCGGTAGGGCAGCCCGTCGGCCGCCGGCATCCGCAGCCGTTGCGAGAACAGCGCGAGCACAAGCAGCGTGGTGACGTACGGCGTCATAATCGTGAAGTCGCCCGGCACGACGTCGGTCATGGCGAACCAGGTGAGCGTCGCGGCGCCGAGCACCGCCGCGACCACCGCCGGGAGGATCCGGTTCCGCATGCCCAGGACGACCGCCGCCACCAGCAGCAGCACGCCGACGAGCAGCAGCAGGGCGTGCACCGACTCGCCTCCGCGGCGCAGCTGCAGCGCGTCCGCGTAGCCGAAGAGGCCGGCACCACCGGCCAGGCCGCCGGGCCGCCAGTTGCCGAAGATCATGGCGGCCAGCCCGATGAAGCCGCGACCACCCGTCTGGCCCTCGCGGTAGCCGTTGCCGGCCTCGATCGCGAGGAAGGCTCCGCCGATACCGGCGAAGGCGCCGGAGGCGACGACCGCCGCGTACTTCATCAGGTAGACGTTGACGCCCAGCGACTCCGCGGCCAGCGGGCTCTCACCGCAGGACCGGAGCCGGAGGCCGAACGCCGTGCGCCAGAGCACGAAGTAGGTGCCGACGATCAGCAGCGCGCAGACGATCGTGAGCAGCGAGACGCCGACGAAGAGCCCGCGCAGGACTCCCGCAAGGTCCGACAGCAGGAAGTTGTCCTTCTGCTGAAGGTCCAGCAGCGGCTCGCCGATGCCCGGCACGGAGAGCTCGCGAATGTCGGCGATCGGCGGGCTCTGCGACTCGCCGCCGCCGCGCACCCCCTCGAAGGCGATGACCGAGAGGAACTGGGTGAAGCCGAGGCCGAGGATGTTGATGGCCACGCCGGAGACGATGTGGTCGACGCCGAACGTCACCGTGGCGACCGCGTGCAGAAGACCGCCGACGGCCCCGAAGACGAGACCGACGAGCACACCGGTCCACGGTCCCCACTGGTAGCCGGCCCAGCCCGCTCCCCAGGTCCCCAGGATCAACATGCCCTCGAGGCCGATGTTGACCAC
>DASTVO010000077.1:0-7023 GCA_035759075.1 Actinomycetes bacterium
ACCACGGTGAAGTCCTCGGCCTGGGTGTCGACACCCATCTCGCGAAAGTGCCGCTTGACCGACTCCCAGGCGCCGCGGGCGGTGATGCCCATCGCCTTGTGGTCGTAGCCCACGGAGCCGCCGGAGGCGAAGGCGTCACCGAGCCAGAAGTCGTAGTCCGTGGCGACCTGGTTGGCGATGTCGGAGAACGTCGCGGTCCCCTTGTCGGCGGCGACGACGAGGTAGGTGTCGTCCTTGTCGCGGCGCACCACGCGCGGCGGCGGCACGACCTCGGTGCGCCCGTCGACCGTGACCAGGTTGTCGGTGACGTCGAGCAGGCCGCTGATGAAGGTGCGGTAGCAGGCGATGCCCTCGGCCAGCACCGCCTCGCGGTCGGTCGGGTCGGCGGGCGGGCGCTTCACGACGAAGCCGCCCTTGGCGCCGACCGGCACGATGACGGAGTTCTTCACCATCTGCGCCTTGACCAGGCCGAGGACCTCGGTGCGGAAGTCCTCACGACGGTCGGACCAGCGCAGCCCGCCGCGCGCGACGGCACCGAAACGCAGGTGCACCCCCTCGACCCGCGGGCTGTAGACCCAGATCTCGAACCTCGGCCTCGGCTGCGGGAGGTCCGGGACCTTCTGCGGGTCGAGCTTGAAGGCGACGTACGGCTTCGGGGCTCCGTCCGTGTCGACCTGGAAGTAGCTCGTGCGCAGCGTCGCCCGGATGGTGCCGAGCAGCGAGCGGAGGATGCGGTCCTGGTCGAGGCTCTCCACCGCGTCGAGCGCCGCGCCGATCTCCTCCAGCAGGCCGTCGACGAGGTCCTCGGACGCGTCCCGGCGGTCCGGGTCGAACCGTGCCTCGAAAAGCCGGACGAGCAGCCGGGCCAGCGCCACGTTGGAGGCGAGACACTCCTCGATGTAGGCCTGGCTGAACGTCGAGCCGCCCTGGCGCATGTACTTCGCGTACGCCCGCAGCACCATCGCCTGCCGCCAGGTGAGGCCGGCCCGCAGCACGAGCGCGTTGAAGCCGTCGCTCTCGGTCTGGCCCGCCCAGACCGCCGAGACGGCGTCGACGAACAGCGCGGACGTGTCGAATCCCTTCGCCTCGTGGGACGGCTCGTAGCGCAGCCCGAAGTCGTACACCCAGGCCGGCGGCCTGCCCACCCGGTCGATCTCGTACGGCCGCTCGTCGACGACCTCGACGCCCATCACCTGCAGCCGCGGCAGCACCAGCGAGAGCGAGACCGGCTCGCCCACGTGGTAGATCTTCAGCCGCCGCTCACCGGGCTCGGCGTCCTCCGGGGTGTAGAGCGCGAGGTCGATGTCACCCTCACCGAGGGCCTCGAGCCGCTGCATGTCGGCCACGGCCGCGGTCGCGGGCAGGTCCTCCTTGTACGCCTCGGGGAAGGCGTCGGAGTAGGCGCGCAGCAGCGTGCCGCCCTCCTCGTCGCCGCAGGTGTCGAACAGCGCGTCGAAGAAGTCGTCGTCCCAGGAGCGGGTGGCCGCGACCAGCCGCGCCTCGACCTCGGCCGGGTCGACGTCCGGCACCGCGTGGTCCTCGGCGACGCGCACCACGAAGTGCAGGCGCGCGAGCACGGACTCCGACACCAGCGCGGTGTAGTCGATGCTGATGCCCTCGAAGGCGTCGAGCAGGATCTTCTCCATCGCCAGCCGGACCTGCGTCGTGTAGCGGTCACGCGGCAGGTAGACCATGCAGGACATGAAGCGGCCGTAGTCGTCGCGGCGCAGGAACAGCCGCAGCTGGCGACGCTCCTGCAGGTGCAGGACGCTGAGGACGATCTGCTCGAGGTCGTCGACCGAGATCTGGAAGAGCTCGTCGCGGGGGTAGGTCTCCAGGATCTGCATCAGGTCCTTGCCGGAGTGCCCGGTGATGGAGAACCCGCTGCGCTGCAGCACCTCGTAGGCCTTGCGCCGCAGCACGGGGATGCGCTGGATGCTCTCGTTGTACGCGGCGGAGGTGAACAGCCCGAGGAATCGGCGCTCCCCCGTCACCTGACCCTGGTCGTCGAACGTCTTGACGCCGACGTAGTCGAGGTACGCAGGGCGGTGCACGGTCGAGCGGCTGTTGGCCTTGGTCACGACCAGCAGCTGCTGCTGCCGGGCGCGCTCGCTGATCTCGCTCGGCAGCCGGCCGACGTCCTCGCCCTGCGGCTGGTCGGCGCGCAGGATGCCCAGTCCGCTGCCCGGCACGGCGCGCAGCCGGTCCTGCCCGTCGCTCTCGTCGACGGTGAGCTGGTACTCCCGGTACCCGAGGAAGGTGAAGTGGTCGGTGGCCAGCCACCGCAACAGCTCCGCAGCCTCCTCGACCTCCTGCCCCGACAGGCCCACCGGCGGCTTCTCGGCGACCTCGTCGGCGATGCGCTCGGCCATCGCGCGCGTCTTCGGCCAGTCCTCGACCGCCTCCCGGACGTCGCGCAGGACCCGGTCCAGGTCCGCGGTCAGCCGGCCGCGCTCCTCCTCGTCGGCCTCGCGGTCGATCTCGAAGTGCATACACGACTCGACGACCGCGTCCGGGCAGTCCGGCCCCGCCTGCGCCACCGTGGACGCGTCGCACACTGCCAGCAGCCGGCCGGCGATGTCCCGCCGGACCACGAGCTGGGGGTGCACCACGAGGTGGATGGCCCGGTCGTGCCGGCTGAGCTCCGCGGTCACGGAGTCGACGAGGAACGGCATGTCGTCGCAGACGACCTCGACCACGGAGTGGCCGCCCTCCGGCGGCGTGGACACCCGGACGGACGCGGTGCCCTGCGGGCGGCTCCCGGCGAGCGAGCGGTGCGAGAGGGCGGCGCCGAGGACGTCCTCGGCGCGACGTCCGACGAGGTCCTCTGCGGCGACGTGACGGTAGTAGCGGCGCAGGAACGCGGACAGGTCCGCCGTGCTGCTCGGGCCGTGCTCCGCGCCGTCACCCTGCGACACCTCGGCAGCCCGGGCGAGGAGCTGGTCCTTGGCGTACCGCAGCGCCTTCATCCGGTCGGCCTGGCTCCCCTTGATGATCGCCGACATCGTCGTCGCCGCCCGCCCTCATGTGCTCCGGAAGGTCCTTCGGCCCGCGCCGTCGCGGGCCCCTCCGACCCTAGCGCCGACCTGCCGGGACGGGACCTAGAGGTGCGAGCGCAGCTCCCACAGCAGGGGGAAGTAGTGCAGGCCCAGGCGGGACCGCAGGTAGGGGGCACCGCTGGAGCCGCCGGTGCCGGACTTCGTGCCGATCTGGCGCTCGACCATCAGCACGTGCCGGGAGCGCCACATCGCGGCGTTGGCGTCGTGGTCGAGCAGCCGCTCGGCCAGCTCCCAGACCTCGCCGTGCGTGGCACGGTCCCCCGCGACGGCGAGCATCGACCGGGTCAGGGCCGCGTCGTCGTCCGCGGCCAGCCCTGCCCCGCGTACGACGTGCAGGAAGGCGTCCCACAACGACGGCTCGTCGAGCCGCCGCTGCAGCCGGTCGCGCTCGTCGTCGGTGAGCCCCCGGAACCGCTCGAGGTAGCCCGGGTCCTTCGCGCCGGAGAGGAACTCGAGCTCGCGGAACTGCACGCTCTGGAAGCCACTGGCCGGCGCGAGCCGGTCGCGGAACTCGAGGAAGTCCTGCGGTGTCATGGTCTCCAGCACGGCGATCTGACGGATCAGGACGTCCTCGATGCTGACGACGCGGGCGAGCAGGTGCCGGGCCCGCCACAGGTTGCCGGCGAACATCTCCTGGCGGGCCGCGGTGAGCTCGTGCAGCAGCTGCTTGAACCACAGCTCGTAGACCTGGTGGACGGTGATGAACAGCAGCTCGTCGTGGGCCGGCGGGTCGGACTCCAGCCGCTGCTGGTCGAGCAGCTCGGCGACCCGCAGGTAGGAACCGTAGGTCAGCCGCGCCCCCTGCTCGCCGAAGTGCCGGTCCGCCTCGGTGCTCTGCGCGTCAGTCACCCCGGCAGGCTAGTGCCCACTGCGGCCATGATCTCGACCTCCGTGCACGGGAAGGCAGTCGACTACGTTCCTGGGCACGAGGATGAGGATCTTCAAGGCGTGGGCACGGTACGTTCGACGTCGTGGCGCGGCGACCCGGGGACCAGGTCGAGGTGCGCTTCACCAAGTGGGGCGGCGGCGCCCACTACGAGTACCCGCTCACCTACCTCGGCGTGGACACCCACGGCCACTGGGGCGGCGGGCGCGCCGGCACCCGACTGGCCCATCCGGGCGGCGGCTTCGTCTCGGCGATCGACTGGGTGACCCTGTTCCCCGACGACCGACCCTGGTCAGCGTCGTTCTACGACGGGCACGAGAACCAGGTGTCGGTGTTCGTGGACATGACCACGCCGCCGGTCTGGGACGGATTCCGGGTCGGACTGGTGGACCTGGACCTCGACGTCGTCCTGCTCCGGGACGGAAGCCTGTTCGTCGACGACGAGGACGAGTTCGCCGCGCACCAGGTGTCCCTGCGCTACCCCCGCGAGATCGTCGAGCTCGCCCGGCGCAGCGCGGACGACGTGATCACCGAGATCGCAGCGGGCGCCGAACCCTTCGCGACGACGGGTCACCGCTGGCTGCGGCGGCTCGCGCACACCGGTCATGATCGCGATGTCCGTGCTCAGGAACGCAGTCGACCGCTTTCCTGAGCACGCTCGTGGAGATCATGACGGTTGTCGATCACGCGTCCGAGATGTCAGTGGCGCCCGAAGCGGTCGCGGGTGAGCGCCTGGACGTCACGGTCGAGGTGCTCCAGCCGCTGGGTCACCCCGTCGAACCGGGCGTCGATGGAGCCCTCCAGTCCCGAGAAGCGGGCGTCGATCGACGCCTCGAGGCCGGTGAACCGGGCGTCGAGGTAGCCGCGGAGCAGGTGGAACTGGTTGACGACCAGTCCGCCGATCACGCTGAGCAGCACGCCCACCAGTGCGAGCAGCGTCCAGCCCTGGGCGTCGGTCACGGCCACCTCCTCGGCCGACTATGACACGGGTGCGCACCCGTGTCGCCTGCGCTGCCCAGGCCTGTGGACCGTCAGCCCATGTGGGGGTAGCGGTGGTCGGTCGGCGGGACCAGCGTCTCCTTGATGGAGCGGGTGCTGGTCCAGCGCATCAGGTTCTGCGCGGCGCCGGCCTTGTCGTTCGTCCCGCTGGCCCGCCCGCCGCCGAAGGGCTGCTGGCCGACGACCGCACCGGTCGGCTTGTCGTTGACGTAGAAGTTGCCGGCCGCGAAGCGCAGGAAGTCCTGGGCGTGCGCGACGGCCGCGCGGTCCTGGGCGATGATCGACCCGGTCAGCGCGTACGGCGCCACCGACTCCATCTGGGCCAGCATCGCGTCGTAGTCCTCGTCGTCGTAGACGTGCACGCCGAGGATCGGGCCGAAGTACTCCGTCGTGAAGATCTCGTTGTCCGGGTCGGTCGACTCGAGCACGGTCGGCCGCACGAACCACCCCTCGCTGTCGTCGCAGGTGCCACCCGCGACCACCGTGATGGAGTCGTCGGACTTCGCCCGCTCCAGCGCCGCCTTGTGCTTGGCGAAGGCCCGGTCGTCGATGACCGCGCCCATGAAGTTCGACAGGTCGGTCACGTCGCCCATCGGAAGCGACTCGGTCAGGCTCGCGAGGTCGTCCCGCAGCCGCCCCCACAGGGACCGGGGCACGTACGCGCGGGAGGCCGCTGAGCACTTCTGCCCCTGGTACTCGAACGCCCCGCGGACGAGTGCTGTCCGCAGCACCTCCAGGTCCGCCGACGGGTGCGCGACGACGAAGTCCTTGCCGCCCGTCTCGCCGACGATGCGCGGGTAGGAGCGGTACCGCGAGATGTTGTCGCCGACCTGCTTCCACAGCGACTGGAACACCGCTGTCGACCCGGTGAAGTGGATCCCGGCGAGGTGCGGGTCGACCATCGCGACGTCGGAGACCGTCTTGCCGTGCCCGGTCACCATGTTGATGACGCCGGGGGGCAGACCGGCCTCCTCGAGCAGCAACATGATCAGGTGCGCCGCGTACTGCTGGGTCGGGGCCGGCTTCCAGACCACGGTGTTGCCCATCAGCGCGGGCGCGGTCGGCAGGTTGCCGGCGATGGCAGTGAAGTTGAAGGGCGTGATCGCGTAGACGAACCCCTCCAACGGCCGGTGGTCGCTGCGGTTCCAGACGCCGGGCGAGGACACCGGCTGCTCGGCGAGGATCTGCCGGGCGAAGGCGACGTTGAAGCGCCAGAAGTCGATGAGCTCGCAGGCAGAGTCGATCTCGGCCTGGATCGCCGTCTTCGACTGTCCGAGCATGGTCGCGGCGTTCAGCGTCGCGCGCCACGGGCCGGCGAGCAGGTCGGCCGCCCGCAGCAGCACCGCGGCCCGGTCGTCGAACGACATCGCCCGCCACGCCGGCGCGGCCGCCAGGGCCGCGTCCACCGCGGCGCGGGCGTCCTCATGCGTGGCGCCGCGCATCGTGCCGAGCACGTGGTGCCGGTTGTGCGGCTGGACGACGTCGATCTCCTCGCCGCCGCCGAAGCGCCTCTCACCACCGATGGTCATGGTGAGCTCGCGCGGCTCGCTGGCGCACTTCTTGAGCGTCTGCTCCAGCTCGGCGCGCTCGGCGGAGCCCGGGGCGTACTGCCGGACCGGCTCGTTGACGGGGGCGGGAACCTGCGTGACAGCGTCCATGACGGTCATGGTGCCATCTCAGGACTCGAGCGCCACCAGGGCCGCCAGCTCCTGCGCCGCGTACCAGCCGAGCTCGTGGTCCTCGACGGCCGCCACGGTGAACTCCGCGTCGTCGTCGCCCGCCTCGGCGCCCGGCAGGGCGACCACCGCGGCCCGGACGTCGGCGCCGGCCGAGGGGTCGTCGACCAGCGCGGACACCACCTGCGACATCGTCACCGGCTCGGCCAGCCGGACCGCGGCGCGGTCGACGTCCGGGGCCGGTCGGGCCGCCGCGTCCGCGACGTCGGCGGCGAGGACCACCCGGCGGGTCTCGTCGCCGCCGGCCAGCCGGCGCAGGGACGCCCGGGCGGCGGCGAGCGTCGCGACGTACTCCAGCTCCTCCTCGTCGCCCTCCGTGTACCACTCGCGCAGGGCCGGGGTG
>DASTVO010000078.1:0-4260 GCA_035759075.1 Actinomycetes bacterium
GCGAGGCCGGCGAGGCCTCCGCCCACGAGCAGCGTTCCCACGCCGAGCAGCGCAGTCGCGCGCGCCCGGGGGGCTCGTCTCGACTGAGACATGGTTCCCTCCCAAGGGGGTGTCGGGGCCCGGGGTGACCTGTGTCACTCCGGCGCGGTCCGACTTGCATCCGGAGCGGGGGAGTCCGCGGATTGGGACTGATCCCGGGATGCCCGTCGACGTAGGCTCACGCCTCGTGACTGCGCCGCTGCCCTCACCGACGACCCGCTGGCGCTGCCGCCAGTGCGGCAACCTGACCCGCTTCGACGTCACCCGCTCCGCGCGGACGCGGGAGTTCGTGCACGTCGACCTGGCCGGGGAGTCCGCCGTCGAGGAGCGGGAGGTGCTCGAGGAGCACGTGGAGTCCGTCCGGTGCCGATGGTGCGACGGGGTGGACACCGTCGAGCTGGTCCCACGTCCCGCGGAGACCGGCGACCCCGCCGAGGGCGGATGAGCGACGAGCCCGGCTGGGAGGGGCCGCTGCCGGAGCCGGTCCGGCTGCGGGTGGTCGCCCTGGCCTCGGACACGCTCGGGTCGCTGGCCGACGACGAGGTGCCCCCGATGCTGAAGGCGTTCCGCAGCTGGGCACCCGCCCAGCGGGCCCGCCGGGCCGCGACCCCGCTCGCGGCGGCCGTCGAGCGGGACGTGCTGTTCCGGCAGCAGACCTTCGCCCGGGCCCGCGAGGCGGCTCCCGACCTGGCCGAGGCGCTGGTGGACGGGCAGCCACCGGCGGCGGCGGACCCGGTCGAGGTGGCCGCGATCGCCTACCTCGGCCGTACGCGGGGATGGGCCGCGCTCGTCGCCGCCGCGGCAGCCGAGCTCGAACGGGCCGGCGCCCACGAGCACGCCGCCCGGGCGACCGGCGAGCTGGAGCGGCTGCAGGCCGAGCTGGCGGGGCTCCGGGCCGAGGCCGAGAAGGAGCTGGCGGCCGTGCGCGCTGCCGTGGAGTCCGCGCGGGCCGAGACGGCGGCCGTGGCCAAGGAGCTGCGCGAGGAGAAGGGCGCCCGGCGGCGGGCCGAGCGCGCGGCCGCCGCCGCCGAGGAGTCGGCGCAGGCCGCCCGGGCCGAGGCGGCCGACGCCGTCGCCGCGGCCGAGGTCGAGGCCGGCCGGGCCCGCTCCCGGCAGGCCGAGGCCGAGGCGGCGCTGGACGCCGCGCGCCAGGCGGTCCGGGAAGGCCGCAGCCTCGAGGACACCCGGCTGCGGCTGCTGCTGGACACGGTCGTGGCCGCGGCCGCGGGGCTGCGCCGGGAGCTCGCCCTGCCGCCGGCTGCGGAGCACCCGGCGGACCTCGTGGACGCCGCGCGGCCGGGGGACGAGCTCGAGGCCGCGCCGGAACGGGCCCTGCTCAGTGACGACCCGGCGCTGCTCGACCAGCTGCTCGCGCTGCCGAAGGCCCATCTCGTGGTGGACGGCTACAACGTGACCAAGACCGGGTTCCCGGACCTGCCGCTGGAGACCCAGCGGACCCGGCTGGTTACCGGCCTGGCGGCCCTCGCGGCGCGCACCGGCGCCGAGGTGACCTGCTGCTTCGACGGCTCGACCGTGCACGGCCGGGTGCCGGCGGTGAGCGCCCGCGGGGTGCGCGTCCTGTTCAGCCGGCCGGACGAGATCGCCGACGAGCTGATCCGCCGGCTGGTGCGGGCCGAGCCGGCCGGCCGGCCGGTGGTCGTGGTGTCCTCCGACCGGGAGGTCGCCGACGGGGTGCGCCGCGCCGGGGCGCGGCCGGTCTCGGCCACCGCCCTGGTCCGCCGGCTCGACCGCGGCTGACCGGCTGTCCTCCCGCGCGGCCCGGCTGTCCACGGCTGCGCCCGGGGTTGTGTCCGACCCCCTCCCTAGCGTCCTCGCCAGAAGCTCGACCCGGCACGAGGAGGTACGACGTGATCATCGACTGCGACAGCTGTGAGGTCCGGGGTCTGGCGTGCGGCGACTGCGTCGTCACCGCCCTGCTCGGCGCGCCCCCGGCCGAGTTCGACGACGGCGAGAGCGCCGCGCTGGAGGCGTTGGCCGACTCCGGGCTGGTGCCACCGCTGCGGCTGGTGGTGCCGGTCGAGGTGGTGCACCACAGCCGCGACGACCCGGCGGCCGAAGCCGTCTGAGCGCGTCGGGCGTCGAGCGTCGGCCCGCCTGACGGGTGAGCCATAGGCTGGCGTGGTGTCACCCGACTCCCCGCCGCTCGCCGCCGAGGCCGAGCGCAGCGCCGGGAGCGAGCGGCACAGCAGGCTGCTGACGGCGCTCGCGGGCGTCGTCGCGGTGCTGATTCTCGGCGGGGCGGCGCTGGTCTGGGCCGGTCTCCCGGGTGCCGGTCCGGACGACGGCTCCCGCGGTGGGCCGGTCACCTCGCCGTCCGGCGGCCCGGGTCCGTCCACCGGGTCACCGTCCGCTCCGGCCGAGCCGACCCGGGCCGAGGCGGTCGAGGCGCTGCTGCTCGCGCGCGCCGATGCCGTCGAGGCCGGGGACCGGTCGGCGTTCCTGGACACCGTCGACCCCCTGCACGTGGAGTTCCTGCAGGCACAGTCCACGCTGTTCGAGCGGCTGCAGGAGGTGCCGGTCGCGGAGTGGAGCTACCAGCTGGTCGGGGAGGGGCCGCCGCTGTCCGACGAGCGGGCCGCACAGCTGCCGGAGGAGTCGGCGATCGTTCGGGTGCGGCTGACCTACCAGCTCGACGGCACCGCGACGGTGACCGACCGGGAGCAGTACCTCACCGTGGTCCCGCGCGGCGGCCGGTGGCTGCTGGCGGGGGACACCGACGGCAGCGAGAGCGGCCTCGACACCCAGCGCGACGTGTGGGACCTGGGCCCGGTCCGGGCGGTCCGCGGCGAGCGCAGCCTGGTGGTCGGGGACACCCGGGGGGCTGACCGCCGGGAGATGCAACGGCTGGCCGACGAGGCCGACATGGCCGTGGAGGACGTCGACGAGGTGTGGCAGGCCGAGTGGGCGAGGGCGGCGCTGGTCGTGCTGCCGCGGACCCAGAAGGACATGGCCGCGCTGATCGGCAGCGACGGCAAGGGGCTCGCCCAGATCGCCGCGGTCACCACCGGCTCGTTCGAGGAGGGGCTGTCCCGCGGCAACCGGATCGTGATCAACCCGGCGGCGTTCGACACGCTGGGGTCGCTGGGCCGCCGGGTGGTGCTCAGCCACGAGATGACCCACGTCGCGACCCGGGCCACCAGCGTCCAGCCGGTGCCGATCTGGCTCTCCGAGGGCTTCGCCGACTACGTGGCCTACGCCGCGACACCGGTGCCGACGACGATCGTGGCCAGTGACGTGCTGGACGACGTGCGCGACGGAAACGGGCCGCGGGAGCTGCCGGACGAGACGGACTTCGACGCCGGCGAGGGCGACGTGGCCGCCGCGTACGAGGGGGCGTGGCTGGCCTGCCGGATGATCGCCGAGACGTACGGTGAGAAGCGGCTGGTCCGGTTCTACGAGGCGATGGCCGACAGCGCCGGGCCGGGCTGGCCCGAGGAGACCGCCGACGTGCTGGGGGTCGGCGCCCGGAAGCTGACCAGGGACTGGCGGAGGTATCTCGCCGACAAGGCGGCCGAATGAGCAGTCGGAAACTCTCCGAGCTGGAAGAGGCGTACCTCGACGCCTGGGAGGAATGGGAGAACTCCGGCGAAGCGCAGGTGTGGGAGGCCGTGATTGCGGACGGCCTCGACGCCCCGGGCTCTGCACCCGACTGGCCCGATGAGTAGTCGGGCGGCGCTGGTCGGGACGACCGTCGGGCTGGCTGTGCTGCTCGTCGTGCTGGTCGCGGTGCTCACGCCGTGGCGGCCGCTGCCTCTCGGCGGGGTCGAGGCGGTCCCCGCGGACCCGGCGCGGGACTTCACCGCCGCGCAGCTGGCCCGGGAGGACGCCTTCCACGCAGCCGTGCGCCCTCCCGCGTACGTGTCGTTGGGCTTGTCGCTGCTCTTCGCGGCGGTGCTGGGCTTCTCGCCCCTGGGCGCCCGGATCATCGAGCGGGTGGCCGCGCCGCTGGGCGGTGGCTGGGTGTGGCGGGTGCTGCTGGGCACGGTGGCGGTCACCCTGCTGGGTCGGCTGCTCGTGCTGCCGTGGGACGCCTGGACGGAGTCGGTGCGGCGGCGCTACGACCTGTCGACGCGGTCGTGGGGGGTGTGGGCGGTCGATCTGGCCAAGGCCTACGGGGTCGGGCTGGTGCTGACCCTCGCCGTCCTGTTCCTGGTGGTCGGGCTGGCCCGGTGGTCGCCGCAGTGGTGGTGGACGGTGGGT